>JAEEVK010000014.1 GCA_016287095.1 Lachnospiraceae bacterium
GAGGATGCAGACACCCACAATACACAGCATACGATCATATCTGCAAATGTATTTGACAAGATCGGAAACGACCGAAGTGTCGGTGAATGGATATTTGATGCCGTAAACGGCGATGTCAAGACCTATGGGTTGGAACTGCTTGATAAAACTATTTGAGATGAGGTCAAGAATGAAAAATGAAACGAAACAGGGGCATAAGGTTTTGAAGTTTATTGGTTTCATGCTGCTGATCCTATTCACAGTTGAAAGTGCACGTAAGTCTTGTTGCGCAGCACCCGTACAGCCCCCAAAATTTAATTAAAGTACCTATTTATATGGTTTAGCGTTATGCAAGCGTTAACAAAGAGATAATCAAATATCACTTTTTGTGCCCTAAAGCGGAAACGCTATGGGGCTATTTTTTTGCTATTTGCAATTTTTACTATTATTTGTTATATTATTAAAGGTGTTTATTAAAATACTAAAGAAATAGTTTTAGTGATACTTATGTATTGACTTGATAAAATAGAACTGGCAATCTATAGATTTAGTTAATTATATTTGGGGTTTATTTGGGGGCAAACATGGGGCAATTAAAAATATCCTTTAAGGCCAAAAGTGAAGCTGGTTTCCTTAGAGCAGCTGCTGTCTGCCTTCTGCTCACTCTGATCACGGTAAATTTAACATACGGACTAAGGCATAAAGCGGAATACACCATAACACATGCAGCAGAAAGCGAAAAAGAGACCATCCAGCAGGGTCGTTACACCCGTGACAAGGATGGCATATGGCGCAGAACCGACGAAAACATTGAACTGCTCTTCAAGAAAATATCAAGAAATATCAAATATTCCGCATACACTGTAAGTTACAACAACGCACAGATGGAGTTCAGTCATATCAGCAGGGACATCATGAGACTCGCCGGAAACGCCCATGATACTATGGAGCAGGAGCTCGGATGTACAGCGGTCTGCATGTTTACCGGAGATCTGATGTGTCTAAAGGGACAGCAGTACGCATCAGAAGTAAAGGGCGGGTACGATTTCTGGCCTTCATACAAGTACGTAGCAGAACAGTTTAAAACGGCCGACTTTGTCTGCGGAAATCTTGAGACACTCCTCTCGGAATCCAATCCTATAACTAAGAACCAGGTCAACGCTGCAAACGGACAGCCACAGTGTAATGGTCCATTAGTATATCTTGATGCATTACGCAAGGCAGGATTTGACATGCTCGTAACAGCCAACAACCATACATGTGATTGGGGAGCTCAGGGCATCACGGAGACAAAGACACATCTTGACGAATACGGATTTGCAAATGTAGGCACCCATTATTACACTAAAAATGTGGAAAAGCAGGGTGAGAGGTTTTCTATATTTGATGTAAACGGTATCGATGTTGCAGTGCTTTCATATACACATATCATCAATCAGCGCGGTAAACTGAATGCCTCCGAGACAGCCATCATGTTCCATCAGTTTGACAGAGAAGTGGTACAGAAGGACATAAATGACGCAAAAGAAAAAGGTGCTGATTTCGTAGTAGTATATTGTCATTGGGGCATAGAAAATACGGAAACACTGAACTCGGCACAGACAGAGGATTCCAAATTCCTCGCAGAAGCAGGAGCCGACCTTATCATAGGTTCACATCCGCATTGCCTGCAGAGCTGTAAATATATAAAGACAGAGAGTGGTAAAAAAGTCCTTTGCATGTTTTCAATGGGCAACTTCTGTTCCAGTATGGGCAGGGACATAAATAACGACACCATAATACTCAGAGTGGAACTGAAAAAGACAATTTCGAAAAACAAACTCACTGTAAAAATGTCAGATGTCTCATACATACCTTGCAAGTGCATTACCAAGGACGGACATAACAATGTAGTAGTGCCGACAAACAAGAAGCTTAACGGAGGTTATACCTCGGACAGCTTGAATGCGGCACAAAAGCGTATATCAAAGATCATGAACGATGTGATACCTGAGTACAAGGGCAAATAGTGCAATAATTGTATAGAATAAGGCTATATTGTTGTTCTAATTCTATCAAATATATGATAGTATAACAAAATGGAAGGTGTGAAGCATCATTTTATTACCGAAAAAATGCAGAGGGCATTTTCGAGGTGATTTTGACTCGGTGATATAAAACATGTCATCAGATTAAAAATGAATGAAAAGGAGAAGAGTATGAAGATTAAAGCGGACAGCAAAAACAAGGTCACATTTAACAACCGGGTTGATTACTGTATCGGTACAGGGCGTATGGGGTTAGCCCTGACAAAAGAGTACTACGAAGAGCTGAAGCTTACACAGGAAGAGATAGGCTTTTCACATATCAGAGGCCATGGACTGTTTACCGATGATATGGCTATCTATCATGATTTTACATTTAACGGAAAGAGAATACTGGAATACAATTATACATATCTCGACAGAGTACTTGATATGTACCAGAGTCTGGGACTTGCACCGTTCTTTGAGCTTGGATTCATGCCCAAGCAGATGGCAAGCGGCGACAACTCCATCTTTTACTGGAAAGGAAATACCACACCTCCCAAGGAGTATAAGGACTGGGCAAATATGGTATCAGCGCTTCTCGAGCACTGTGTAGCCCGTTACGGCGAGCAGGTGTACGACTGGCCTATCGAGGTATGGAATGAGCCAAACCTTCCCGGATTCTGGAAGGATGCCAACATGGAAGAGTACTTCAAACTCTTTGAAGTATCCTATAAGGCAGTTAAAAAAGTAAGCAAGAAATTTAAGGTTGGCGGACCTGCAGTATGCGGTATCAGAGATGAATTCTGGATCAGATCCTTCCTTGATTTCTGCCGTAAAAAGAAGTTAAAGCCAGACTTTGTAACCCGTCATCACTATACCACAGAGATGCCGGAAAGAGATGGACATTACGGATACCAGAGACTTTCGGACCCTGAGCTTGGCTTTGCAAATCTTAAGACCAGCAGGGATGCCATCGATTCATATCCTGAGTTTAAGGGCCTTCCGATACACATTACAGAGTTTAATACATCATACATACCTAACAATCCTATACATGACACAAATATCAATGCTGCATATATGGCACAGCAGCTTTCACGTCTGGGCGATGTAAATGAGTCATATTCATACTGGACATTCGGTGATGTATTTGAGGAGATGGGTGTACCTTTCTCACAGTTCCACGGCGGATTCGGACTGGTAGCACATCACTGCATACCCAAGCCCACATTCTGGACATTTGCATTCTTCAAGAGATTAAAGAATTTCGCTGCAAAATGCATCCATAGGGATGACACCAGCGTGATCGTATCAGATGGCAAGGGTGGATACGCCGGAGTAATCTGGAACATGTCTGAAAAGGAAACAGATGCAGACATCACTATTGAGCTTGGAGAAAAGCTTGCTTCAAAGAAGGCCGCAGAGGGAAAAACAGCAGACAGTAAAGATATTACTGCAATCGCTAAGAGCCTGGGCGGAAAGACATGCTACACCGTACTTACAGACCTGGTTGATGAAGAGGTATGTAACCCTCTGAAGATCTGGCATGATCTAGGCGAGCCCAAGTATCCTTCAGACGCACAGGTAGATATTATAAAGAAGGGCTCCAGACCTTTGGCGCAGAGCGCTATAGCCGAAGCAAAAGCAGGAAAACTCAGCCTTAACTTTAAACTCGGAGCATACGGAATCAGATACTTTACAGTAAATCCTGTTGAGATAGAGGGCGATGCCGGATATGATTACGAGAAGATCGAGAAAGTATCCTGCGCAGATTTAAAGAAATTCGGAAAGAAGACTGCTGCTAAATCAGCAGGAACAAAAAAAGCAGTTAAGAAAACTGTTACAAAGAAAAAA
Organism: Lachnospiraceae bacterium; assembly: GCA_016287095.1. Classification (GTDB taxonomy): domain Bacteria; phylum Bacillota; class Clostridia; order Lachnospirales; family Lachnospiraceae; genus RUG11977. The sequence goes on from JAEEVK010000014.1 coordinate 3,843, forward strand.
TAAAAAGAAATCCAGCCTCTGTCAGGAGGCGGATGAGGTGTAAGAAATAGGAGGATGAAATGGGAAGAAAAGACACACATGCGGTTGAACAAAAGCCTGATGAGGAACTTTCCTACGCAGAGCAGCTCCGACGCAGAGAAGAGGAAGACAGATACCTGGCAGAGCAGAGAGAAAACGAAGAACAGAAAACAGGCTGCCTCGGTATATCTGCTTCAGTACTGGTGGGTACATTCTGTATACTGTTCCTGGCTACAGGCTTGGGCTTCTTCGGATACGGAATTTACTGCTTTATAAACGGAGAGTATGATGTCACCAAGAGACTGATAATGGTGATAGTCGGAGCAGTAGTTACCATAGCAACAGTATTTGTTTGGAGAATGTTCCATAGAAATTTACATAATGACGAATGATGGAGGAATAATATTATGGAATCCTACAAGAAAGAATTTATAGAGTTCATGGTGGACTCAGAAGTACTTAAATTTGGTGAGTTTACTTTAAAGAGCGGTAGAAAATCTCCCTTCTTTATGAATGCCGGAGCATATGTAACAGGTACTCAGCTTAAGAAACTCGGTGAGTACTATGCAAAGGCCATCCATGATAATTTCGGAGATGACTTTGATGTTCTTTTCGGACCTGCATACAAGGGTATCCCGCTTAGCGTAGCTACAGTTATCGCTTATAGCGAGCTTTACGGAAAAGAGATCAGATACTGCTCAAACCGTAAGGAAGTAAAGGATCACGGAGATGTTGGTATCCTTCTTGGCAGCAAGATAAAGGACGGTGACAGAGTAGTAATCATCGAGGATGTTACCACATCCGGAAAATCCATAGAAGAAACCTTCCCTATCATACAGGCTCAGGGTAATGTAACCATAAAAGGTCTTATGGTATCCCTTAACCGTATGGAAAAAGGCTTAGAGACCGATAAGAGTGCCCTTGATGAGATCAAAGCTAAATACGGCTTTGACGCAAAAGCAATCGTTACTATGGAAGAAGTAGTAGAATGCCTTTATAACAAAGAAGTACTTGGAAAAGTAATCATTGATGATAAGCTTAAGGCAGCTATCGATGAGTATTACAAGATATACGGCTGCAAATAAAAGCGAGCCAACTGATGAGGTGGAAAGGAGTAATGGGATATATGTCAAACGAAGAAAAACTTGAGCAATTCCTGAAGATGGTCGAAGGCAGTAACAACATAGTATTCTTTGGCGGAGCCGGTGTATCCACCGAGAGCGGTATCCCGGACTTCCGTAGTATTGACGGATTATACAATCAGCAGTATGACTATCCTCCCGAGGAGATAATAAGTCACTCATTCTTTATGAAAAATCCTGAAGAGTTTTACCGCTTTTACAGGAAAAAAATCCTTCTCGATGGCATAGAGCCTAACATCACTCACATTAAACTCGCTGAGCTTGAGAAAAAGGGAAAACTCAAAGCCATCGTTACGCAGAATATTGACGGACTTCATCAGAAAGCCGGCAGTGAGACGGTATTTGAGGTACATGGTACTGTAGCCCGTAACTTCTGTATGAAATGCCGTAAGTTTTTCTCCGGAGACGACCTGATCAAACTCATTGATGCTGACTGTGAAAAGCGACTGGCAGCAGGAGAAAATGTCGATGGAAAACTAAAGAGTGGTAAACGTCGTTTTGGTCTTCCGATATGTCCTGAATGCGGAGGGCTCATTAAACCCGATGTCGTACTGTACGAAGAAGGACTGGATGATACCACCTGGTCAAATGCCTGCTACTATATCAGTCAGGCTGACATGCTGATAGTCGGCGGTACATCACTTGTGGTATATCCGGCAGCAGGACTGATCAATTACTATAAGGGCAACAAGCTTGTCCTTATCAACAAATCATCAACACCATATGATTCCTCAGCCAACCTGGTGCTCAACATGGGCCTGGGTGAAGTATTTTCTAAAGTTTAAATGAAAGGTAAGAGCCATGAAAGGACTATATAAATTTTTGAAAAATTATAGATTAGAGTGCTTTCTGGCTCCTTTTTTTAAACTCCTGGAGGCAGCCTTTGAGCTGACCGTACCGCTTGTTATCGCATCCCTGATCGATACGGGACTTGCAAACGGGGACAAGAGCCATGTCATAAAGATGGTACTTATACTTGTAGCGTTTGCATTTGTGGGCTTTGGTTTTGCAGCCACAGCGCAGTTCTTTGCTGCAAAAGCTGCGGTAGGTTTTGCAACGGAACTCAGACATGCACTGTTTTCACACATCATGAAGCTGTCCTTTAAAGAAACTGACAAGCAGGGCAGCTCCACCCTTATCACAAGGATGACCAGTGATGTAAATCAGACTCAGGCAGCGGTAAACCTGTTCTTAAGATTGTTCCTCAGATCTCCGATCATTGTATTCGGAGCACTTATCATGGCATTTACGGTGGATGCAAAAGCAGCCATCATATTTGCAGTAGTCATACCTGTACTGTTTATTATCGTGTTTGCTCTTTTGTTCATGACCATCCCCAGATTTAAAAAGGTACAGAGTGCGTTGGATAAGCTTTTGGGACTCACAAGAGAAAATCTTACCGGTGTCAGAGTTATCCGTGCATTTGGACTGGAAGAAAGAGAAATAGCAAACTTCGAAGAAGAAACAGGAAAGCACAGGGCGTTGCAGGAGATAGCAGGAAAAATTTCCGCCATAATGAATCCTGCTACATATATAGTGATAAATGTAGCTCTTATCATACTGTTATATTCCGGAGCAGTAAGAGTCGAATCAAAGGCACTCACAGCCGGAGCAGTAGTAGCACTTGTAAACTACATGTCCCAGATATTGGTCGAGCTGCTTAAACTTGCCAATACATTCATCAGCATAACAAAAGGACTTGCATGCGCTAACCGTATCTCCGCAGTAATGGAAATCCCCGAGGGGATGGAAATACAGGTAGTAAATAACAATGCTAATGATGAAAATACGACAGCTCCAACGACAGAAGGTGTTAAGGACAAAGAGGGCAGCATAGGAAAAAATATCGCCGTAAAATTCAGCCATGTATATATGAAATATAGCGAGGGCGGTGAGGATGCTCTCGAAGACATAGACTTTGAAGCACCTTTTGGTACTATCACAGGTATCATAGGAGGTACCGGTTCAGGTAAAACCTCGATAGTAAACCTTATCCCACGTTTTTACGATGCAGAAAAAGGTACTGTATATGTAGCAGGACGTGATGTAAAGAAATACGATGTAGCCTCACTCCGAGACATGGTTGGTACGGTTATGCAGAAAGCGGTGCTCTTTAAAGGTACTGTCAGGGAAAACCTCAAATGGGGTAATGATGCTGCTACAGACGAACAGCTGAAGGAGGCTATGAACCTCGCACAGATCACCGGTATAGAGCTTGACAGAGAGGTTGAGCAGGAAGGCAGAAACTTCTCCGGAGGACAGAAACAGCGTCTTTCCATAGCAAGAACCTTAGTTGGGAAGCCGTCAGTCCTGATACTTGATGACAGCTCATCAGCACTTGACTACGCTACAGATGCTGCATTGCGCAAAGCACTGCGGACACTATCCTGGAAACCTGCGATATTCATCGTATCACAGCGTGCATCCACAGTACAGCACGCAGACATGATACTGGTACTCGATGATGGTAAGCTTGTAGGCAAGGGTACACATGACGAACTTATAAAATCATGTGATGTATACAAAGAAATCTACGCCAGCACAGAGCAGGCATAGGATGAGGTACTACATGAAAAAATGCATAATAATCGGAGCCGGGGTCAATTTTGGCCTCGGTTTTAAAATCGAAGATAATGATTATATCATAGCCGCAGACGCCGGATATAAATACCTGCAGGAGGCCGGCATCACTCCACACATGGTAGTGGGAGACTTTGATACTTTAAAATATGTCCCCGACCACCCCAACATCATTCAACTCAAACCCGAAAAAGACATAACAGATACATGGGAAGCGGTAACACAAGGTTTCAAAAAAGGCTATAAAGAGTTTCACTTGTATGCATGTATGGGCGGCAGGGTAGAGCACTCTATAGCCAATATCCAGTTGCTCACTCGTATAGCGGAAGAAGGCGGTATTGGATACCTGTACGATGATAACAGAGTCCTCACGGTGATAAAGGACTCTGAGATAGAGTTCCCTTCTAAAGAAAACGGATTTATTTCTGTATTCTCCTTATCTGATAAAAGCGAAGGAGTCACTATATCCGGTCTAAAATATGAGATAGAAAACGCAGAACTCACAAACAATTTTCCTTTGGGAGTGAGCAACGAGTATATAGGAAAACCTTCAAAGATCAGTGTTAAAAAAGGAATTCTCCTAATAATATGCTAAATTTTCATAACCTTTTCACAAACTCTTCACGATTTGGGTATATTCTTGGATAGGATTTTTATTCTATCAAGGAGAGAAATGCGTTATGAAAAAAGAAAACAGCAATGAGGAGTTAAGCCTCAGCAAACAGAGAAAGCTGGCAAAGAAAAAAGAATTTGCCAGGAGAAAGAGAAATGCGGTACTGACAAAAATCATAGTAACACTGCTGATTTTGGCAGTGATAGGTATCGTAGTGCTGGTGATAGTAAAGGATCAGATCAAGAAGGCAAAAAGCGTAGCTGTTGATACAGACTATTCCGCACAGCTCGATGATAACGGCAAGATAAAGGGTATAAAGGCTGCTGACTATGTTTCCATCCCTGATTACAACAATATCACTGCAGACCTTAGTGAGATAGAGTATTCTGACGAGAGTGTTGAGAAAGATATTGATACTTTACTGAACAACAAGAAATATCTTGACAGCTCAGCAGATCTGATTGCAGCTAATGGTGACAAGGTAAATATTGATTATAAGGGTTCTGTCGACGGTGTTGAATTTGATGGCGGCACTGCTGAAGGTGCCGATCTTGAGCTCGGATCTAAGTCCTTTATAGATGATTTCGAACAGCAGATCGAAGGCCACAAGCCCGGGGATGAGTTTAATGTAGAAGTAACTTTCCCTGAGGATTATACAAATGATCCCGGTCTTGCAGGCAAAGATGCGGTATTTGCAGTCAAGCTGAACGGTATCTATGTTAAGCCTGAGTTCAATGATGCATTTGTACAGGAGAATCTCTCTGAGTATGCTTCAACTACCGAAGAGTATCGTAAGTATTTGAAGGATACCAATTATGAGAAAAACCTGACAAGCTTTGTTCGGAAATATGTAGTTGAGAATACCACGCTAAATTCAAAACCTGAGGCATATTTAAAGCAGCTTAAGGGTAATCATAAGTCGGATGAATATTCTTACTATGAATACATGAATTCGATGTATTCTACATACTATGGATATACTCCGTATACTTCATTTGAAAACTATCTCTCACAGTCCTATTCGCAGACAGAGGAACAGTATGATGAAAGTATAGAAGAAAAGGTAACCGATGATCTGAAATATGCACTGTTCTGTCAGGCAGTTGCTGAGGCTGAAGGTATTACAGCTAACTATGATGATGCTAAAGCATACTATATAGCTCAGGGCGGTACTGAGGATACCTTCGAATCTCAGGTTACCACCTACGGAAAGGGCTATGTTGTTCAACAGTACCTTGGTACTAAGGTTATCAAGGCCATCTGTGAGCGTGTTACTGTAAAGTAATGTGTCAATTGGGACGGTTCTTTTTGACACATTAAAAAAAGTACTTGAATTTTATAAAAAACGTGGTACAATAGCATACGTCAAATAAAAAGACATACGGGAGCTCGTAATACGGGCTGAGAGGAAGGTTGGACCTTCGACCGGTAACCTGATTTGGGTAATGCCAACGTAGGGATGCTTAAAAACGTTTCTTAAGGCTGCCTGATCGGGCAGCCTTTTTAAATACCTCATAGAAAGGAGTGAGTGACGGATTCCGGTAGGACCGGACGGATGGAAGGGGAGCGCCTTGCATCTGTAATAACAGCGATGGGAAGCCGTGTTCCGGCGTGAGAGGAAGCCATTAAGCTTCGACCGATTCTCAAAATATGACATATGAACTAGGCTAATATTGTTAGGATGATAGCCGGGAGTTCATAGCATAGGTGGAGAACGACGCTGTTATGAAATGCCGTTCTCACAAATTTAATACAACTGAAGATCATACTCGGTTGTAAAAAGAAAGAGGTAGAAAATGAAAAATTCAAAAAGTATTTTAAAAATGGTAGTTTTGGCAATGCTCATTGCCATCGGTGTTGTTATATCACCGATCCTGAGAGTAGAGGGTATGTGCCCTATGGCTCACTTTATCAATATCGTGTGCTCAGTATTTATGGGCCCTTGGTATTCGTTACTTTGTGCATTTATCATCGGAGTTATCCGTATGGTACTTATGGGTATACCTCCCCTTGCTCTGACCGGAGCTATATTCGGAGCATTTCTGTCAGGAGTATTTTACAAGCTTTCAAAGGGTAAATTACTTTGTGCGGTTTTAGGCGAGATCATTGGTACAGGCATTATCGGAGCCATTGTTTCATATCCGGTTATGACCCTTATCTGGGGCAAGGATGGACTTAGTCTCTTCTTCTATGTACCGTCATTTATCTGCGGGACACTTATCGGAGGCAGCATAGCATATTTCTTCCTTAGAAAATATGCAGACGGCGGTATGCTTGCAAAGACACAGGATATGCTGGGCTCACCCGTATATTCGGACAAGGGCTCTGTACTTACAAATGCTATATCCATAGCCACCTTCGGTGCGATATTATTTGTAGTATTTCTGCTTGTACCGCAGATATTTAAGTCGGAGTCTGAGGTATGGAGCTATCTGTCATACGGCTCAATAATACTATTTGTGGTATTGGCAGTAGTTTATTATTTGATTAAAAAACTTCATAAGGCTCCTGTATCTGACTCTGGAAAACAGTGATTACAAGAGCTTATGACGGTAAACCGGGCGGCAATTAAAACAATTTAAGGGAAGAAAGTAAAACATAATGAATGAAAATCTTGATCTGGCAAAAAATATCAATGAACTGCGACGTCTCTTAAAGGATGTGCGCCCGCTCGTGCATTGCATCACAAATCCGATATCCATAAATCAGTGTGCAAATACCATCCTTGCAGCCGGGGCGCGTCCGATATGCGCAGAGCATCCAAAGGAGGCAGCAGAGATTACGTCAAGTGCAGGCGCTGTTATGCTAAATCTTGGAAATATCACTGATGTCAGGATGGAATCGATGCGTATATCCGCAAATGAAGCCAGAAAAAACGGTATCCGTTTTGTGCTTGATATATGTGGTGCGGCATGTCTGAAAAACAGACGCTTTTATGCTGAAAATATGATAAAGGCATTTCATCCGACTGTGGTAAAAGGCAATTACTCAGAGATCAAAGCACTCTATCAAAAGGACTATCAGTCTTCAGGCGTTGATGCGGATTCGTCTTTGGTGATCGAAGAAATTGCGGAGATTGCTAAAAAGTTAGCCGAGGAGATTAATAAGGCAGCAACCGAAAAAAGTTATAAAACCACCATTTTAGTCAGTGGAAAAACGGATATAGTTACTGATGGAGAGAATATCTGCTTTGTTAAAAACGGGACTCCTCAGCTGGCTACCATTACCGGAACAGGTTGTATGCAGGGCGCTTTATGTGCGGCATTTTTATCGGTTGCCGATGGGTTTGATGCTGCTGTAGCAGCAAGTGCCATGTTTGGTATCTGTGGCGAATTATCAGAGACTGATAAGGGCAGCGGCACATTCCAGGTAAATCTTCTGGACAATTTGTCTACCATTAAGGATGAGGATATTGTTAACCGGATTAAAGTTGAATCTTAAAACAGGAGATAAAGAAAAAACAGGCTAATACCCTGTTACCTTTAAAAGGAAGTAAAACAATATGGCAAAATTTAATCCAAGACTGTACTTCATAACAGATAGTACAAAATATGAAAAAGAAGAATTTTTAAGTCGTGTAGAGGCAGCTCTGCAGGGCGGAGTGACTTTAGTCCAGCTCAGAGAAAAGGAGCGTACCACCAGGGAATATCTGGAGCTCGCAAGGGAAGTACATGCTTTGACTTTAAAATATAACGTTCCTCTGATCATCGATGACAGACTGGATGTGGCTATGGCTATCGACGCTGAAGGTGTACACTTAGGTCAGAGTGATCTGCCGATAGGTATAGCCAGAAAGATATTCGGACTCGACAAGATCATCGGAGCCACAGCCAAGACTGTGGAACAGGCAAAAGAGGCATACGAGCAGGGAGCGGATTACCTGGGAGTCGGAGCTATATATCCTACAACTACCAAGGTAAAAACCATTCTTACCTCAACGGATATGCTGGACAAGATCTGCCATGCAGTACCCATCCCTGCCAATGCGATAGGCGGCCTCAATAAGGACAACATTGATGTGCTTAAAGGTATCCCGATAGCCGGGATATGTGTGGTTTCGGCTATCATGAAAGCAGATGATCCAAAGAAGGCTGCCGAGGAATTGTCGGAGGCAGTAAAAAATAAATTAGGATTTTAAGATCATACAGCGGTTCACCGGGGGCACCACCTTGAATCGCTATATAAAAATAATACTTACATGGAAAGGAAACAAAACGATGAAAACAGTATTATCAATCGCGGGAAGTGATTCCAGCGGAGGCGCCGGTATTCAGGCAGATTTAAAGACCATGACTATGAATGGTGTATATGGGATGACAGCCATCACGGCACTCACAGCCCAGAACACGACCGGCGTTACGGGGATTTTGGAGGTAGATCCGGGGTTCCTGAAGCAGCAGATAGATGCTGTATTTGAAGATATTTTTCCCGATGCGGTAAAGATCGGTATGGTATCCTCATCCGAGCTTATCAGGGTAATAGCTGAAAGGCTCACTTTTTACGGAGCAAAAAACATAGTTGTGGATCCTGTCATGGTAGCGACCAGTGGTTCAAAGCTCCTGCAGGATGAGGCGATAGACACGCTTACTTCCTGTCTGTTACCAAAAGCAAGTGTTGTAACTCCCAATATCCCCGAGGCAGAAATACTTTCCGGGATGAAAATCGAAACCGAAAAAGATATGGAAAAAGCCGCAGAGCTGATAGGGACAAAGTATAACTGTGATGTACTGCTCAAGGGCGGTCACAATATCAACGATGCCAACGACCTCTTATATAAAGGTGAGGTCATTACAAATGATTCCTATAAAGAGCCCTGTCTAAAATGGTTTAACGGGAAAAGAATAGATAATCCCAATACCCACGGAACAGGCTGTACTCTGTCATCAGCCATAGCATCAAACCTTGCTAAAGGCATGGATATGGAAGATGCAGTAAGAATGGCAAAGGAATACATATCGGGTGCTCTGTCCGCTATGCTTGACCTTGGAAAAGGTAGCGGGCCTATGATGCACAATTTCAATTTGTCAGGAAAGTTCTATTAATGTGCTAACGGAGCCGGTTTTGACATCCTTGGCATGAATAATACATATTATTAGGAGATTACAAAATGGGAAAACAGAAATTTGACGGATACGCAGATAAATATGATGAGTGGTTTATGAAAAATGAGAACCTTTTTACAAGTGAGCTTCGTCTCTTTGAAAAGGTATTAGGTGATATTACAGGAAAGAAGCTCCTTTCCGTAGGCTGCGGCAGCGGACTTTTTGAGAGCTATATTGACAGCTCAAACATTGATGGTATCGAGCCTTCGGAGGATATGGGCAGGATAGCTGAAAAGAGAGGCATTAATGTGATCAAATACGGTCTCATTGAAGATGTTGATCTGCCTGACGAGACCTATGATATCATATATTTTAACGGCAGCTCCAGCTATATGGAGGACCTTAAGCCTGTTTATGAAAAGAGCCTTCGTGCTTTAAAGAAAAACGGTAAGCTTATTCTCCTTGATGTACCCAAGGAGAGCGCTTTTGGATTTATGTATCTTTTAGGAAAGAGCCTTAATACCTATGATCATGAATTCTTAGAGGGTGCCATGCCCGAGCTTCCTTATCCTTTAGCACTGGCATCATCAGGAGTATGGCATACTACAGAAGAAAAGATCAATGTATTAAAGGAGCTTGGCATTAAGAATTTTGATTTCTACCAGACACTGATCAAGAATCCTCTGTACACAAACGAAGAGCCCGAGGAGGTTTCTGAAGGCTACAAGAGCGGTGGATATGTTGCTATTATTGCCGAAAAATGAGACCGGAAGTTTATAATTGAGTGAAATGATTGATAAAGCCGAATTTAAAATGAACGATGTTTCATGGCGGAAAGGAAATAAACATGAAAATAACAGATACATTATATTCTGAGGTCGAGGCTCTTTGGGAGAAGGCAGCAGAAAAAGAAATCCTAATAAAAATGGCAGATGGCTCCTTGGATGAGAACAGGTATTCAAGGTATATGCTTCAGGATTACTACTATCTTCTTGAATATAAAGATATACTTGAGAGACTGCTTAAGCTATCAGATGACAGTGAGGTTTCAGAATTTTTAAAAATGGCTGTAGATGTTACTGTATATGAAATAGAGAGCGTACATCTGCCGGCTATGAAAAAACTCGGAATATCTGAGGATACGATAAAGAATACCGGAAAAAATCAGGTAATAGCGGACTATATCCGGTTTTACCATGATACCATTGACAAGAGCGGCCTTTTGGGAGGCTTTACAGCGTTGCTTCAATGCTGTTGGAATTACGCTTATCTTGGCGAAAAATTATGCAAAAAGTATGGAGATAAGATAGAAAAGTCCTATTACAAATTCTGGTTTGATGCATATACCTCCAAGGAGTATGTGGAGACAAATGAGAAGTGGCAGAGTATTGTAAACAGATTAACAACCGATATTGACGAAAATACAAAAGATACATTATGCAGGATTTTTAAAACATGTGCAGAGTTTGAGAACAAATTCTGGGATGTTCTTTGAAACTATAGACAGGGCCGGGTCCCTGTCTTTTTTGATGGGTTGACAAGGCTTTCAAATCGAAGTAATATTACTTTATACTTGAGTGTCAATTTGTCATTCAGAGATAAATATTTAAGATACGAGGTACAAAAATGGCATCAAAGAAAATATCGGCGGCAAACCGTCTGGCAGATTTCATAAAGAAAGCGGTATCACCGTACCATACGGTAGAAGAGTCGAGAAAAATACTGGAGGCAGCAGGCTTTTTTGAATTATCACTGAATCAGGATTGGGATGTAAAGCAGGGCGGAAAATTTTATGTGCTTCCGTTTAAAACCTCTCTTTTTGCATTTACAATACCTGCTACGGAAAATGATGCAGTATTACCAGAAGCAAAGAAAAAATCCAAAAAGATAACAGATAATTGTGAAGAAAAGGCTTTGACAAGTAATAGTATACATATTGCAGCTGCACATACGGATTTTCCCTGTCTGCATATCAAACCTGTAGCTGAATTTGAGTCGAGGGGGTATCTTCGTATAAATACCGAAATATATGGTGGACCTATCTTAAACACCTGGCTTGACAGGCCCTTGTCTGTGGCAGGCAGAGTGCTTTTAAGGAGCAGCGAGATATATGCTCCTCGTGAGGTGATGGTGGATTTTGCCCGTCCGTTACTTACCATCCCCAATCTTGCAGTGCATTACAATCGTGAAGTTAACGAAGGAGTAAAACTCACAAAGCAAAATGATATGTTGCCTCTTTTGGGGATGATTAACGATAAGTTAAACAAGGATTCCTATTTTATAGATTTGTTGGCAAAGGAAATAAAGGAAAAGAAAGAGGATATCCTCGACTTTGACCTTTATGTATATAATGCTGAGGAGCCTGCATTTGTCGGTCTTAATAATGAGATGCTGTCATCACCGAGACTTGATAATATTACTTCATGTCTGGCATTGGTGGAAGGACTTATTAATGCTTCTATAGAAAGTGAATGTAATGACCGGAGACTTAATGAATTAAATCTGATAGCGCTGTTTGACAACGAAGAAATCGGTTCCGAAACTAAGCAGGGTGCAGATTCCGAGCTGCTCCGCGTAATTCTTAGAAAGATTTACAGGAGCCTGGGCAAGGATGAGATAACACTGGATACTGATATCCGTAAGGGTTTCTTACTAAGTGTCGATGTGGCTCATGCACTACATCCTGCTAAGGCTGAGAAGTATGATCCCGTCAACAATATGCGTATGGGCGACGGAGTGACGATAAAGCTTAGTGCAAACCAGAGGTATACTTATGATGGAGTGGCCGTTGCCTGCGTCCAGCAGTTATGTGATAAGTTTGGTATAAAGTATAAGAAGTTTGTAAATAATTCTGATATGCCGGGCGGTGGTACATTAGGTCCCATTATTTCGTCCCATTTACCGATGTATACCGTGGATATTGGAGTACCGATACTTGCCATGCATTCCGCAAGGGAGCTTATGGGGGCCTGCGACCAGGATGAACTGGTTAAACTGATTACAGGCTTTTTTGAGTAAAAAAAGAGATGGCGGGACATAAACTTATACAGGCAATCGGTCAAGAAGAATTTCTTGACCGGTTTGGTTATTTATGATAAAATCCGTAAAGTAGTATAAATCTATATAGGAGTGATTCCTTCTGTATCCCAAAAACATAACGGACTACCTGATGGTAGCCCGTTTATTATTTTTTTATTTACTGTTAAGTTATTTCAGTTCATCCATCATACTCTGCAGCCTGCTTAAGTCATCTCTGATATTCAAGTGCTGAGGGCACTGGGTCTCGCACATACCGCACTGGATACAGTTTTTAGCCTTCTGGTCATCCTGTACAGTACTCCATTCCCACTTGGTATGTCCTGCATTCTGGTACATACCGTAGGTGTTCCAGATACGGAAGTTTCTCGGGATATCAACACCGTTAGGACAAGGCATACAATAACGGCAGCCGGTACATCCGTTAAATACACGGCGACGGAGAGCATCAGCAGTATCTGTTACAGCCTTCATTTCTTCATCACTAAGCTTCTTGAAATTATTGAAGGTCTTAAGGTTATCGTCAACCTGCTCTTCGGTAGACATACCGGAAAGGATAACCTTGATGTTGTCAAATGAACCTACAAATCTTAATGCCCATGATGCTGTAGAGGCATCGGGAGCTAAACGTTTAAACTCAGTAGTTACATCCTCAGGAAGATTTGCCAATGAGCCGCCCTTTACAGGCTCCATGATAACAAGCGGTACACCAAGACTCTCAGCCAGCTGCACACCCTTGATACCTGCCTGCTCCTCGGTATCCATGTAGTTAAACTGTATCTGACAGAAATCCCACTTTCTGTATTCGATAATTTCCTTAAAAGCATCGAAACCATCATGGAATGAGAAGCCTAAGAATTTGATCCTGCCATTAGCCTGCTCTTCCTTTAAATACTCAATAACTCCTAAATCACGCATCTGATGGAAACGATTTCTGTCAAGTGCATGAAGCAGGAAGAAATCAACATATGTTTTATGAAGTCTGTCCAACTGATTCTGGAAAATCTTTTTTGCATCTTCAAGTTCGTGTACATTCCAGCAGGGAAGCTTTGTAGCCAGGAAATAGCTGTCTCTCGGATACTTGTCCAGTACCTTTCCTACAAACGGCTCACTGTCTCCGTTATGATAAGGAAATGCGGTATCAAAATAATTAACACCTGCAGCATAGGCCTTATCGATGCAATGCTCTGCCAAAGCCTCATCAATCTTGCCATCCTTCTGAGGGAGTCTCATACATCCAAAACCAAGCAGTGATGTAGAAACACCTAAGTTATCAATTAATCTCTTCTCCATAATAAATCCTCCAAGCCAATATAATCATTACTCACAAAAAAATGAGCCCCATATTTCTATGGGACTCATTATACAGCATATTTTTATAGAAAACAATGTTTTCTAACAGAAATACCAATATAATCCATTTTTTAATTAAGATTACCTTTTTTATTTCTTGAATACAAATACATTCCATGAAAGAGGCTTTACACTTACGGAATATACGCCGTCCTTAAGCTCGCCGGTGGTATTTTTCTTAGGCAGGAACATTTCCTGATTGTCCACTGAACTAACCTTATCCAATTCATCATCGGTACAGAAGGTCTCAAAGTGCTCTACGTTTGTATAGCCTTCGAACCCCTTGATATCTACATTTAAGCCATAGCTTTCATTTTCATTTCTATTGATGGCAAATACTGTAAGGGTATTGTTTTCCTTATCCCATGCCGATGCGGAGTCGATATAATTTACGCCCTCTTTACCTGTGTACTGTGAAGTATCATCGATTGCATATCCGGGCATATCGTAGGTATCGGACTCTACTGCGGTCCTCATGGATGTACCCTTTGCATACTTTAACATCTGCATATATGCATAGTGGGATGCTGTCTTCCAAACATTGTCATGATCCGATGCACACAGAGCACCGAGTCCGCCCGTCATACAGCCGATTTTAACTCTGTCGGCATGACGAAGGAATGCAAGCTGTACTGAAATAAATGACAGCATATGCAGTATCTCACGTCCGGGGAACATGAAGTGCTTCATCTTATCGGGATCATGCATGATGTAAGGTCTCTCGGGATCGAAACGGAAATGAGATCTTGCCATGTTATAACGTCCCCATCCGGGATTAAGCGGTCTGTTTTCTCTCATCATGCAGCCGTATTCATCAAATGAGATCATAACCTTCTTAGGTGATCTGTGCTTTGCTGCAACAAAATCGATCATAGCTGCTTCTGTGTTGATGAAATCCTCATAGTAAAGTGAACCGCCGAGGAGAGCCTTTACATCTGAAGGCGGAGCACTGTGATAATGATGGATTGAAAGATAATCAACCGTGTCATAGCACTGGTCAAGCACCTTTTCATCCCATGTGGGATAATGATCCATAAATATTGCTGATGAACCGCAAACACCTGTCTCGATAGAAGCATCAATCCACTTGATAGCCTTTGAAGTTTCCTGGCACCTAAAGCCATAGCCATCGGGATTTCCTTCCCATGAACCTAACTGCCAGTGTCCGTCCATTTCGTTTCCGAGATAATACATTTTTACCTTGTAAGGAGCCTCGTGTCCGTTTTTCTTACGAAGATCAGACCAGTATGAACCACCCTCAAAGTTTGTATACTCTACCAGATCCATAGCATCCTGCATGGTACCGGTACCCATGTTAATAGTATAAAGTGACTCTGTGTTAATCTTTTCAGCCCACTGCAGGTACTCATCATGTCCTACATCATTGGGTATATACTGATACCATGCAGGATCAAGATGTACCTTTCTCTCAGACTTGGGTCCGATGGAATCCTTCCACTGCCATGCAGATACAAAGTTTCCGCCGGGAAGACGGACTGCAGGTATGCCTGTGGCCTTCAAGGCATTGATAACATCACCTCTAAAGCCCTGCTCGTCTGCTGTGGGATGCTTAGGATTGTACATAAATCCGTTTACCATAGTACCGATAGGCTCTAAGAATGCCGAAAAAAGCCTGTTTGATATTTCTCCGATCTCAAAACTCGGATGTACTGTAATTTTAGCCATAAACCCCTCCCAAAATAATTAGTAAATCGTTACACTAAAACTATATCACCCATAATAAAATTATTCTTTCATTTAATTGCTTTATATTTGTTAAATGTTGCGGGATATGGTACGGATTTTTTCATATGCATATATGATATGTACCCAAATTCCCGGACGCATATCAATATTGGATGCATTTTATGTTATATATTATTTGCCAGAGCATAAAACTTACAAAAGTCCTTGACAAATGGTAAAAAAAGGGTTATCATACGATTTAATCTTGAGGGAGTAATTGGCGTATTACGTGGGAAAGTCAACAACACTGTCCGTTTAGTCGGTCTGGCTTACCTTAAATGATGAGACTCATGCATGGCTTTTTTGTCGTGCATGGGTCTTTTTTATGC
Organism: Lachnospiraceae bacterium; assembly: GCA_016287095.1. Taxonomy (GTDB): domain Bacteria; phylum Bacillota; class Clostridia; order Lachnospirales; family Lachnospiraceae; genus RUG11977. The sequence continues at coordinate 19,702 of JAEEVK010000014.1, forward strand.
GAAAGAGAGGTATGAAGGAGTGAAAAAATCTGAGATCTTGCTGGATTTCTGTATGATTCCGGCACTGCTTATCGTCAATTTCTGTGTTGGCGGAACATTACCTGCAGCGCTTATGCTGGCGGTCGGTATCGTCCTCATCGTAAAGGGCGGAGATGTTTTCGTAGATGCAGCTACCTGGATAGCTGAGGTATCAGGCATACCCAAGCTTATAGTCGGTGCAACGGTTGTGAGTCTGGCTACCACATTACCGGAGTTGCTCGTATCTGCTATGGCAGCACATGAGGGAAAGGTTGACATGGCTATCGGTAATGCCATCGGCAGCGTTACTGCAAACCTGGGATTGATCATGGCTATCGGTATTATCTGTATACCTGCAGCCATAAAGAGAAAGGATTACGCATTAAAGTCTCTGCTGATGCTCGGAGCTGCTATAATTATCGTGGTAGTAGGCAGCTTTGCTAAAGCTGGAAAAATAGACGGTATCGGTACCGTTACCAGTATACTCTTGATCGTGATATTTGTTATAGCTATGGTTGACAATATCCGTGCAGCAGTAAAAGCTGTAAAGGGCGGCAAAGAAGAAAAGCTCGGACCTGAGGCTAAGACAAAGGCAGTTATCTTTTCAAATATATTAAAGTTTATCCTCGGTGCACTGGCTATAGTTTTCGGTGCAGACCTTCTGGTTGATAAGGGAAGTATTATTGCTGCTTCACTCGGTATCAGCGAAAGAGTTATCTCAGTAACCATCATTGCTATCGGAACTTCACTTCCTGAGCTTGTAACAACCATTACCGCAGTTATAAAGAAGCAGTCATCTCTCGGTGTTGGAAACATCATCGGCGCAAATATCATGGACCTGACATTTATCATGCCGGTATGTAACCTTATCTCAGGAAAGCCCCTCCCTGTATCGGAATCAGTTGCTATGATAGACTTCCCTGCCTGCCTTGTAGTAGGTTTGGTTGCAGTAATCCCAATGCTCATCACCAAAAAGTTTACCAGAGCCCAGGGCGGAGTAATGCTTCTGCTTTACGCTATATATATGGTACTCACTGTACTCGGTGTAGATAAACTTGCAAGTATGTTCTAAATTTGATTTGGCGACAGGGACCGGTTCTCTGTCGCCAATCTTTTCAGAAAGGATTTTAAAAAATGTATCTTCCATCAGATCCTAATATATTACTTAGTGTAATAAACACAAAACTCAGAGATGAATATTCTTCACTCGACGATCTATGTGATTCTCTGGACATAGAAAAAGACCGGCTGACAGATGATTTAAAGTCAGCCGGTTATAAATACAATGAAGCTTTGAATCAGTTTGTTTAGATTTATCTCTTTTTCCAAGGGGCTTCATCGTCCGAAGCCTTGAAGTTAAATACAGGTTTCATAATATCGATAACATCTACAGAGTCTTGTATTACATCTATTATGTCATCTAAGGATTTGTAAGCCATAGGAGACTCATCAAGAGTTTTCTCGTTAACAGAGGTGGTATATACTCCTGTCATCTCGTTACGATATTCCTCCATATCCAGAGACTCCTTAGCCTTTGATCTCGACATGATCCTGCCTGCACCATGGGGTGCAGAATAATTCCAATCAGGATTTCCTTTACCTATAGCAAGTACCGAACCGTCACGCATATTTATAGGGATCAATACTTTCTCACCCTTATGTGCCGCTATCGCACCTTTTCTAAGTATCATCTCATCGGTATCGATATAGTTGTGTATGGTATGGAAAGCTTCACCCGCAGTCATGCCGGTTCTTTCTATTATGGTCTCGGCCATAAACTCCCTGCTTCTTTTTGCAAACTCCTGACATATACCCACATCATGCAGATAATCATCAAGGAACGAACCATACAGCCAGCATATATCATCAGGTATCAATAATGCCTGTGCCTCAAAACTTGATTTAAGAGCCTTTAAAGCGCTCTCTATCTCTGACTTACGTCCCTGTTCTTTGTAAGTCTTAATGATCTCATCACGCTGTGCGAAATATTTCTCCTTGCCCATATGCAAGTCAACGGCCAGCTGCTGATATATCTCAGCCACCTGTTTGCCGAGGTTACGGCTGCCCGAATGTATAACCAGATAATATGTACCATCGGTTGCCCTGTCTACCTCTATGAAATGGTTCCCGCCGCCCAGTGTACCCAGAGATCTTTCGAGACGTTTTGAATCCTTGAGAGATCTATAGCAGCGAAGTGCAGTCAGGTCAAATCTTTCTTTTCTGCCCTCCCACACACACATGCCCGAGGGAATATAATGGCAGGCCTCATCAATTTTTTCAAAGTCAAGCTCTTTATCTTTTAAAGCCACTGTATACATTCCACAGCCTATGTCTACACCAACGATACTAGGGCAGGCTTTGTCAACTACAGTCATGGTAGTGCCAATGGTACAGCCCTTTCCAGAATGTACATCGGGCATGATCCTTACCTTGCTACCTGCGGTAAGGTCGTAATCACACATTCTACGGATCTGTTCTATAGCTTCATCCTCTACTACCTTTGCGTAGCAGATGGCGGTATTTGCTTTTCCTTTAATCTCAAACATATCTTTTAACTCCTATCATCTTTTGCTGTCATATTTGCTGTTTACAGATGATAGTATATATAAAGCTTCATAATTAATCACGGAAAAAAAGATGCGAGATATACTATCAATCCTTTTTCCCTTGAATAAAAATTCGCATTATGCTATACTTCAATCTTGAGGATGTCAAAAAAATATGTCATTCTGAACGAAGAATTTTGAAATATTTTAATAGGAGAAACGTATTATGGGAACAGAAGGCAAAATCTTTTTAGATAAGATCACAGAAAATATAGGCAAGGTTATAGTCGGAAAAGAGAGCGTAATTAAATATATGCTGACAGCTCTCTTAGCAGACGGTCATATCCTGATGGAGGATGTGCCCGGTACAGGAAAAACAAAGCTTGCAAAGTCGCTTGCAAAGTCCATGAATATCGGGTTTTCACGTATTCAGTTTACACCTGACCTGCTGCCCAGTGATATAACCGGTATTAATGTATTTAACCGCAAGGAAAATGATTTTGTCCTTAGAAAAGGCCCGGTATTTACAAATATCCTGCTCGCAGATGAGATAAACAGAGCCACTCCCCGTACACAGGCAGGACTCTTGGAGTGTATGGAGGAAAGACAGGTTACCATTGACGGTGAAACCATGAAACTGGAAGCACCTTTCTTCGTTGTCGCTACCCAGAACCCTATCGAGAGTGCCGGTACATTTGCACTTCCCGAGGCAGAGCTTGACCGTTTTATTATGAAACTTTCCGTAGGACTCCCCGATAAGGAGCAGGAGGTTGATATCTTAAATAAATATATGGAAGCTGATCCCCTGGATACACTTGAAAGTGTTGTTACGGATAATGAGATGAAACAGGTCCGTGAGGGTGCCATAAAGGTAAAGGTTAATGCGTGCATCCCTGAGTATATAGCAGATATTTCACAGGCCTCCCGTAATCATCCGGAGATCTCTCTGGGAGTAAGTGCCAGAGGCAGTATTGCACTTCTTAGATGTGCAAAAGCGTATGCATACCTTTCAGGCAGGGATTACGTTGTCCCTGATGATGTAAAAGCTGTAGCTGTTCCTGTACTTGCACACAGGATTAAGCTCGGTATCGGCGTAGGCAATCCACAGAAGGTAGTAACAGGTATGCTCGCAGGCATCAAAGTGCCTACGGAAAACTTTGAAAATTGATAGAGGATATAAATAAATGATACAGTTCATAGCCATACTTTGTTTGGCAGCGTTACTGTATACGGTTCAGCGTGTTGTATATATGAAACTCTGGGCCAGGAACCTGGAAGTGGACATACATTTTGAAGGGAAGGAAATCTTTGAAGGTGAGCGTGGCAGACTGGTTGAGACCATAACCAACGCAAAAAGGCTGCCGCTCCCTATGATAAAATGTAAATTCCGTACCAGCAGGAGCCTGATGTTTGACAATGCGACCGTAAACCAGAATACAGATAATTATTACAGAAATGATGTGTTTACCATAGGCGGCAGGGAAAAGCTCACGAGGACCATAGCTTTTACAGCCGGCAGACGCGGATTATATAATATTACAAGTGCCGAACTGGTAGGAACAGATATGTTCTTTACATTGGAATCGGTACTGATGAAGAAAATCTACGATGAGATTTATGTGCTCCCGAGACCTTTTAACACCAGCGAATTCAGAAACTCATTACAGTGGATAAACGGCGAGATTAAAAGTAAGGCTCACCTCATCGAGGATCCCTTTGAGTTCAGAGGCATCAGGGAATACCAGCCCTATGACAGTATGAAAAGCATTAACTGGAAGGCTACGGCCAAGACAGGGGATCTGAGAGTAAATATGAGGGACTTTACCTCACAGAAGGTAGTGCGTATTTTCCTTAACTTAGAGGATACCGGTATCATAAAGAGGACCGAGGCACAGGAGGCAGCCATCAAGGTTGCGGCAGGGCTTGTTAAGAGCTTTACGGATGAGGATATGGAATTTGCCCTTTATAGTAATGGTATAGATGTTCTCTCCGGACAGCCAATAAAGTTGAAACGCAGCCGCGGCAAGATACATGAACAGGAGATATACAGAGCTCTCGCCAGGATAGACTTAAAGGCTGAAACCGAGGATATGACAAAGCTTTTTGCAAATGTTATAGAGTCGGGTGACGGGACCATGTGTGATTATCATATTTCGGTGAACTCATATGATGAATATCAGAGATTGCTTGAAAATTATGACAGCATACATTTGAGCTTCCTTTGGCTATATGTCACATCAGGTGCAGAAATACTTGGCATTTCGAGTAAACTCCAGACACGTACGATACCGATCAGGAGCTGGAGCTACGGGGCAAATGCAGAGATAGATTTGAATCAGGAGAACTAATTGATGAGGTATCATCGTGAAACAGCAGAATAAAGAAAAAGCCTTAATATTATTCAGAGAGATAATCGTAACCCAGACAAACCACTGGTCTTTGTTTGCGTTGAGCTACGGTCTTTCTGTTATGCTCTCCGAGGTATACTCGATCATGAGGCTGAGTCTCATCTGCTGGGGTATCATGGGACTGGGGCTGGTTTTAAACTACATAATCCGTATAAATACGAGGAAAATGATCGTATCCATAGCCTTGCATCTGCTCACATTTGTTGGAATGTCGCTTACAGGGTTTTATGAATTTGAATACTTGCTGTTACATGCAGGGTTTGCGTTTTTCTATTGCATCCTTTCGATAGTAAAGCAGCACGGAGGTCTTGACCAGGAGGATGAACCTTTCCCGATACCCGTGATATCGATACTCATCTGCGCACCGTTCTTTATCCTTACACTGCAGCAGTATGATAACATAACAAACATATACCGAAACCTGCTTATCTGTTTGTTTACCATGTTTTTCATGCAGCACTATTTCGGGCGCTATGCAAAGTTTGTAAGGCTCAATGAACATTCGGCAGGTTTCTTCCCTAAATCAGAGATAATGGGTGCCGGACTTAAAGGCGTTATCATCTATGTTGGAGTTTCAGCCGGCCTTTTCTTTGCAATAGCAAACATGGACAGCCTGACGGCATTCGGTGAGTTTATAAAAGGAAAAATCGGTTATTATTTACGTGAACTGCTAAGAAAAATATTCGGAGGCGGAGATCCGGAGCCCGAAGCCAGCCAGCCGCTCGATTATAATGACTTCGATTCACTGACAGCCAAGATGGGACAGGGCGAGACACGCAGTATGTCCCTGATTGAAGTTATCATTGAGAAAGTACTCTGGATCCTGGTAGTATTTCTTATCTTGTTCATGCTGTACAAACTGATAAGAAAAATCCTTGGATTCTTTAATATGACCCTCGACAGGCCTGATATCATTGTTGACGATGTGGTAACAGATGTGAGAGAAAGCTGTGATGCCACATCCATCAAAGAGAAAAAGGTAAAGGAAAAGAAATTTTTCCTTAATCCCAGAGAAAAGGTACGGCGCAGTTTTAAAAACATGGCCAAGGACCGATGCTTCAGGATCACCCATTCGGGAGATAAAAAGATGCTGAAGTACAAGACCTCCGGTGAGTGTGCGACAGCCGTAAATACCCCCGAGATATCGGAACTCTATGACAGGGCAAGGTACTCGGATTACGAGATAACTGAGGCTGACGCAGCAAACATGAAGAAAATCTGTGATAAGCTTGCAGAATCATAATCATATAAATACATCATCAACAAAATTGATGATGTATTTTTTTTGACTTTGTAATACTATATATTGTGGTATGTCGTGTTCTAATATAGTTTATAATATAGTTGATATATAAGGAGGAATGAGGTTTGAAAATTGCTGTGTTAGGTGCAGGTGCAATGGGCAGCATGCTGGGCGCATATCTTCAGCTCGGCGGTGCCGATGTTACCCTGCTGGTAAGGCGTAAGGAACTGGCAGATAAGTTCGCAAATCCCGGAATCGTTATGAGAAGCTATACGGGTGCAGACGGAGAGAAGTCTGAGACTGCCCCCATCCCTATGAAGGCTTCTGTAGGATGCGAGGGACTGGAAAAGCAGGATGCTGTGCTTATTATGGTAAAGGGCTGTGATACCAAGGCCGCTTTAGAAGGTGCTGCTTCTATTATCGGAGATGATACTAAGATCATTACACTCCAGAACGGCATCGGAAATACTGATATTATTGGAGAAACTGTAAAACAGGAAAATATATATTACGGCTGTGTAAATATGTCAGCCATCATGTCGGCACCCGGTGTGCTTGATACCGGCCTGTTCGGCGATGTAAATGTAGCTTTCGGTTCGGTCGTAAAGGGTGATGAGCAGAAGAAATTCGGTGATGAACTCGCAAATATCTTCAATGCAAGCGGCATCAAGGCTGCTTACTCGGAGGATATCGATACAGAGGTTTGGTATAAGCTCCTGGTAAATATTGCTGTTAATGCCGGCTGCGGTCTGGTTAGACTCAGAGGCGGCGAAGCAGGAAATGATCAGGACTTTACACTCCTTGCGGTTGATATGTTGAAAGAGGCTATCGCAGTAGGTATGGCAAACGGAGTTCAGCTTGACTTCAACTACTTTATGACACATATCCTGCCTGTAGCACGCAAGACCTCAGGCCTTCACTATCCTTCTATGGCACAGGATATGCTGATGAAAAAGGCTCCTACTGAGATAGAGTTTATCAACGGAGCTATCGAACGTTTAGGAAAGAAGGCGGGTGTGCCTACTCCCGTTAACACTACAATTTCAAGACTCGTTCGTACTATAGAGAGAAATTACGATAAGCAGTATAAGGATAAAACAGGCAAGACCGGTCCTTCCTTTAAGGTAAAGATTGCAGAAAAGTTCTGTAAGGGCTGTGGATATTGTATCAAGTATTGTCCTAAGAAGGTGCTTTCAGCCGAGGACGGCCTCAATGCAAAGGGCTATGTAAAGGTAAAGGTTGCAAACGAAGCAGACTGTATCGGATGTCTGTCATGCAGTACCGTATGTCCTGAGGCAGCGATCACAGTTATTAAGGAGGACTGACAAAATGGAAAAGAAATTCATGAAAGGTAACGAAGCTTTAGCTGAGGCTGCTGTCAGGGCAGGTGTCAGATTCTTCGCAGGTTACCCTATTACACCCCAGAATGAAGTACCCGAGTACTTAAGCCGCAGGCTTCCTGAGGTTGGCGGTGTATTTATCCAGGGCGAGAGCGAGATAGCTTCTATAAATATGGTTTATGGTGCAGCAAGTACAGGTGTCAGGGCTATGACATCTTCTTCAGGTCCCGGTTTATCACTTAAGTGTGAAGGTATTTCATACTTAGCTGCAGCACAGCTTCCCGCACTGATCGTGGACGTAAGCCGCGGAGGCCCCGGACTTGGAAGCATACAGCCCGCACAGTCCGATTATCTTCAGGTAACCAAGGCTTTGGGACATGGCGGACACAGGCTTATGGTATTTGCCCCCTCTACTCTGCAGGAAATAGTCGATCTTACATATAATGCATTTGATTATGCTGAGCGTGACAGGAATCCCGTCTGCCTGCTGATGGACGGTGTTCTTGGAGCAATGATGGAGCAGGTTGAGCTTCCTCCGATGAAGGAGCCCGATCCCAAGGCTCAGTCATCATGGACCATGGGCCGCTGGGAAGGTGAGGAAAAGAGACAGTCACACCTTATTTCTCCCATTTACGAGGCAGGTCTTGAGGGCTTGAATAAGTCCTTTGCAGAGCGTACAAAGCGCTGGGAAAAGGAAGATGTACAGGTTGAAGAGCTTTACCTGGACGATGCTGAATATGTGGTTACCGCTTACGGCATTGCAGCACGTGTTGTAAAGTCGGTAGTTGAGGATCTGAGAAAAGAAGGCGTTAAGATCGGTGTTATCCGTCCCATAACCCTGTTCCCGTTCCCGAAGGAGAGCTTTAACAAGCTTGATTACTCTAAAGTTAAGGGTATTATCGATATAGAAATGACCATTCCCGCACAGATGGGCGAGGATGTGGAAGCAGCCGTAAAGGGCAGAGCTCCGGTTTATACCTACGGCCATTCAGGCGGAGTATTACTTGATGATTATGACGTTAAGCAGGCTATAAAGAAGATAATAGCCGGCGGAAAGGAGGAAGAATAATGAGTACATTATATGAGAGACCGAAGTCAATCCTTCCTACAGCGTCATCTTACTGCCCCGGATGTTTACATGCTACAGCTACAAAGATCATAGCTGAGGCTATAGATGAATTGAAAGTAAGGGAAAAGGCAGTTTATGTCCTTCCTGTCGGATGTTCGACTCAAGGACTTGTTTCATGGGATCTTGATATCATAGGAAGCGCACACGGCAGGGCTCCTGCAGTTGCAACGGGTATAAAGAGATGCAGGCCCGATTGTCTTGTATTCTGTTATCAGGGAGACGGCGACCTGGCTTCCATCGGACTTGCAGAAATCCTTTCATGTGCAAACCGTGGTGAAAACATCACAGTTATCTTTGCAAACAATTCGATATTCGGTATGACCGGCGGACAGATGGCTCCTACCACTCTTCTCGGACAGAAGGCTACCACAGCCGTACAGGGCCGTCAGTTACTCGGTACCGGTTATCCGTTAAGAATGTGCGAGCTGATCAAAGAGCTTGACGCACCTCGTCTTGTTACACGTTGTACCCTTCGTACGCCTGCAGGTATCAAGCAGGCTAAAGCCGCTATCATCAAGGGCTTTAAGAATCAGCTTGAAAACAAGGGCTTCTCGTTTATCGAGCTCCTTACAAACTGTCCTACTACATGGCACTGCGATCCTGTTACTTCACTGGAGTTTATGGAGAAACAGACAGAGAAATATTTTGAGTGCAAGACATTTGTGGACAAGGAAGAGAGGTTTGGAGAATGAAATATTCATTACTTATATCAGGTACAGGCGGACAGGGAGTTATGTCGGCAGGTGCGTCGTTAGCCGCTACAGCTTCCGGAATTGGTTTTTCTACTTTTGTTCCGTGGTACGGAGCCGCTCAGCGTGGCGGTATAGCAAAATGTACTGTTGTTCTTGCTGACAAGCCCATTCTTTCACCCCTTCCCGGAAAATGCATGGGAATGATCGCCATGAGTGATGATGCCTGCCAGAAGGGGCTTGCCGAGCTTGTTCCCGACGGTCTGGTTATCAGAAACTGTAACCGTGCAAAGAGCAAGATCAGAAGCGGCGGTGTATATCTTCTTGATGTTCCCGCTGATGATATGGCAAGACAGATCGGCGATATCAGGATGGCAAATATGATCCTTATTGGTGCATTATTGGGATTTACCAAGATGCTTCCCAAGGAGATGGTAGTCGCAGGGCTTACAAAGAAGCTTGCAAGCAAGGGTGAGCTGGTAGTTCTTGCAAATCAGAAGGCATTGGAGGCAGGCTTTGAGTGGGGTGCTGATATGACTCATATCAAGAAGCTCGAAGCAAAGGCGGCTGCAAATTCAAAGTACAGCATTGAGAAGACCACAGTAGGCGAAATCCTTGATACACCGGAGTTGCGTGCGATTGTTGAGAAGCTGTTTCCACAGGTTCTGAATCATCCCCTGTTAGAGACCGGCCGTACCTTCAAATTCATTGATGCAATTCCTTACATGAAGGATATGATAAAGCCCGAGGATCTGGAGAAGTTCAGTGACGCACTGGAGGAAGTAGAATAATAGATAATGGGGAGGCTGTAAGCCGGTAAAAAAAATGATTAGTTTCAGAAAAAAAGAAGATACAAGAGATATATTTGAAAAACTCTATCATGATGAAAGTGACGGAGCTGATACGATTTTAAATTATTATGACGGATCGATCGCGGACGCTTTTTTCAGGGCTGCGGATATTTATCCGGGATATACTGCTTATGAATTTCTGGGGAGAAAAGTAAGCTATAAAAACATGAGGAAGCAGGTGGAGCATTGTGCAAAGGCCTTAAAGGCCGTAGGCCTGCAGCCGGGAGAATGTGTGACCATCGCACTTCCTAACTGTCCGCAGGCGCTGTGCCTGTTTTATGCGGTAAATCTTGCCGGCGGTGTGGCAGCAATGATACATCCCCTCTCATCCGAAAGAGAAATAGAGTATTATCTTCAGACTTCGAAGGCAGTGATGGTCGTAACGCTTGATCAGCTTTTCGGAAAATTTAAAAATATACTTATCAATACGGATGTAAGGCTGGCGATCGTAACCGGTATCCAGGACGGACTTGCATTCCCGAAGAACATTGCATATAAGATGACGGTCGGAAGAAAGACCGAGAAGGTAGCGGAAACGGAAGACATCTTCCGCTGGCAGACATTTATGGAGCTCGGCAGCGAATATGAAGGAGCATATGCGGAGAGCCGTTCATGCCATGATCCCGCCGTAATACTTTTCTCGGGCGGAACAACGGGAACCACCAAGGGCGTTGTTCTGACAAGCTACAATTTCAATTCACAGGCTATACAGATAAAGGCTACGGTACCGGTGCTTACGCCGGGGGATAAGTTTATAGCCGCAATGCCTATGTTCCACGGCTTCGGACTGGGTATATGCATACACTGCATGCTTTATGCAGGCGCATGTACGATACTTATCCCGAGGTTTACGGCAAAGAGCTACGCAAAGCTTATTTCGGATTCGAAATGTTCTTATTTCGCTGGAGTACCCACTCTTTTTGAGGCGATACTCCGCGTACCGAAGCTTCACGGACTTGATTACAGTCACCTTAAAGGGATTTTCTCGGGTGGAGACAGCCTCTCTCCCGAGCTGAAAGACAGATTTGACAGATTCCTTGCAGAACATAACTCTCCTGTATGTGTGCGTGAGGGGTATGGAGCGACCGAGACTCTTTCCGCATGCTGTCTTTCTCCTAAGGAAGGTGCAAAGCGCGGCAGCATCGGTTTCCCGTTCGCAGATATGAAATTCAAGATCATTGACCGTGAGACGGGTAAAGAGCTTCCGGCAGGTGAGACGGGCGAGATAATCATCAGCGGACCCCTTGTCATGAAGGAATACATAGGTAATCCCGAGGAGACTGCACAGACTCTTAAAGAGGATGAGAACGGGATCAAATGGCTTCATACAGGCGATTACGGTATGATCGACGAGGACGGCTTTGTATTCTTTAAGGGACGCGCAAAACGTATGATAATCGCTTCGGGTTACAATGTATACCCCAACCAGGTAGAAGCGGTGCTCATGGAACATGAATATATTGACAAGGCTTGTGTAATAGGCGTGGCAGATAAATACAGGATGCAGAAGATCAAAGCTTTCGTTGTTTTAAAAGCGGGTATTGAACCGGGTGAGGAGACAAGAAAAGAGATCATGGAATACTGTAAGATCAAGTTTGCCAAGTATGCAAAGCCCAATGAAATTGAGTTCAGGGACAGTCTTCCTCAGACAAAGATAGGAAAGACAGATTACAGGAAGCTTGAAGAGGAAGAAAAGAAGCGTGCTTAAAAAAATGTTTTCGGATAAGTAAATAGTATTATCTTGCAGGGCAGGTTTTTTCCTGCCCTTTATCTTATTCTCTGACGAACAGAACTTATTTTTTGAGTATGAAAATAAACCTATCTATTCCATTGTTGAAATTTTTTGAAAATTGTAGTATAATAAAACGGATTGCTGGATCATGCCATATAAATTCGCCTGACTGACAGCTTATACGCGGCATGACAGGCTACGGAGGAGACTACGATGCTTATAGACGCCGGTTTGGTGCTTGAAGGAGGAGGTACAAGATGCCTCTTTTCAGCGGGCATTCTTGACAGATTGATTGAAAACAAAATATATTTTAAACATGTATATTCCGTATCTGCCGGAGCATATGTCGCTATAAGCTATATTTCCAAGCAGAAGGGATGGTCGGAAGCGGCACTCTTAGATACGGTAAAGACGAATAAGCTGTTTTCGTGGTGGCACTTTTTTACCAGGGGTTCGGTAACGAATATAAAGCTGATGTTCGATAAGATACCGAATGAACTGCTTCCGCTTGATTATGATGAGTTCTTTAACTCGGGACAGGATCTTACGATGTGCCTTACCGACTTAAAGACAGGGGATCCCGTATATATCAACAAATATGAAGATAAAAAGCATCTGATGGATATGTGCTGCGCATCCAATTCATTCCCTGTAATAAGCAGGACAAGGTTCGTGGACGGAAGACCGATGACGGACGGAGGAATGGCGGATGCCATACCGATAAGAAAAGCGGTATCGGACGGAGTAACCAAAAACCTTATCATACTTACGCAGCAGAGCCGCTACAGGAAAAAGCTTAAAACCAGTAAGCTTATCACCACAAGGTATTTCTGGCACAAGAATTTTGTAAGGACAATAAGGGAAAGACCTTATAAATACAACGCAGACCTTGATTTTGTCGAGGAGCTGGTATATCAGAAGCAGGCGATAGCTTTTTATCCCGAGATATCGCTGCCGAAGCTTATAACAAGGGACCCGAAACGCTTAAGGGAATTATATGCTCACGGCTATGAAATGGGAAAAACGGTTGTGGAACAGACTAAGGAATTTTTTGGCATAACGGGTGAGACATGTTAAAAAAAATGCTGATCACACTAAAATACGGCGAGAAAAAAGCAAAGATCCTGATCGTGACGATCATGATCCTTGTACTCGGAGGGTTAGGGCTTTTGGCCTTTGGCATATTAAAGTCCTACATTATTCCCCTGGGTGCGGGAGCATTGCTCATGATCATAGGACTTTTGCTTTTGTTTTCGTTCTCATTTGTGGATATTGACGTAAATATGGAGAAGGAAGCCGAGAACCGCAGGAGTAAAAAGAAGAAAGGCGAAGATCCCGACGAAGAAACAGTAAAGAAGGAAGAACCGAAACAGGAAAAACCTGTGGAAAATGAAGATCCGGATATTGATTTCTCGATGTTTGCGGAAGATCTTTCGGATATAGCCATAGGAGTCGGAGGAATGCCGATGCCCGGCGCAAATGCTTCGGGAGATAAGAAGGGATCGGAAGAAGACGGAGAGGCTGAAACCTCTGAGGAAGACGTAAGGGACGAAAAAAAGGGTAAGAAAAAGAAGGAAAAGAAGGAAAAACAAGAAGACGGAGTTTCGGATGATGAGATAAACGCCATACTCGGCGACTATGGGGAAGACGACGAAGAAGATGACGATGAAGACGGGAAAAGGGTAAAGGTAAACGGAAGCAAGGATTTCGAAGTAAAAAAGCCCACACCCAAGCAGATAAAAGCAAGGAAGAAGATGCTGAAGGTCAGAAAGGACGACAGGAGATTCACTCCCATTATTGTAGATGTATGGAAAGCCGTTTCGGCTTTGAGGACTCCGGCATTTGTCCAGGATAAGGGAAAGACCGCGAACATAGTACTGGTTGAGGGAGCACTGAGAACCGAACTGATGCCCATGTCGGATTTCCTTGAAGTTACATATCAGAAAAACGTTGAAGAGAACTTCATGGAGCAGTATGAGGAGATACGTAAGGATCCCGATGTAAGCCCCATATTTGAGGAGCTTATCCCGGCATTCTATCAGGGAAATGTTAGGGGCGGAAGCTCGGAGAACTTTTGCAAGAACCTTTATGTCCTCGGCGGTAAGATGGCTATCACGCCAAGATCGCTGAGAAAGCTTTTCAATAAATTTGATTTTCATTTCAAAGTATTTGATTCGCTGGATCTTAAGGGAAATTATTCCGATTATTTCAAAGCCGCATACGAGAACAGGATATTCTGGACGGACAATGTCATCACTCAGAATGATTATCAGGAAAGAACCAGGAGCATCCTGCAGTCGATGGTCGAGGATACAAAGCTGTTAAACGTTGATTTTGAGCGTGACCTGCAGCTTATGGTAAGGTATAACCTGATAACAAAGGAATATGCCGATTACTATATGAGCAGAAAGCGTGACGGCATAAAGCTGCACATCTGATATTTTGTGAGTTCTTACGGGGGTCATATGGAGAAGATAAACGGAAAGCTATACAGGCATTTTAAGGGAGGCCTTTATCAGGCTATATGCACGGCAAAGGATTCTGAGACCGGAGAGGAGCTTGTTATATATCAGGCTCTTTACGGAAGCTTTGAAACTTATGCAAGGCCTTTGAAAAACTTTTTCGAACAGCTTGACAGAAGTAAATATCCCGACAGCCCGCAGTTGTACCGTTTCATGGAGGTTGAAAAGGATACGCTTCGGGAAAGAACGGATAAGGAAAGCGGGACAGGGATAAGCCGGGATGCCGGAGAAACAAAGGAAATAACAGGGAAGAAGGACGATACCCCTCTTATCATACGTTTCCTTGACGCTTCAACCTCCGAGGAGAAGCTTTCCCTTATAAAGCAGAATTACGACGGTCTCGATGAGAGGACAATTAATAACATCGAGGCGAGCCTCGACATAGTGTCTGAAAGCTCCGACCCCGATGCAAGGATCAGCTATATATGTGATGTGTTAAGAACAAAAGCAAGGTATGAAAGCAACCGCTTGAGGTGATCATTTCTTTTCTTTTATGATATACGGCGGACGCTGCTTTATCTCAAGGTAGATACGGGCAAGGTACTGCCCGATGATCCCAAGGAACAGGAGGACTATTCCTCCCATGAGGAGCATCATGAGATAAAGGGTGGGGAAGCCCGCCACAGGGTCTCCGAATATGATCGTTTTTACCAGATGGTAGATGCCGAGCAAAAAGGATACGAGGCAGAAGATGATCCCAATCCAGGAGCATATCTTAAGGGGTGTTTCCGAGAAGCTTAAGATTGCATCAAAGGAATAGGATACGAGCTTGCCCGATGACCATTTTGATTTACCGGCCGGTCTTTCGGCGGTTTCGAAAGGCATCCACAGCGTGTTAAAACCGACCCAGCAGAAGATGCCTTTGCTGAAACGGTTTGATTCGGGCAGGGACAGTACCGCATCGATCATCATCCTGTTCATCATGCGGAAATCGGTGGCGCCGTTTACTATGTTAAGTTTTGAAAGCTTATTGAGGAGTCTGAAGAAGAACGAAGAAAAGTGTCTTCTGAAGAACCCCTCTTTTTTTCTGTTATTACGGTACATTGCGACCGAATCATATCCGCCCGAGTTAAGCTTTTGCCACATTTCGGGGATGAGAGCCGGCGGATGCTGGAGATCGGCATCAAGAAGCACGCAGAAGTCGCCTTCGATGTTTTTCAGTCCTGCGAGTATCGCCGCTTCCTTTCCGAAGTTTTTGGAGAAGGAGATATATTTTACGTTTTCGTATTTTTCAGTAAAGCTCCTAAGGACCTCGATAGTACTGTCACCTGAGCCGTCATCGACAAACAGGATCTCGGTCCGACAGGGAAAATCAGCGCTGCTTTCAAGGGATTTTTCTATAGGAAGCATGCTTTCCATGAAGATGGGAAGGACCTCCTCCTCGTTATAACAGGGTACGATAACGGACAGAAGAGGCAGTGCCTTTTCCGTATTGATATTGAGATTTTCTTCTGTGTCTGAAGGGGTGATGAATGTTATCTGTTCCATGTTTTATCCTTTTTATGGTACCTGACCGCTAACGCTCAGGATGACAAGCAGAGATTGCTTAATTGTCACCGGAGTCAAGCCGGTTACTTAAATCTTCCCAGTATTCCATAAGCTCTTCAAGCTTTTTGGAGTTGGCCTCGTGTTCATTTGACAGTTCGAGAAGCTTTGAAGGTACAGTGGAATTCTCGGGAAGCTGCATTAATTCATCTATTTCCGAATTGCGCGCTTCAAGCCTGTTTATTTCGTCTTCGGTCTTTTTCAGTTCGTTTTCGAGCCTGCGCTGCGTAGCCTGCTGTTTTTTTGCGTTTTCCCATACCTCGCGGGAGTTCTGGGCATTGGCGTTTTTATCCCCGGTGTCAGTGGAAGCGGAAGAGGGCGTGCCCTTTGCGGAGCCTGAAGGAGATGCAATTCCGAACCTTTGAGCAAGGAGGGCGTCTCTTTTTTCAAGATAATAGTCATAGGTGCCGTCAAAGCATACGAAGGTATTGTTGATCAGTTCCATGATACGTGTAGCCGTTTTGTTTATGAAATATCTGTCATGCGATACATAGATGACGGTCCCTTCGTAGCCGGAAACAGCCTGCTCAAGTATCTCCTTTGAGATGATATCGAGATGGTTCGTAGGCTCGTCGAGATACAGCAGGTTTGCGTCGGAGAGCATGAGTTTGGCCAGGGATACGCGGCCCTTTTCACCTCCGCTTAAGTCACGTATGAGCTTAAAGACATCATCCCCTGTAAACAAAAATGCAGCAAGCACGTTACGTACTTTGGTGTTATCCATGTCAGGATAGGTATCCTGTATCTCGTCAAAAACGGTCTTGTCGGGATCGAGTACGTGATGCTCCTGGTCGTAATAGCCCGTAAATACCTTGGCTCCGAGCTTAAAGCTTCCCTCGTCGGGCTCAAGAAGACCGTTCAGGATCTTTAAGAGCGTTGTTTTACCCGTACCGTTGGCGCCTATGATCGCAACCTTGTCGCCTCTTTTTACCTCGAAACCGGCATCCTTAAAAAGCGTAACGCCGTCGAAGCCCTTTGTGAGATGCTTTACCGTAAGCACATCGTTTCCGCTCAGGATATTGGGCTCCAAGCGGATATCCATCTCTGCGTTAAGCTCCTTCGGAAGCTCGATGCGTTCTATCTTTGCAAGCTGTTTTTCGCGGCTGTTGGCACGTTTTATGGATTTTTCCCTGTTGAAGGATTTAAGCTTTTCTATTACCGCTTCCTGATGCTTTATCTCGCGCTGCTGGTTGAGATACTGCTTTATAAGAGCATCCCTTAACTGCTTTTTCTTTGCGGCAAACATTGTATAGTTGCCCTCGTAGGAGCATGCGCGTGTGTTTTCTATCTCTATTACCTTGGTCACTATGCGGTCAAGGAAATATCTGTCATGCGCAACAAGGATGACAGTGCCCTTGTAGGCGCCGAGGAAGCCTTCGAGCCATCGTATCGCGTCCATGTCGAGATGGTTTGTAGGCTCGTCGAGCATAAGGATGTCGGGCTTGGTGAGGAGCAGTTTTGCCAGTGCGATCCTCGTTTTCTGGCCTCCCGAAAGGGTATTTACCTGCTTTGAAAAATCTTCCTCGGTAAAGCCTAAGCCCTTGAGACAGCCTGTAATCTCGCTTTTTACCGCATATCCGTTTGCGTTCTCGAATTCGGCGTTCATGCGGGAATACCTTGAGAGAGCCTGTTCAAGCTCTACGCCCTCAAGATCCTTTAATGTATGCTCCATCCTGCGGATATTCTCCTCGAGCGCAAGAAGCTCGGCCTTTACGGAGAGTACCTCATCGTATATCGTGTTTTCACTGCTCAGGTTCTGTGTCTGCGTGAGTATCCCCATGGTCGCATCCTTCTGTATGGATACGGTACCGGAATCGGGCGAAAGCTCACCTGTTATTATCTTAAGAACAGTCGATTTCCCGGCACCGTTTATACCTACTATCGCGGCCTTCTGGCCTGCTTCGACATGAAAGGAAACGTCCGAGAGTATGACATCCGTTCCAAAGCTTTTGCTTATATTGTTAACTGATAAAATCACTTTTGTTACCGTCCTTTTAATGATCGCGGTTTTGAAAACCAATCATAATCATTATATCAGATTTTTACAGCATAGTCAAATGCGGTTTTGCGTGTAAAAACAAAGCTTCACTTGACATATCGGGGTATTTGAGGTATCTTTATATTGAGAAAATATGTAAAACAGATTACTATTCACAGCCTATCTGCAAAAAATGGCTATGGCAAGCTTGCTTGCATATAGCCATTTTGGCAGATAGGGCTATGAAGGCTGGACAAGACACACGAGTAAGCTTTTAGTCGCGTCAGCGACAACTTACGGCGAAGCCGGAAGGCTTATGAGTGTGTTTTGGACAGGCTGTGAATAGTAACTTCCAGCTTTAAAGGAGATTTGGATGGGTTTTGAAAGCATACTTGATCTGAAGGAGCCGGTTAAGGGAATGACGAGACCGGCATTGTTTTTGGATCTCAATGTCGATCAGATAATAGAGAGGATTACGAAAAACAGTCCGAAAAAGTCAGATTATTACGAGTATTTTCCTCTTGATGAGGAATGTGAAAATTACCGCAGGATGATATACCGCGATATAAAGAAGAACAGCCTTTATGAGCCTCTTCAGACATTTTGCGTGAAATACGGAGAGTATAAGGAGCTGGAGGCCAAAAAGGAAGACACGAAGGTTGATGTGCAGGAGCCTGTATGGCATTTCTGTGCGATAAAGGTATATACGGAGGCATTACTTGAACTTCTGGAAGCTTTACAGAAGGCAGGGCTCGAGTCGGAGGGACTGATCTCCTTAAGGGACTGTCTTAAGGCTTATACATCCCGGGAGGAGTTCATATATATCAACAGGGTATCCCGTGAACTGGCCGAGGAGATGGACAGCCTGATAGTTGAGGCATCCTATGAGAACGGAAGGGTAGTGGTTTCGGTCTCGTCGGGGGATGAGGAGGATCAAAAGGAAGAGGAAGACTCAGATGATCCAAACAGAAAGGATTATGCCGAGTACGAGGAGTTTTTAAGGTATTTCGATCCGGAAAACGAAAAGAATTTCGTGAACCCGTTTTCAAAGGTATACTATCTTACGGGCTTTGAGCAGGAGATAGTAAAGAATGTTGAAAAGAAGAATCCGGGTCTTTTTAAGAAAGCGGATAAGCTGCTGGAGGATCACGAAAAATACGAGGATGAGGTTTTCTCAAGGCTTGCGGATGAGCTCGGGTTTTATCTTTGTTATTACGAGTTTGAAAAGAAGATGCAGGATGCGGGCTTTGCTTTCTGCGAGCCCTCATGCAATGTGAATGAGAAGATAAGTGCCGACGATCTTTACGATCTGGCTCTTGCGTGCGTAAATCTTGAAAAGGATAAGCCTGTTGTAAGCAACAGCTTCTATTATGACGATAAGGACCTGTTCTTTGTACTTACAGGACCCAACCAGGGCGGCAAGACGACATTTGCACGAAGTATGGGACAGCTGGTTTATTTTACAAAGATCGGTTTGGACGTTCCGGCAAAAAAAGCAAATGTACACTGGTTTTCGGATATTCTTACGCATTTCTCGGTTGAGGAAAGCGTTGAAACCGGAAGAGGTAAACTGATGGAGGAGCTTGTAAGGCTTTCACCCATGATGAAGAGGCAGTCGTCAAACGCCTTTGTGGTGATAAACGAGCTTTTTACAACGGCTGCGAACTTTGACGCGATAATCATGGGAAAGAACGTTTTAAGCCATTTCATACGCGAGGGCTGCCACGGGATCTACGTAACCCATTTAAGGGAGCTGTGCGATGTGGATGAAAGAGTGGCGGGGTTAAGCGCCCAGCTTGATGAGAACAGGGTACAGAATTTTAAAATTTTGCGCAGAGGTGTTGATTATGTGGGCTGCGCCGAGAATCAGATAATCAAGTTCGGACTGGGGTACGAAAAGCTTAGTGAAAGGCTCAAGGAGAGACTGGGTAAAGCATGAACGCATTTTTATTATACAGTGACCGTGAATGGACAGGCGTCAGGAAATACTTTGACGCAAAGAGCATAGTCCGGGATCTGGGGCTTAAGACATTATATATGAACGCCGGTAAGGATGTCGTGTTCGAGAACGGAGTGGCAAAAAAGATCAAGGAGCAGGACGCTTTCATTACCGATACCATGAGCAGGGTCATGGTCGCTCCTCTCGAAACAAAGGAGGAGATTGTTTACAGGCAGAGGATATTGAAGGACTGCCTCAATAACGAGGATTTCATCGGGGAACTCTATAAACTGGCGAATACTATCGTTGTAGAATGGGATAAGCTCGGAAGAAAATCCGGGTATACGGGAAAGACCGATGTTGCCGGTTTTGCGGTTATGAGGATACACCTGACGGAGCTTTTCGCCGACGGCTTAAAGAAGCTGAAAAAGCTGTTCAGAGGGCATATGGTGCTGTTTGAGTCGGAGGGGCTGAAAGCATTCGGGACCAGGCTTAAGGAAGAGTTCAGTGACGAATATGAGAAGAAGATAGACAAGCTTATACATGATGTTTCCTTCTACGTTTCGGAAAGCGAGGAGCGTGACGGCAATATTTATCTGCATATGCCGAGGATAGTTTTAAGGGGAAAGCTTGGCGCGGGTCTTAAATTCGAGAAGGTTGTGTTAAAGGACGTTTCTTCGGATCTTATCCGTTACCGTAACCCGAAGAGTACGATAGCAAAGATAGTAGCGTTTAAGAATTCCTTAACGGCCAATTCTTTTTCGGCAAAGATGACGCCGGGCATAGAGAAACAGGTTGTGGAGTTTGAACAGAGCACCGTCAACTATATGGTTTCGTTCATGGGAAAATTCATAGACAGTTTCTCCGGATTCTTCGATCAGCTGCTGTTCCAGGCCGCATTTTACAGAGGGGCTGTAAACTTAAGCAGCCATATGAAGAGGATAGGCATTGACTACTGTTTCCCGGTCGTATGCGACAAGCATGATATTGCTTTCAGCGAACTTAAGGAATTTGTCATGTGCATGGAACAGAGGGTTAACGCCGTAGGCAACACCTGCAATATACAGAAAAAGAATCTGGTCATCATAACGGGCGCGAATCAGGGTGGTAAATCCACTTTCCTAAGGAGTGTCGGCATCGCGCAGATCATGATGCAGGCCGGCCTTCAGGTAGCGGCAGAGACATTTTCGAGCGGGATATTCACATCGGTGTTCACGCATTTCACGAGGCGTGAGGATTCGGCGATGAACAGCGGAAGGCTCGAGGAGGAGCTGGGCAGGATGAATACGATCATCGATAATCTCGATGACGATTCACTGGTGCTCTTAAACGAATCCTTTGCGACGACCACGGAGATAGACGGCTCGATCATAGCCTATGATATCATAAAGGCGCTGAATGAAGCCGGAGTCAAGATCATCACAGTTACGCATCTGCTCTCGTTTGCAAGAAAGATGTACGCGGAATCTGAGGAGGTTCTTAAGTCGACCGGACATACCGATATAACGTTTTTCTGTGCGGAGAGGAAGGATGACGGAGAAAGAACCTTTAAGATGATACAGAGTGTTCCCGAGCTTACGAGCTTCGGACTTGACCTGTATAAGGAAGTAATCGGAGAACCCGATCTTTACGGGGAAAAACTATAATGAAAAGGAGAAGGGAAAATGGATATCAGGAGCTTAATTGAAAACAGTAAACAGCAAAAAGACATGTATGAGTATTTAAAAAGCATAGGTTACGGGGAGAAGGCGGCAAGCGTCCTTTCACTTATTCCTTACGGAAGAAGTGTTACAAGACGTTTTATGGAACTGTTTAAAGGCGAAAATATCCTTGACAGGGTTTATGATGAGCTTTGTGAGATAAATGCCGAAGATATTTACGCGGCAATGCTTAAGGTCATTTCGCAAAAGTGCGGGGACAACCCCGATGAAAGCGAAGCGGATTCGAGGAGAATGTATTCGCGGATGCTGAATTCGGCTCCGGCCGGGAGCGCAACCGGAATGGGAGGAGGACTGATGGGCGGCGCCGTTATGGCTTCATCGGCAATGATGGGAGGAGCTGTCATGGGTTCGGGCGGAATGATGGCTCAGGCGATGATGTCTGCTTCTTCCGCGCCCATGGGAACGCCTATGAACGCATTTGCCTCGATGAGCATGGCTCCGGGAGCAGGGTTTCAGCCCGCAGCTACCGATTCCTATGAAAGAATAGAGGAAAAGGATGAGAAATCGGTTATTACCGCACCTACCTCCACTTTTAGAATGACAACCAGTACGGCGTCTGTCGGGATCCTTTTGAATCAGGTCCGTTCCGGCAGGGATTTTTCAATATCGCAGGTTCGTATAGAGGAACTGCTCAATTATTTTGATTATGATAACGGCAGATGGGCAAAGGAGAACAGGGAAAAGTTCAGGATTAGTACAGAACTTCTTGACAAGGCCGAGGGCAGGAAGATACTCTACATCAATGTTGAGGCCGATGATACCCCGAAGCCGGTTCAGAATATTGTACTTCTGCTCGATACATCGGGAAGCATGGGTTCAAATTCGGATAATACCATAGCTGCTATCGCGACCGTTGTCAGCAAGCTGAACAAGGGCGATACCTTCAGCCTTGTAACCTACAGTACTCAGGATCATACTTATTTTGAAAATCATGAGATCGCGGGACAGGGCGACAAGGAAGATGTAATGGGCGTTATCCTCGGAATCGAGATAACCGGGTGCACGAACGGTTCCGCGGGTATAGAGACGGCTTATTCCATAGGTGAAAAGACTTACAGCCCCGATAAGAGCAATCAGGTCATACTGATAACCGACGGAGATCTTAATTTCGGCATAGCAGATAAGGACGGACTGAAAGACCTGATAGAAGAGAAAAAGAAGACCGGTATGTTCCTTTCCGTCATCGGGACAGGATTGTACAACTATAAGGATGATAAGCTTGAGGTTCTCAGCAAGTACGGTAACGGAACCTACTGTGTAGTAAACAATCTGGATGATGTTAAGGAGAGCATTAACAGAAAATACGTGAGCCTTACCAATATTGTCGCAAAGGATGTAAAGGCTCAGGTTGAGTTTAATCCAAAATATGTATCAAAATACAGGCTCTTGGGCTATGAGAACAGAACTCTTGCGCATGAGGATTTTGTAAATGATGCGGTGGTTTCGGAGCCTTACGGAAGCGGCGGACAGGGAGTTGCCGTATATGAGCTGTATATGGGAGATGCATCCGCATCAGGTGAGGAACAGTTAAAGTACCAAAAGCTGGTAATAAACGATCTTAAAGAGCTTGGTACCGTAAAGGTAAGATATAAGCTGCCTTTGGAGGATGTTTCGGAAGAGGTTTCCGCAGTGATCCCCGTTGACTGCAAAGAGGGTGAAAACGTCAAAAAGGCATATCTCGTCTATTGCCTTTCTGAGAGGCTCAGGAATTCGGGCAAGCTTGACAATGATGATTATAAGTATCTGGCAGGCATGCTTAATGATGATAAATACAGGGAGCTGCTCAAGGGTAAGGATGATGTTTTCTGCGCACTTTTTGAGAAGCTTAAAAACGATGCGGTAAAGGAACCGGAAAAACCTCAGGTTCAGCCGATCCCTCAACCTTTCATCGGTTTTCCCTCTTCTCCGTTCGGTATGGGCATGGGCATGATGACAAACGGCGCAAACAGCGGTCCGGTCGGTCAGAGCACTACGGCGCAGACTTCTTCAAACGGAAACTGGGTATGCAGTAAATGCGGTACTACAAACGCGGGAAAATTCTGCGCGGGCTGCGGTAATCCGAGAGAATAATGTAGCATAAAGGAAGACAGTAAGATGGCATCAGAGAAAAACGAAAACTATAATCTGATAAGAAAGAAGCATATATTACCTTCGCTGCTGGGACTTATCTTAGCTTTTGTACTGGTGGTATGTGTAGCCCTTATAGTATTTAATACAGTATTCGACATGATATGTGAGGCAAAGCTTGATTCCGAATACAATGCCGTAAAGCATATGGCGAGTATGTATGACAATGCTTCGGATAAGGAAAGCGTCAAATCGTTGTTTGACTCCGAAAAAAGGGATTACTTCCTTGCGGATGCCGGGAACAACATATTGTATCAAAAGGGCGAGAATACCTGTACCTTTAAAGGCGGAGACGTCAGCATCAGTGATATAGAAGGCGAAATACAGGTATATTATGACAGCAAATGCGATGATTTAAGCATTAGCAATAAAACATTAGATCTCAGTGTGACCGGATTACTAAAAAAAGTAAAGTTCAGTGATATTTTTAAGCCTTCGGAGAATGAAGAAGAGGCAAGTTTAAAACCTGTTACGATCCCGTTTGATTTCTGGATATCGATCGGCTTAAGTGACGGAAGCACATATCTTGTCGCAAAAGCCGCATATGAAGTAAAAGCAAGGGATCTGGCGTTGTTTGTCCTGCTGTTTTTCATAGCTGCATTTGGTGCAGGTGTTCTCTTTGTAGTTAAGCTGATAAGCATTATCCGAAAATTCAGGGGTCGGAAACGGCTGCTTACTGCGTTCTTTACCGATGTGGTAACAAAAGGCCATAACTGGACATGGTTTACCATCAAGGGTGAACAGCTGTTAAAGAAAAAGAAGAATGATAAGCTGAATTACGCCGTACTGGATATACTGTTTGTTAAGTACAATACCTTCTGTGTGTGCCACTCGGTTCAGGAGGGCGAGCAGGTGCTTGAGGATATCAACAGGATGATATCGAGAACTCTTAAAAAGGAGGAAGCCTGTGCCCATCACGGCTCATCCTCGTTTGCGGTGCTTATCCAGTACAATGACGATGAGATACTCAAGAAGCGTATCAAGCTTCTGCTTAAGTACATAAAGGGAGTTGAAAAGGTACATAGATTCAGCTTCCATATCGGAGTTGCTCTTATTCCTGCAGAAAAGGGCAGTGACGGGAAATATATGAGAAGAAAAGACATAAAGATCGAGAAAGTTTATAACGATGCGTGTGCCGCAACGGTTTCGCTTGCAGACAGTGACGATTCGGCACTTGCTTTCTTTGATGACAAGCTTGTTGAAGAGCAGCGCTGGATCGATATCGTAAACGAGAAACAGCAGCAGGCGCTTGACAATGAGGAGTTTGTGGTCTATTATCAGCCGAAATACAATCCGTCAACCAGACAGCTTCAGGGGGCGGAGGCACTCATCAGATGGCAGTCTCCGGAGTTCGGTTTTGTTTCTCCGGGAAAATTCATTCCTATTTTTGAGAAGAACGGGTTCATTACCGAGATTGACCATTATATGATCACCCATGTTGCAAGGGATCAGAGAAGGTGGCTTGATCAGGGTTACAGGTGTGTGCCTGTCTCGGTCAATGTTTCAAGGGCTCATTTCATTGAAAGCGATCTTGCAGAGCAGATCAGGGATGCGATTGATAATGAGGGAGCTCCCAGGGAGTTTATTGAGATAGAGCTTACCGAGAGTGCGTTCTTTGATGATAAGAAGGCTCTCATCGGTACTATTGAAAAGCTTAAGAGCTATGGATTTTCCGTTTCAATGGATGATTTCGGTGCGGGTTATTCCTCACTTAATTCCCTAAAGGATATGCCGCTTGATGTTTTGAAGCTTGATGCTGATTTCTTCCGTGGTGAAAGTGACGGTAAACGTGGCGAGATCGTTGTTTCGGAGGCGATAAGGCTTGCCAAGTGCCTGAATATGCGTACGGTTGCAGAGGGTGTTGAGGTCAGGGAACAGGTTGAATTCCTCGCCGGTCAGGGCTGTGACATGATCCAGGGTTATTATTTTGCAAAGCCGATGCCCGGTATTGATTATGAACAGCGGATGGCTATGGGCTACAGTCCCGTGGAAGACGACGCGGATAAGGCGGCGGACGTTATGCCTGATGAGCAGGTCAACGGGACGTACCCCTACGGTGATGACGCAAGTGGTATACAAGATAAAACGGAGTATGGAGAAACGGTTGACGTTTTTTTGCAGGATGTGCCCGCAGATGAATCCGAAGTCATACAAAGGGCTGTGATAGAGTCTGAGAAAAACATAAGTTCTGCTTTTGAGGAGATTCAGGTAGTTAAGGAAATTACAGATGAGCCTGTATACTGCGATCCGGATCCTGCAGAGACAGATTTGGGAATGGAAGAGTCCGTAAACGGCAGTACAGAGACTGACAATACCGAAAACGACACAATAATTACTGACCTTCACTGACGCTCAGGATGACAAAAAGAGACGTTGACAAACAGAGCCCAAAATAAAAAAAGACAACGATGAACAGCGGTCTACGTAAAACAGGAGTTAACATATAAAAAAATACTTGCATATTGAAAAAATATATGCTAATATATCAAAGGTTACGCGCTGAGCGTGATACTATAATAAAACGCTCCTATGCACGGTGCAGCAAAAGCTGTCGCAGACGGGGGCAAAATTAACCAAAACGGAGGAAAAAAATCATGAG
>JAEEVK010000216.1 GCA_016287095.1 Lachnospiraceae bacterium
AAGGTCCATGACTAAGGCTATCGTGGAGTGCGAGAAGGCTGCTGACAGGCTTACATCTGGAGAACTCGAGATCAGACTGCCTGAAGAGCTTCTAAAGAGGTCTGACGAACTGGGAGCTCTCGGACGCTCAAATGTAAAGCTGGCTTCCACTCTAAAGGATATAGTATCTGAGGCAAAGAAATGTACCGAGGAGCTTGGAGATGCTTCAACCAACTTAAAGAAGGTATCCATGGATACCACGGTTGCTATCAGAAATGTAAAGAATTCTGTAAATGATATAAATAAAGCCACTTCTTCTCAGGCAAGGGATACTGAGACCGCATCCGAGAATGTAGCTGTCATAAGCGGAGCGATAAATGATACGGCCATGGAGGTTAAACAGCTCGATAATAACGCTGAGCTGATGAAGGCTAAGAGTGAAGAGGCGCTGGAGATACTTGATGATCTGAAGGGCATCACTGATGAAGCCGGTCAGGCTATCAATGTAATCTACGAGCAAACCAACAAGACAAACAGCTCTGCAAAGTCTATCGGAGAGGCTGTAAACCTGATCTCTGATATAGCAAACCAGACCAACCTGTTGTCACTTAATGCTTCTATCGAGGCAGCCCGTGCAGGTGAAGCAGGTCAGGGCTTTGCCGTAGTTGCTACTGAGATCAGTGCTTTGGCTGAACAGACCAATAATTCTGCACATATGATAAAGGGTATTATCGATTCTCTGATGCGTGATTCAAACAATGCGGTTAAGACGATGGATAAGGTTCAGGAGATCATAGTAAAGCAGAACGAAAATGTGGACAGAACTGTAAGCATATTTAACGAGCTGGAGGACAATATCAATACCACGGTTACAACTTCCGCAAAGATTTCCCAGGATGTAAAGGCCCTCGAGGAGGCCAGAAATGTCGTAGAGGATGCTCTGCAGAATCTGTCGGCTGTGGCTGAGGAAAATGCAGCCGGTACCGAGGAGACCTCCAACAGTATGGACAGAGTCGGAAATGTAATAAATAAGGTATCATCTGCAGCACTGAATCTGTCGAACATGTCTGAGAGACTTGATCTTACGATGTCTGCTTTTAAGGTGGATGAGTACTGATTAAAATATTAATATGAGTGAAATAAAGGGGTCTTGGTAAATCCCATGAAAACATATGGATATACCGGGTGCCCCTTTTCTATACTGATTTTTATATGAGGTATGATAGATGAGAAAACTTGCGTTATCTGACGAAATATTGATGAGCGTGGACAAGAGTGCACGTTATATAGGACATGAGGTAAATGCCATATGGAAGGACCTTGATAAAATAGATATCCGTTTCTGTATGTGTTTTCCGGATGTCTATGAGGTCGGTATGTCCCATATCGGCATCCAGATTTTATATGAGATGTTTAACAGGCGTGAGGATACTTTCTGTGAGAGAGTATATTCTCCCTGGCCTGATCTCGATAAGCTGATGCGGGAGCATAATATTCCTCTGTTTGCACTGGAAAGCCAGCAGCCCATAAAGGATTTTGATTTCTTAGGTATCACGCTCCAGTATGAGATGTGTTACACAAATGTACTGCAGATACTTGAGCTTTCCCAGATACCGATATTTGCTAAGGAGAGGACATGGGAGCATCCGATAGTTATAGGAGGAGGTCCCTGTACCTATAATCCGGAGCCGTTGGCTGATTTTTTTGATATCTTTTATATTGGTGAGGGCGAGACGGTATATGACCAGCTGCTGGATACCTATAAGGAGTACAGGAAAGAAGGCCGTTCAAGGCATGATTTTTTAGTGGCGGCATCTCAGATAGAGGGACTTTATATACCTGAACTCTATGATGTGGAATATAATGAAGACGGTACTTTAAAGAGTTTTACTCCCAGAGAAGGCGCACCTGAAAAGGTTAAGCGTCAGGTAGTGGCTGACATGAGTGATACCGTTTACCCGGAAAAGCCTGTAGTTCCTTATATCAGGGCGGTACAGGACAGAGTAGCATTAGAGATACAGAGGGGCTGCATCAGAG
>JAEEVK010000217.1 GCA_016287095.1 Lachnospiraceae bacterium
GGGACGGTTCTCTGTTCCCTCTGTTAGGCTGTTGTTATTCGGAGAAATAACGAAGCGTATATGAAAAGATTATGTTTATAGCTAGAAAGGAGCATTAATAATGGCTGATAGAAAACTGTTTGAATATAGTTTGAATGATGCATGGCATATACCTATATCGTGTGTCACAATCCTAGAAGATCAGAATATGGTACTTTGTTCATTGCCAAGGGATGAGGTTGAGGAATTTCTGCCTCAAGCAACCAAGTCTGTAGAAATCAGTAATGAGGCTATGGAAAAGGTTAAAAATATCATAGTGGAAAGCAGAGCGCTTGAAATTGATGATGTAGAGAAAAATATGGACATTATATGCTGTGATGGATACATAAATGCATTTTATATCTCGAACGAAAACAAATATAATACAGTTAAAGTCTTTAATCTGGATATGTATAAACCTTATATAAATAAATATCCTAACGCCGCTAAACTGATAAAACTGTTAAAAGACCTTTCAAAAATTCTTATACCTGAAGGTGTGGATAAGAGATGTTTTAAACTGAAATGCTAGAAAGGTTTTATATCTACCTGGTTTTATCGGTAAAGAATAAAATGGTAAGGACTCAAGCAGGACTTGAAAAGAATTTTTTAAGTTCAAGGATGGCTCGCTTTACTATTTTCATCATTCAAAGTATAATGATATTGTAACGAGAGGCGGTACATGAACGGAGGTGTGAGAGCCATGGATACTTTGGGAAAGAGGCTGATGCAAGCCAGAGGCAGGAGTAGTCTTACACAGGCGACTGTAGCTGAAAAACTTGGAGTTTCATCACAGGCTGTGAGCTTATGGGAGAGGGATGAAACAACACCGGATATTGGGAAGCTTCCGGAGATTGCAGATCTTTACGGTGTAACTACCGACTGGCTTCTGAAAGGCAGTGAGCCGGATGAGGATCTGATCAAAGTAACGAAGGAGCTTTCGGACAGGCTTTTTGATGAGAAGCGGATGTACACCCACGTAAAAGCCTATGCTTCAGCACTTGGCATGCTGCAGACAGTAAGGGTTCTGCCTTATGTCCGGGAAAAACATGATGGACAGTTCCGAAAGGGCGCAGACAGGGTTCCTTACATCTATCATCCACTGTTGCTTGCGTGCCATGCGTTATCGCTGGGGATGAAGGATGATGATCTGGTATCTGCGGCATTGCTGCATGATGTATGTGAGGACTGCGGGGTGGAAGTTGAGGATCTTCCGGTAAATGAAGAAACCCGTGAGGCGGTAAGGCTTCTTACCAAGAACAAGGAAGTGACAAGGTCTTCTGAGGAAGGGCTTAAAGCTTACTACGATGAGATAAGCAAAAACAGGATAGCTTCCATCGTGAAACTGCTTGACCGATGCAATAATATATCCGGCATGGCTGCGGGATTTACCGAGAAGAGGATGGCGCAGTACATACAGGAAACCGAGAAATACATCTACCCGATGATACAGAAGACATCCGATAATTTTCCGGAGTATGCAAACCAGATATTCCTTATAAAGTATCACATGACAAGTGTGATCGAAGCCATCAGGCACGATCTTGCAAGAAAAATCAAATAATAAATACATATGAAGAGTGTGCGAGAACAAACACGATGACCACACGACAACCTGCCGGATACGGTAGTTGACGATGATGGAATAATGTATCTAAAATGCATAGTTCAGCTCGTTTTGACGAAAAAGTAACTTTTGGTTACTTTTTCTTTTTTCTTGAATGTGATATAATCTGACAGGAAATGTTAAACATAAAGGAGCGGATATAAATGAAAAAAATAATGACTTTAATGCTTGCTGTTATGATAATGGCAACGTTGGCAGGATGCAGCAAAAGTGATCCTGAACCGGCAGTAACACCGACTCCACATTCAGCTGAGGATACTGATAAAAAAGTTGATGAGTCGGATTCTGCAAAGGTGACTGAACAGCTGATTACGGCTACACCTGATCCGACGGATGTTCCGGTTAAGGAAAATACAGGTGACTTTAGTAC
>JAEEVK010000088.1 GCA_016287095.1 Lachnospiraceae bacterium
TTACATACTTGGTAGCACCGTCCATGGAACCGAAGAATGTGGATTCTTCCTGTATTTTCTCTCTTCTTTTTCTGGCTTCTTCGTCCGTTATGGCACCGGTATTTAAATCTGCATCGATAGCCATCTGTTTACCGGGCATAGCGTCCAGAGTAAATCTTGCGGTTACTTCTGATACACGCTCGGAACCTTTATTGATTACGAGGAACTGTATCAATATGATTATGATGAATACTATGGCTCCGAGGATGATATTTCCTCCGCCTACGAACTCTCCGAACTTGGTTATAACTGCTCCGGGATCGCCCTTTGCAAGTATCAGTCTCGTGGATGATACGTTAAGGGATATCCTGAATATGGTGGTCATCAGCAGTATGGTGGGGAAGCTCGACATCTGGAGCACGTCCGGTGCAAACAGCGAGTTGAACAGGACTATCATTGCGATGGACATGTTAAATGCTACCAGGACGTCCAGCATTACAGAAGGTATGGGGACTATAAAGAAGACGATTACAGACATTACATATACGCCGATCATGTAGTTTGATAATGTCTTGAAATTCAGCTTCATAGTGCCCTCCTTCCTCTTATAATATATTTCTTTAACTTCCGGAGAGTATTTGCAGTCTAAAAACCTTACCCACTCTCAGGAATATGCTAACCACTTCATCTTCACCTTCACAGCGGACGCTTGCAACCGTGCGCCCGCTTGATACCGGCCGCACTTAGGCTGCGCTCAAAAATCGGTTTGGCAAACCGATTTTTGCCTTGTTCCGGAGAATCTGAAGCGGAAGCATATTCACTGATCGTTCTATGTTTTTATCCTGCAAATACTCTCCGGAAGTCTTAATCCAAATAATATATTTAGAGAATTTTACTATAATTCTTCTTTAAGTGAATAGACATACGCGAGGACCTCGGCGGTCATTTGGTAGAGTTCCTCAGGGATTTCCTCGTCGATTTCCACATTATGATAAAGCATACGGGCCAATGGTTTGTTCTCTACTATCGGAATGTCATTTTCTTTAGCGACTTCCTTTATCTTCTGAGCTAGATAATCTGCACCCTTTGCGAGCAATATCGGTGCCTCAGCCTTTGTTTTATCATACTGTATTGCACAAGCCAGGTGGGTAGGGTTTGTGATGACTACGTCCGCCTGTGGCAGCTGCTGCATCATTCTCCTCTGAGATGCTTCTCTCATCTTCTGTCTTATCTGGCCCTTTATCTTAGGATCGCCTTCTGTCTGTTTGAATTCGTCCTTTATCTCCTGCTTGGACATTCTCATGTCCTTTTTAAACTTGAATTTCTGGTATATATAATCGGCCAGACCGATTACCATGTATATTATCGCTACCTTGAACCCGAAATCTATAACCTTTTCGCCTATAAATGCCACAGCATCAAAGAGTGCCATGTCATAAAATGCGTTTACCAGCCCTGCTGAGTCACTGAGCTCAGAATATGCCAGATAACCGATGACTCCGATCTTTACTATCGCCTTAAGCAGCTCTACCATCTTATCCAGCGAGATTATTCTCTTAAATCCGTTTATCGGATTTAACTTACTGAATTTAGGCATCAGCGGCTTTAATGTCGGCTGCCATTTTACCTGTACAACATTTATGACTACGGCCAGTACCACTGCTATGGCAAAGCACGGTAAACAGGTAAGCAATATTGTCCACATCGCGCTGTTTATGAATGCGGCGGCATGGTTTGTATTGAACGGTCCTTTTGAATAGGTCTCTATGGAGTTATAATACTCCGGGAATGAGTTCCAAAAGTTTCCGCCTATATATCCGACGAATACTTTAAGGCTGCCAAACAGTGCCATAAGTGTTACGGCTGTTGCCAGCTCCTGGCTCTTTGCGACCTGGCCTTCTTTACGGGCATCATCCAGTTTTTTGGGCGTAGCTTCCTCAGTCTTATCTCCGCCCTCATCATTTGCAAAGAACTGGAGGTTAAAGACTAAGAGTGAAGGATCTTTTTCTAATTCTTCTCTTTGATATCTTACGCCTGAAATCATTGTGTCTCAATGAACCTCGTAATAAACTATATATAAGCAAGCTTAAATGGCTTTTGAACTTTTGACCTTAGTATCATATTAACCCGGTTCAAAATACGATACCGCTGTCCTCATCAGATCAAACATTTCGTCAAATATCAGTTCCCCGACTGTAGGTATCAGCTGCATTACTATAAGCATTACTGCCATTCCGACAAATACTTTAAGCTGCATACCGATTACAAACATATTCATCTGAGGTGCTACCTTGGCCATGATCGCCAGTATCGCATTTACTATCAACAGTGCCGCAAATACGGGTAGTACTATCCTGAATGCTATGACAAAAAAGTCCACCAGATATTTTAGTCCCACATTATAGATCAGAGGGTTTATGACCACTCCTCCGACAGGCACTACCGTAAAGCTGTCTATCAGTGCATCAAGCAGATAGTGATGCATATATGTTACCATCAGCACCAGCATGACTGCGTATTCGTAAACAACACCGCTAACGGTTACCTGGGTTGAGGTTACCGGATCAAACTCGTTTACCATCGAAAAGCCGATCTGCATATCCATCATATGACCGGCAAGGCTTAATATCTGGTAGCTTACATTTGCTAAGAAACCTAAAAGAACTCCTGCCAGCAGGTTTTCTACCACTACTATGGCATACCCTACTACACCCATATATTCCAGTGGCTCATAAGGAGTCACCTGGAACAATATCAGCGACAGCATAAGTGACAAACCGATCTTTGTGCTACGGGGCGAGTTTTTCAGGCTGAAAAACGGTGCTGTATAAACAAAGCCCGATACTCTGATCAGTATTATCACGAAAAATTCCAATTGCTGTAATGTAAATACCTGATCACTCATCTTATAAACGCATTAAAATTATCAAATAAGTATTCCATATACTCAACTATACTGGTAAGTATCCAGTTGCCTGCGATCATCAGCACCAGGAATATACTGATAAGCTTTGGCACAAATGTAAGTGTCTGCTCCTGAATCGAGGTTACAGTCTGCAGTATACTGATAACCAGGCCGACTACCAGAGATACCAAAAGCATGGGTGCCGAAACCTTTATTATAAGATAAAGAGTTTCGCTCATAAGATTTACTACCATATCCGCGCTCATTATCAGTCACTTCCTTTCAGTAGAATGTCTTTACTACCTGACCTATTATCAGGTCCCAGCCGTCTGCTACTACAAAGAGCAGTATCTTGAACGGCATCGATATTGTGGTGGGTGGGAGCATCATCATACCCATTGACATAAGTGTGGATGCTACAACCATATCCAGTATCAGGAACGGGATGTATATGAGGAAGCCTATGATAAAGGCTATTCTCATTTCGTTAAGTATAAATGCAGGTATAAGTACATTTGTAGGTACATCATCCCTGGTGTTTACTTCTTCGATACCGGCTATATCAAGGAACAGCTGCAGGTCCTTTTCACCGCCGTCCATCTGTTCAAACATAAACTCCCTGATAGGCTCGAGTCCTAAGTCGATAGCTTCCTGAGTGGTTATCTCACCGTTATTTAATGGCACGATGGCTGCATCATATATCTTGGTAAGTGTGGGTGACATTATAAAGAATGTCAGGAACAGTGCAAGTCCTATAAGGACCTGGTTGGGAGGTGTGGTCTGTGTACCCACCGCCGTACGCACAAAATGCAGCACTATGACTATCCTGGTGAATGATGTCAACATTATCAAGATGGACGGTGCCAGCGATATGATCGTAAGTATCAAAAGTATCTGGAGAGTAGCAGAAAGAGAGCTCGTATTGTCCCCATCAAAACGGAACGTGAGCCCACCCAGATCACCCTCTACATAGTCATTACTTCTATCAGTATCTTCATTTGAAAGCGCAGAAGCCCCGTCGGTTACTTCAGTAGCTCCGACAGGTATTTCAGCACGACAAAGAGAGGTGAGTATGCATGTTATTGTAAAGATGAGCCCGAAAACCAGTGCTTTCAAAAGCCATCTCTTTTTTACAAACTCGATCATGCTACCAACCTTTTATCCTTTTTTATATTCTATTGAATGATATTAAAAACCAACAAGCTTTCTATCAAACTATCTTCTGTAGTGATTCAATCACTCTTCTTCGTCATCCCGGTTTGTGATTTTCTCAATATTTTCTGTCTGCTTTATGATTTCTCCCGGTTTTGTATGGTCCGTCTGACCTTTCCGGTTTATTATCTCGGACATTGTTTCTATAAAGCTCTTTTCAACGGGTGCAGGCGGAAAGTTCTTTATATCTTCCTTTGAAAGCTCTCCCACGACTGTGATCGTATCCTTTGCCACAGCTATACAGAAATATCTCTCGCCAACCTCCACTATCTGAAGATACTTATTGGTGCTCAGTCGAAATACATCTATGCTGCGGAAATTGGACTTTGGTGACCTTCCCAGCTGTTTCTTTCCCACAAACTTAGTGGTATAATAACTTGCCACTATGATCAGGATACACAGGATGATAAGTCCTATAAGCTTTAAAACACTGTTCACTCCGCCGGACTCTTTGTTCAAAAAATCCGTAGCGGCAAATACTGTATAATAAGGCATTTATTTTATTACCTCTGTAACCTTTATACCAAAGGTCTCCTCGATAACCACTACCTCGCCCTTGGCAACATATTTACCGTTAACAAGGACATCTATAGGCTCTCCTGCAAGTCTGTTTAGCTCTATGATGGTACCGGGTGAAAACTCCAGTATTTCCTTGATGGACTTGCTGGTCCTGCCAAGCTCTGCGGTAACCTCCAGCGGTACATCCAGGAGCAGATCAATATTCTCTGTCTTAAGCAGAGGATTGTTCATCTCCATAAACGGCTGGAACTGAACCGGAGCAATATTCACATTCTGTACGGGAGGTGCCTGGAAAGGCACTGCCTGTGTGGGCTGAGCATACATTCCCGAAGGCGCTCCAAATGTGTCTGCAAACATGCCCTGGTTCTGCATCTGCGGCTGTGGCTGAGGTGCCGGCTGAGGCGCTGCCTTAGGTGCCGGCTGAGGTGCCGGTGCAGAGGATTGCTCATCTGTCATACTTATAAACTTCTCATATATGCTCTTAGCAAAATCAATGGAATACATCTGCATGATCTCACTGTTTATGAGACTGCCGATCTCCATCTTAAACGAAACCTTGACAAATGTACCTGTAAGGAAATCTGCGATATCGGTCGCATTCATGATCTCGGTAAGCTTTACGAGGCTGGCCGTAGGCGGACTGATATCGATTTTCTTGTTGAGCATCGACGACATGGATGTTGAAGCCGAGCCCATCATCTGGTTCATTGCCTCTCCTATGGCGCTCAAATGCAGGTCGGTAAGATCTTCATTTATGTTAGTACCGTCCCCACCCATCATAAGGTTTGTAATGACCTTTACGTCGTTCTCTTTAAGGATCAGTATATTATTGCCTTCAAGTCCCGAGGTATATAAAACCTGTATGCATACACAGGGTTCCTCAAATTCCGTAAGCAGACTGTCCCATGTGGCATAAGAAACCGTAGGAGTGGTAATGTTGACTTTCTGATTTATCAGTTGGGACAAAGTCGTTGCTGCTGTACCCATGCTGATATTGGATATTTCACCTATAGCATCCTTCTCTGCGTCGGTAAGACCACCATCCGGCACCGAAACAGGTGAGGGAGAGGCCGAAGGCGTATTCATGCTATTTAAAAGCGCATTGATTTCTTCCTGTGAAAGCATGCCGTCCATTAGCTTATTCCTCCTCCGTTATAACCTGTGATATTTTAACCGCATAGGAATCCGATGAGGTTCCGGGGAATGCGTAAAACTTCTTTAAATTTCCGACGAACACACCCAGTTCGTCATTAATCTTGGTATTGAGCTTTATAATATCGCCCTTTTGAATATTTACAAAATCCTTTACAGATATTGTACTTCTGCCAAGCTCGGCCTTTATCGGTATCCTTGCCTTGGCTATGGCAACCTCGATAAGTTCCCTGTTGGTAGAAGTATCCACACCCTTTATAGTGGAATACCAGTACTTTGTATTGAGTTTGTCTATTACAGGCTCCAATACATCATAGGGCATACAAACATTTATCATACCTTCAACGTTACCGATCCTCATATTCATGGTAACGATGGCTGACATCTCGCTGGGAGATATGATCTGGGCAAACTGTGAATTAGTCTCAATCCTCTGTAGACGTGGCTCTAAAGGTGAAACATTTGCCCAGGGCTCCACAAGAAGATTTATGCAGATTATATATATTCTTTCAATGATTGAAAGCTCTATTTCGGAAAACTCTCTCGGTTTTTCAAGAGGAGTCCCGACACCGCCCAGCATCCTGTCAACAATGGTATATCCAAGCTTTTCAGCCATTTCTATGATGATATTTCCGGTAAGCGGTGAAAAATCCACTATGCCCAGAAGTACAGGGTTAGTGAGCGAGTTTGTAAACTCCTGATAAATCGTAGCTTCGGCATTGACTACTTCAACCTGGACATTCTTCCTCAAATACGCCGGAAGTGAGGTTGAAAGTAATCTGGCATAATGTTCAAATATGATCTCCAGTGTCCTTAAATGTTCCTTTGAAAACTTAGAGGGCCTGTTGAAATCATAATTCTTAACGGCTCGCTCACCGGCATCTTTGATATTGCTTGCATCGAGCTCACCGCTGCTTAGCGCCGCCAGCAGATTATCAATCTCGTTTTGGGATAATACATCACCCATAGCTGCTCCTCCTAAAGCTTGAAACTCACTTACGAGATCAAATAGTCAACAGTGATATCTACAATAAATTTAGAATTAAACAATGTCTGAATGTCACCAAGTATCTTTTCCTTTACAGCCTTCTTTGTCTCAGGCTTGCTAAGCTCTTCATTATCATAACTGGATACATGTGTCTTAATGATAGAGATGATATCACTCTTCATGGTCTCAACCTTAGGATTGAGCTTCTCATAATCATCATCTGCATTGTTGATGGTTAAGCTTGCAGAAATCTTTGCAAAATGAGCCTTTCCGTCGGTACCTGCTGCCAGATTTGCGGTCATATCCTCAATCTCGTACTTTTCGATATTCTCAATATCGTATGTATTATTGATATCAGCCGGAAGAGGTGATTCAAGCTCCAGATCGATGATCTGAAGTATCTTGGTGATCAGCTGATCGGTTCTCTGTGCGTTCGGAACCACCGTAAACACAATGTATGCACTTAATGTAAGATTTACGATACAAAGTATGATAACCAGTATCGTGAGCATATTTTTCTTCATAATGCAAATACCTCTCTGTTTAAAGATATTATTTTACGAACTGAGCGAGTTGTAAATTCTGATCTCTACACGCCTGTTTCTTGCTCTTCCTTCTGCAGTCGAGTTTGTGTCTATAGGATCATACTCTCCGCGTCCTGTCCAGGAAATATGTTCCACGCTAACACCCTTTTCATTTATCAGGTAATGTGAAACACTAATGGCCCTGGCCGATGAAAGGATATCATTGCTTGAATATGTCTGAGATTTCATCGGTATATTATCGGTATGTCCTATAACCTGAACATTATTGCCCGAGTAAACCTTAAGTATATCTCCCACCTTTGAAAGCAACGGCAGGCATTCCTTCTTTAGCTCAGCACTGCCGGATTCAAAAAGTACCGAACCGCTGATGGTAAGCTCTACATACTTTCCGTTTACATCCATACCAACTTCCATAAGGCCGCTGATATTATATCTTTCCGTCATCTCGGAAATGGCATCGACCATCTCTGTGGTCTCCTTCCAGTTTGCGGCTTCCAGAGCCTCTGTCAGTTTGCCTTCTCCGATCTCTATATCTTCCTTTTTGCCCTCGCCCTGAGAATCATCGGGAGTTTTTCCGTCGTTTTTCTGATCGTCGGAACCCTGGTCCTTTTCCCCGGGCTCATCCCTGTAATCCTCTCCGTTATCCTCGGATTTCTGTCCCAAGGATGAGTAATATTCATCAAGGTTGGAAAGCTGTGTGGTACCCATACCTACCAGGGTGCCTTCACCTATGGTCGTGCTGCCGTCCTCGAATACACTGAACGCACTCGTCATGGAAGCTACAACCTCTTCCCATTTGTTTGCATCGACACTTGACATGGAGAAGAGCAAAACGAAGAAGCAGAGCAGAAGATTCATCAGGTCTGAGAATGTCGCCATCCAGGCGGGTGAACCTTTAGGCGGATCTTCCTGCTTTTTTTTCGCCATTTAACTTCCTCCTATCAGCCTTCTTCTCCGCCTTCGCTTGATGAGAAGTTAGCTCTTGCTTCAGGTGCTAAGAAGGACTTGAGTTTTTCCTCTATAACTCTGGGGTTTTCACCGGCCTGGATAGAGAGAAGGCCCTCAACCATGACCTCCTTCATCTGAATCTCTTTATCATTGGTTGCCTTAAGCTTAGTAGCTGTAGGTGTACATATCCAGTTTGCAAGGACGGAACCATAGAATGTAGTAACAAGGGCTACCGCCATGGAAGGTCCTACGGTACTAACATCCGACAGGTTACCAAGCATGTTGATAAGTCCGATCAGGGTACCGATCATACCCCATGCAGGACCCATGGATCCCAGGTTTTCCCAGAAACCCACATTTCCTTTATGTCTAGTCTCTATACACGAGAGCTCAGTCTCCATAATGGATCGTACAAGCTCAGGGTCGGTACCGTCAACTATGAGCAGTACTCCCTTTTTCATGAAATCGTCCTCAATACTTCCTGCTGCTTCTTCCAAAGCAAGCAAGCCCTCTTTACGGGCTATATTTGAAAGATTGATTATTGACTTGATCGTCTCCTCTTCGTTCATGGGGACAGTCTTAAAGTTAAGTGTAAAGCTCTTAAGACTCTTTACGAACTCTCCGGGACTGTCACACATGGCCATGGTAGCCATGAATGCTCCACCGAAAGTGATCAGCAGCGAAGGTACATCAATGAATGCCTTTACCGCGCCAAAGTTTACGCTCATGGTATTTGAATCAAATACCATACCGAATATCATAAGCAAGAACGCTGCGACCAGTCCTATAATCGTCGCCAGATCCAAAAAAATCACCACCCTATGTGTAATTTTAGTCTATTAATCGATTTGTTCATCAAGAATATATTTTTCAAAAAAATCCCTCTTATATGATTTTACTAAACTTTTGACCTTTTGTCTACTTTCTTTGACAATTATTTTTTTGCCCGTAGTCAGCGTGATCACCGTCTCGGGAATCTCTTCGATATACTCTATCAGCTCGGCATTTACAGTTATCTCCTTGCCATCAAGCTTAGTTACATCTATCATAACATTTTTCTCCTAAATTGTCTATAAAAGTATGAAAAAAATATTCTCTTTTATAATAACATTCTTAAGGAAAAAAGTAAACAAAAAATTAGGGCCGGCAACGGTTTTTCGCGTTGCCGGCCTTGGTTTTCAAGCCGATTTTACTAAATCATTAACGTTTAAGGTTGATAAGTTCCTCGAGCATGGTATCAGAAGTGGTGATAACCCTTGAATTTGCCTGGAATCCACGCTGTGTGGTGATGATGGATGTGAACTCTGTTGAAAGGTCTACGTTGGACATCTCCAGAACGCCCGAGCTGATTTTTCCGCCACTCTGAGTTATCTCCTCACCTATTCCGTTGAACTTCTCAGAATTAAGTGTATCCACGAACAGACTGTTTCCTACAGCCTCCAGACCTGCAGGATTAGAGAAACGTGCTACGGCAATCTGACAAAGAAGACGTTTATCGCCATTGTCATATGAACCATAAATACGTCCGGATGTATCAACCGAGATTCCGGTCATACTTCCCTTAGGTTTGCCTGTGCCGGTGCCATTCTCAGCGTTTCCTCTCTGGCTGGCCAACGAAGACGAACCGCTGCTTGCATACATTGTAAGATTGGAGAAATCACAGTCAATCTTTGAAAACGGGGAATTGCCTGAGTTATCCAATATCTCAAATCCAACTGATTTCGGCTTGTTGGTATCAGTTCCAACAATTGCGAACTGGCCTGTGCTGGAATCAAACTGGAGCGGCACTCCGGTACCTGTCAATGTAACCGCACCGGTATTAGCATCTACAGCAGCTGTAAAGGTGTTTGTATCTGTGCCGAAATTAATACTGGTTATGGTAGGATTGGCCTCA
The DNA here is from genome assembly GCA_016287095.1 of Lachnospiraceae bacterium. GTDB lineage: Bacteria > Bacillota > Clostridia > Lachnospirales > Lachnospiraceae > RUG11977. Next base: position 10,143 of record JAEEVK010000088.1, read on the forward strand.
TATTGTTTTGTAGTTTCATTATACTTTCTGAATATCGATTCTCCGCTTGAGTCAAGAATATCGGTAACCGAAACGGTATAATCTCCGTTATCGTCTGTTGTATCAACACTTTTAACACTGAGCAAAGCCATATAGTTCTGTCCGGTTTTATCATAGAAGGATATCGTTGTAGTCTTTCCTTCATCAGATTGAAACTGTGCATCTTTATAGTCAAAGTTTCCCGTGAAGTAAACGTCTGTGGTAGCTTCAGGCTCGGTATAGCTGTTTTCGGGAGATTTAACCCTAAGTTCAGATACGGTATCCTTTATGCATCTGTCAGGATTTTGAGGATCTACCTGCCATCCCATAACCTTGCATCCGCCGTTGTTACACAGAACACCAGCAGCATCAATGGTAAATGCACCTGCTTTTGTAAAGTAATTCTGTATACCGTTGTTAACTATGAAGAGCTGTTCGCCCTCAATCATAAGGTCAAGAGCATTATCGGTTCTCTGAGTTCCGCCCGAAAGTGTAACGGTATTTGTGATAGAAGCTACGGATGCACCGAGACCTATCTGCCTTGCGTTGGTACCTGCTGTATTGGCCTGAGCATTGGGACCTGAAGCATTTGCAGTTGTCTGATACAAAATATCCGAGAAATTAACCTGGCCTGCCTTGAAACCGATTGTATTAACGTTAGAAATATTGTGACCTATAACATCCATCTTAGTCTGATGAACCTTTAATCCGGAAACACCGGAATATAATGAACGCATCATAAT
>JAEEVK010000089.1 GCA_016287095.1 Lachnospiraceae bacterium
ATATCCAATCAAGGTAAACGGATATTTATTTATAGTCTTAAGGGTTGTGTTCATGCCACCATGAACTACCAACTCTACCTTTATAGGAAGGAATAATCTATACCCGTCCCCTTTTTTTCTCAGCGCACCCGGAGCCAGGCCATGAAACCGGATAAATGCCTTGGTAAATGCATCCTGAGCCTCGTATCCATACTTCAGTGCTATATCTACTATGCCTGTATCCGTAGATACTATTTCAACAGCTGCCTCATAAAGTCTTCTGTCTCTTATATATTCTGCCAGTGAAAAACCTGTAATTATATGAAACCCTTTCTGGAGATGTACCTCGGACATGCTTAATTCATTTGCCACTTCTCGTGCATTCTGAATAGTAAGCAGATTGGCCTCGATATATTCTATTGCATCATGAACATATGGTAACCACTCCATGAGTATGCCTCCAAAACTTTAACTTATATGTATTGTATCATGCTTTTTATAAAATGACTATATACAATAGTCAGCAAGCTTATTTCTATGACATGTGACAAGCTTTGTCATTCTGAGTACACCGAAGAATCTTATGCCTTTAAGCTTAAAGGATCCTTCGCTTTCGCTCAGGATGACAGGACTGCTGAGCTTTGTATATAGTCATTTTTTATAATAATATTTTTCTTTTTTAAAATGGATTTATGTAAAAACGGAACACTATTATTTCATCGTGCCATAAATATCAAATCAAATCAATTCAACTTCCAATATGAAATGTTCTGAGCAGTAACATAATATGGACAGTCATTTACCTTATGATAAAACAAACCATACCACGACCATTTAGATGTAACATATGTAGTATCTGTAGTAGGACCAACTACTTCTACTACACCAGAATGCTTAAGAATTCCATTCTGTTTATAAGTGATTTTTCTTCCAGCCACAGGCGTTGAAGCTGAATAGCTCCCGTCGGTCATATATGCAGAAGGATCACTAATCCAGTAATTATTCAAACTAGATTGTTGATGCCATGCATATGAGTGACAATTATAACTCGGATTAGCATTAGTTATTTCCACAGCATTTGGGTATGCTGACTTAACAGCATTATGAGCAGTCATGGCATCTCCACTGGTCATCCCCCAATCACTCCATGTATATCCATATCTTGCCTGAACCTGACTTCCATTAGGTGTGTATACATAAGAATTCGTATAACGAAACGATGGAACATTATTATCTTCATTTCCTCTTCCGTCAAGTACCTTTACAATTATTTCGATGCTGGACTTATAAAAATCGCTATACTCATCATCCTCACAAATAACCGCAGAATACTCTAACAAGCATTCAATGGCATCCTCTCTAGAGAACAGTTCATCTATACCAACAAAATAATCAGATACCCAGTCTATCCCCATTTCAATGGTGTCAAAAGCAAATATATCCACTAAAAGGGGATATTTAACAACTGTTTCTACCAATGCTAATGTAGTCATATTCCTTAACAATTCCGGTGAAACATAGCAGGCTTCCCTTTTTTCTATAACATTGTTAAAGTTTTTCCATTCTTCACAATCCCAAGTAACAGGATATTGATATGCTGTATCTATTGTATATTTTGGAGATGAAGCCGCAAATTCCTTATTGCTGACCCTCTTTTCTTCAAACAAACGTTCAAATTCATAATCATGCCCATTTTGATCAGATATAACTGATATTTCTGTTTCTATGTTTTGGATTGGCAAATATTCATTAGTTTCAGGATCATAAAGATACTCTGTATTCGATCTAATATATGCATCATCTTCATCAGATGCGTATACAGATTGTTGCGTCAACCCTAATAATACAATCAGCAAAAATAACAACACAATATAATAATTCTTTTTCATTAGCGCCTCCTATTTAAAAATAAACTTTAGTAACTTATTTTGCACCGAGAATTCTCATACGTTTATCATAACACTTTAATTCCCTATTGTCTTGTCATTTTGAAAACAGATTTGTCCAAAATAAAAAACACGACAGAATCTGCCGTGTTTTTATTATATACTCTATATTCTGTAATTATACGAGCTCGATAAGAACTTCCATAGCAGCGTCACCCTTACGAGGACCGATCTTGATGATACGTGTGTATCCACCGTTGCGGTTTGCGTACTTAGGTGCGATGTCTGTGAAAAGCTTCTCAGCAAGGTTAACCTTCTTGGTACCCTTCTTCTTGCCTGCTGCTTCTGTAGGTACTTCAGTTATGTCATAAAGGAATGCATTCATCTTTCTTCTTGCAGCAAGTCTTGAAGGCTTATCCTTCTTGATTTCCTTCTGTACTTCGTCAAATACGGTAACCTTCTTGCCGTCTACTTCTTCCTTAACTCTGCCGCCGTTCATATCCTTGCGGGCAACCTTAGAAGTAACGGTAACGGTCTCATAATTATCTCTTTCCTTAACAGCTAATGCGATGAAGCTCTCAGCTATCTTACGGATCTCTTTAGCCTTGGTATCAGTAGTTCTGATCTTGCCATGGTAAAGAAGATTTGTAACCTGATTTCTTAAAAGAGCTTTTCTCTGGCTAGCAGTTCTTCCAAGTTTTCTATAACCGGCCATTTCTTTTTCCTCCTGATAAAATGGTATAAAATCAATTAATCATCACTCTCTCTAAGTGATAAACCAAGTTCCTTAAGCTTTGCAAGAACTTCGTCCAGGGACTTGCGTCCTAAGTTACGAACCTTCATCATATCATCAGCGGTCTTGTTTACAAGCTCGCCAACGGTATTGATACCTGCACGCTTTAAGCAGTTGTATGAACGTACTGAAAGCTCAAGCTCATCAATATTGATCTCACGTACTGCTTCAGTGCTGCCGATTTCGGGCTTCTGCTCAATGATAACTGCTTCCCTGCCCTTGTCGGATATATCAATGAATGTCTTTAAGTGCTCGCTTAATACCTTGGCTGCGAGGCTGACTGCCTCCTCGGGAGTGATGGTACCCTTAGTCCATACATCCAAAGTGAGCTTATCATAGTCAGTAACCTGACCTACACGGGTATTTTCAACTCTCATGTTGACACGCTCAACAGGAGTATATATAGAATCGACTGCTATAACACCGATAGGAAGCTCGGGGCTCTTGTTCTTGTCAGAACTTACGTAGCCTCTGCCCTTTGTGATAGTCATCTCGATCTCCAGTCTACTATCAGCTCCGCCGTTCAATGTAGCAATTACTAATTCAGGATTCAATATTTCAATATCTGAATCCGCATGAATATCGCCTGCTGTAACAACTCCTTCACCTTCAAAATCTATATAAGCTTTCTTGGGTTCATCTGAGTCACTGTTATTCTTAATAGCAAGGCTCTTGATATTCATAATGATCTCAGTAACATCCTCCTTAACTCCGGGGATACCACAGAATTCATGAACAACTCCGGGAATCTTGATACTGCTTACAGCAGCACCGGGGAGTGAAGAAAGCATAATCCTTCTCAAAGAATTGCCGAGGGTGATACCGTAACCTCTCTCCAGCGGTTCAACAACAAAGCGACCATATTTCTTGTCCTCAGAGATCTCTGCAATTTCAAGTGATGGCGTTTCAAAACCGAACATTTACTTGAACCCTCCTTATTCTTTATTTGATTATTATTTGGAGTACAACTCGACGATAAGCACCTCATTTACAGGAACATCGATCTGATCCCTTGTGGGAAGCTCTTTTACTGTACCTGTGAGATTCTCATGGTCTGCCTCAAGCCAAGCGGGAACTAAACGGCCGCCGGTAACTTCAAGGATATCCTTATATCTCTGTGCTGACTTAAATTTCTCCTTGATGGAGATAACATCGCCTGCTTTTACTGTGTATGAAGGAATGTTTACGCACTTGCCGTTTACAAGTACATGTCTGTGATCAACGATCTGTCTGGCTTCCTTCCTGGTTCTGCCTATTCCTAAACGGAAAAGAACATTATCAAGTCTGAGCTCGAGGAGGATCATCAGGTTCTCACCTGCTGTGCCTGTTCTCATCTTCTCAGCCTTTGCAAACATATTTCTGAAAGGCTTCTCAAGTACGCCGTAAATGAACTTAGCCTTCTGCTTTTCTTTTAACTGTAATCCGTATTCGCTGACCTTCTTACCAGCCCTTGCAAAAGTCCTGTTTGACTTCTTGTCAATTCCGAGGAAACCGGGCTCAATGCCTAAAGATCTGCACTTCTTTAATACGGGACCCATATCTCTTGCCATGTCTTTATATACCTCCTATTATACTCTTCTGCGCTTGGGTGGTCTGCATCCATTGTGGGGAACCGGAGTAACATCCTTGATGCTTGTAACATCGATTCCACATGCCTGCAGTGCACGGATTGCTGCTTCACGTCCTGAACCGGGACCCTTTACCATAACATCTACTGACTTTAAGCCATGTACAACTGCTGCCTTTGCTGCGGTCTCAGCTGCCATCTGTGCTGCATAGGGAGTAGACTTCTTTGAGCCTCTGAATCCTAATCCGCCGGCACTTGCCCATGAAATAGCATTGCCCTGAGCGTCGGTAAGAGTAACTATTGTATTGTTAAAAGATGACTGGATATGTGCCTGTCCGCGGTCAATGTTCTTCTTAACACGCTTCTTTGTGACTTTTTTAGCTGTTGCTTTTGCTGCCATTTTAAGCCTTCCTCCTAATTATTTCTTCTTGTTCGCAACGGTACGTCTAGGTCCCTTGCGAGTTCTAGCATTATTCTTGGTATTCTGTCCACGAACAGGGAGACCCTTTCTATGACGGATTCCTCTGTAGCAGCCGATTTCCTGAAGTCTCTTGATGTTAAGAGCTGTCTCACGGCGAAGGTCACCTTCTACCATGTACTCTGCATCAACGATCTTTGCGATCCTTGCAACTTCATCATCGGTAAGATCACGAACTCTTGTGTCCGGATTTACATTAGCTTTTTCCAAAATGTTGTTTGAACTAACTCTGCCTATGCCATATACATAGGTAAGTCCGATTTCTACACGCTTATCTCTAGGTAAATCAACACCACTGATACGAGCCATACGCGCTTTTGCACCTCCGTATAAAATAATAATAGCCGGTCTTAAACCGGCGTGAACATAAAGCATACTCTGCCCTTGTGGCAGTATGCCCCGTTTAAGCATAGTGATGCTTAAACATTTTCAGCCGCTTTAAATTGTGTACCTTACGGTAAAGCAAGAGTGATGATGACACTCTGCTTTTTAGCAATAAATCCTCACGGATTTTTGCCCACAATATCATAATACCCGCAGGTATTATAACGCAGAAAGCATGTGCTATCTATATTTAGTTTTCAGTCAATATATCAGCCCTGTCTCTGCTTGTGCTTGGGATTCTCACAGATGATTCTGATGGCTCCCTTTCTCCTGATTACTTTGCACTTTTCGCAAATCGGTTTAACCGAAGATCTAACCTTCATCTTCTTCACACCTTTCTTTGTAGTTCTAATTGTCAAAAAAGTCCAACATGATAATACTATCACACCGCAAAGTAAATGTCAAACTTTTTTTGTGCATAATTTAAAAAATTTTTATTTATCTCTCCAGATGATCCTGCCCTTGGTCAGATCATAGGGTGAAAGTTCAAGTGTTACCTTATCTCCGGGAACTATCTTGATGAAGTTCATTCTGAGCTTGCCGCTGATGTGTGCAAGTACTCTGTGTCCGTTTTCAAGCTCTACCTGGAACATGGTATTGGGTAATTTTTCTACTACTGTGCCTTCAATTTCAACTACGTCTGCTTTCGACATTCAATTTCTCCTTTTTTGAATCGTACGACATATTATAGTGTACTCGGGGGAACAAGTGAGAGTATCTCGGGTTCACCCTCTGTTATAAGTATTGTATTTTCATAATGTGCTGACAGTGAACCATCCTCTGTACAAATGGTCCAGTCATCATCCATCCAGACTACTTCAGGTCTGCCTATATTTACCATGGGCTCGATGGCCAGTGTCATACCGGGATAAAGCTTAGGTCCGCGTCTCTTCTGATGGAAGTTGGGTATCTGGGGCTCCTCATGCATCTCACGACCTATGCCGTGACCTACGAAATCTCTTACACAGGTAAATCCGTGCGGAGTTATGCAGTCTTCAACGGCTGCGGAGATCTCATGCAAAAAGTGGCCTGCCTTTGCATATTTGATACCTTCGAAGAAACTCTGTCTTGTTGCCTCTATAAGTTCCTTTGCTTTGGGAGATATCTCTCCGCAGGCATGTGTACGGGCGGCATCCGACTGGTAGCCCTTGTATATAACGCCTGCATCTAAGCTTACTATGTCTCCTTCTTTCAGTATCCTGAACTTACTGGGGATACCGTGGATGACCTCATCATTTACCGATACACAGATGGATGCGGGATATCCGTCATATCCCAGAAAGGACGGCTTGCATCCGAAATCATATATTGCTTCTTTCCCGATCTTATCTATATGATAGGTAGATACACCGGGCTTTACTTCTTTGGCGAGTATATCATGTACCTTGGATAGAATCTTTCCTGCCTCGCGCATGAGCTCTATCTCTCGTTCTGATTTAATTGTTATTCCCATTTCTGTAACCTTTCTGCTCTGTCTCCACACGATACATCCGCCAAATATATCGCATTATGCCTTTCAGGCTTCTAAAATCTTTACTATGTTTTCAAATACTACTTCAACATCAACGGTTCCGTCAACGTTCTTTAATGCTCCCTCTTTCTCATAGTAGTCAATGAGGGGCTGTGTCTGATCGTGGTATGCCACGAGTCTCTTCTTTACTATCTCGGGCTTATCGTCATCACGGATAACGAGTTCTGCGCCACAGAGGTCACAGATGCCTTCTGTCTTAGGAGGATTGTATTTTACATGGAAAGTACCGCCGCACTTTAAGCAGCAGCGTCTGCCGGACATACGGTTAATGATGTTCTCATCAGGTACATCTACATTGATGGCGAAATCTACCTTCTCACCCTTAGCCTTTAAAGCAGCTGTAAGAGCTTCTGCCTGGGGAATAGTTCTGGGGAAGCCATCAAGCACATAGCCGTTTGCACAATCGGGCTTGCTGAATCTGTCCATGATCAGATCCAGTGTAAGTGAATCGGGAACTAACTGACCCTGATCCATATATTCCTTAGCTTTCTTACCAAGCTCTGTACCTTCTTTGATATTGGCTCTGAAGATATCGCCGGTAGAGATATGAGGAATGCCGTACTTAGCTGCAAGCATCTTAGCCTGTGTACCTTTTCCTGCTCCGGGAGCACCTAACATTACGATTTTCATATTACCATCCTCCGAAATGATGATTATTATCACAATAACCGGCGAGGAAATTTTCCCCGCCGGTGACAAATTACTTAGCTATCAAGAAATCCCTTATAATGACGTACCGCCATCATTGACTCAACCTGCTTCATAGTTTCAAGGACAACGCCTACAACGATGATGATAGAGGTTGCAGCGAACGAAACGCTGACATCAAAGATTCCTGTGAAGAATATAGGAAGTATAGCAACGATTGCAAGTGCTATAGCTCCGATAAAGATTACCTTGTTAAGGATAGAAGTAAGGTAATCTGAAGTGGGCTTTCCGGGTCTGATACCGGGGATAAATCCACCCTGCTTCTTTAAGTTATTCGATATCTCTATAGGATTGAATGAAACTGCTGTATAGAAATATGCGAAGAACAGGATAAGTGCTATATAGATAATAGCGCCTAAAGTATACTTAAATTCACCCTCAGGGCTTAAATGGAACCAGTGATTCTGATCGATGAGATACAGAAGCTTTGTACCAAAGTTGCTGCCTTCGAGTCTGTTTCCCTGTACTCCGAAGAACGAAGCAATGATGATAGGGAACTGAAGGATTGACATAGCGAAGATTACAGGAAGTACACCTGAAGTGTTAACCTTCAAGGGAATACTTGAACCCTGACCTCCGACCTGTTTCCTTCCTACTATCTTCCTGGTATACTGAACGGGGATTCTTCTTTCAGCATCCTGAAGAAGAACGATAAGTGCTACCATGCCGATAATGATAACTGCAATGATAACTGCACTGATTATTGCCCATACTACTGAGCTTGCGCCGGTAACAAAGGTAGTAACCAGAGTGTTCAGATCTTGAGGAAGACGAGCTACGATGTTGATCAACAGGATAACTGATATACCGTTTCCAACACCCTTCTCTGTGATCTTGTCACCAAGCCACATAAGAAATACTGTACCTGCTGTAAATGCAAGTGCAACAGTAGCAACATCTCTTAATGTATAGCTGCTTCCGCTTACAAAATATCCGCTTCTGCCGAAACTGATAGCCATAGCGCTTGATTCGATGAGAGCAAGTACCACAGTAAGATATCTTGAAATCTTCTGTATTTTCTGTCTTCCATCTTCACCATCTTTCTGCATTTCCTCTAAACGGGGAATAGCTATGGTGAGCAGCTGCATGATAATTTCTGCATTGATGTAAGGAGAAATGCTGAGTGCGAATATTGATAAGCTCGAAAGAGCTCCACCTGTAAGTGTTCCGAGAAGACCACTTGCAAGCTGGTTGTTTGCCCACTCTGCCAGCATATCGCTGTTGATAGAAGGAACGGTGATGTTAGAACCGATCCTGACTATAACCAGGCAGAAAAGGGTAAACAGGAGACGCATCCTGATTTCCTTAACCTTAAACGCATTGATGACTGTTTTAAACATATCAGATCACCTCTGCTTTTCCACCAAGTGCCTCAATCTTCTCTTTTGCAACAGCGCTGAAAGCGTTTACCTTAACATTGAGCTTCTTGGTTAATTCTCCATTCCCAAGTATTTTAACTCCATCCTTAGGATTGGTGATAAGACCTACATCCATAAGACTTTCGATAGTAACATCAGCTCCGTTCTCATAACGCTTCTCAAGCATGCTGACATTAATAGTAATAATTTCCTTTGTGTTCCTGCAGTTAAAGCCTCTCTTAGGCAGTCTTCTGAAGAAAGGATTCTGTCCACCTTCAAATCCTGCTCTCGGACGGCCTGAACGAGCCTTCTGACCCTTATGTCCATAACCTGCTGTCTTTCCGTTTCCTGAAGCATGTCCACGACCTTTACGGAAGTTGTTGCTCTTAACCGAACCCTCGGCAGGTCTTAAATCTGATAAATTCATTTTGTTCTCCTTTCCGATAAGAACCCTGTGTCCCTACCGATTAGATTTCCTCTACCTTAACCAGATGCTTAACCTGGAAAATCATTCCCTTTACAGCCTCGTTGTTCGGAAGCTCATTTGAAGAATTAAGCTTACCAAGGCCTAAAGCTTCAACAGTCTTCTTATGCTTAGGAAGGGCACTAATAGTAGATTTTACTAATGTAACCTTTAATTTATCTGCCATGATATCCTCCTTTAAGATTAAGCCATAAGCTCATCAACGCTGATGCCACGAGCTGCTGCAACCTGCTCAGGAGTCTTTAACTCATTGAGGCCTGCGATTGTAGCAAGAACTACGTTCTGCTTGTTGTTTGAACCAAGTGACTTTGTACGGATGTTCTTAAAGCCTGCAAGCTCTAATACGTTACGTACAGGGCCGCCTGCGATGATACCGGTACCTTCGGGGCTTCTCTTCATAAGCACAGTAGCTGAACCGAATTTTCCGATGTAATCATGAGGAACGCTTCCGTTCTCATCAAGAGGAAGCTCGATCATATGCTTCATAGCAGCTTCCTTGCCCTTGCGGATAGCCTCGGGAACTTCGGTAGCCTTGCCTAAGCCGGCGCCTACATGTCCCTTCTTGTCACCTACAACTACAAGCGCTGTAAATCTCATATTACGACCACCCTTAACTACCTTGGTAACGCGCTTGATGGAAACAACATTCTCTTTTAATTCTTCTATCTGACTTACGTCAACCATTGAACGCTTCATCTATGCTTCCTCCTTAAAAATCCAATCCGGCTTCTCTGGCTGCATCTGCGAGTGCGGCAACCTTGCCTGCATAGATGAAACCACCTCTGTCAAATACCACCGTCTTGATTCCCTTATCGAGAGCACGCTTTGCAATTACGCCGCCAAGCTTCTTTGCAGCATCGGTATCATTAGTCTTCTTGAGACCGTCTGATACTTCCTTCTCTACTGTAGAAGCAGCTACCAGCGTACCACCCTTTGTATCATCAATGATCTGAACATACATGTGATTGTTGCTGCGGAACACTGACATACGGGGTCTCTCAGAAGTACCGGAGAGCGTATGGCGAAGTCTTCTGTGCTTATTTTCACGAACAACAGCTTTTGCTTTCTTGCTGACCATCTCTTACTCCTTTCCTTACTTCTTACCGGTCTTTCCGACCTTACGACGGATAACTTCATCGGAATACTTGATTCCCTTGCCCTTGTACGGCTCAGGACGCTTCTTGTCCCTGATCTCTGCCGCAAACTGGCCAACTCTTTCTTTGTCGATACCCTTAACAGTGATGATGTTGTTCTCAACTGTTGTCTCGATACCTTCAGGATCCTCCATCTCTACAGGATGTGAAAATCCAAGGTTAAGTGTGAGCTTCTTACCCTGCTTAGCAGCTCTGAAACCTACACCGTTAACCTCCAGAACCTTCTGATAAACATCAGTAACACCGATGACCATGTTGGAAATAAGGGTTCTGGTAAGTCCATGCAGCGACTTCATTCTCTTGAGGTCGTTGGGACGCTTAACAATAATCTCCTCGCCCTCTTTTGTGATCTCCATCTCGGACGGGAGAGTTCTCTCCAAAGTTCCCTTGGGTCCTTTTACCGTCACATGGTTATTTTCTGCAATATCTACAGTAACGCCTGCAGGTATCGCGATAGGCATTCTTCCTACTCGTGACATCTTCGCCTTTTCCTCCTATTTTTTTTCCTATATACTACTATTTCTCACAAGGAGGTTCTGCTCGCTAAGCTCGCGCTA
>JAEEVK010000090.1 GCA_016287095.1 Lachnospiraceae bacterium
TATTCTCTCATATCTGTTGTTTTTTCTGTCAGGTAAACGTTTTGCAAAGCATAAAGCATATGTTACCGTAGGTATGATACCTATGGTTTTAAGAATACTTAATACCGTATTATGCGCCGAATCATATATCAGCATCTTTATGTCCGTACCCGATCCGAATATCGGATAACGCCTTATAAGATTAAATGCAGCCTCCCAGGTACCCAATCTGTGGAAGGTATTTCTTCCCATGACATCACCCAGATCTATTTCCACTACATTTTCCACATAATATATGGTAAAGAGTCCGGATAATATAATGCCTATGAGCAGTATTATGTAGTACCATTTATATGGTATTTCATTTCTTATGAAATAATACAGCACGCAGAACAGTATAGTTGCAAATGTTGCGGAACGGCAGTTTGATTCCAGTATCTTAAGCAAAAATACCACTATTATAGGGACTGAAATTATGTTTTTCGTAATCCTTCTGATATCAAATGTTTCCAATATGGCAAGCCAGCTGTATATACAGCCCAAAGCCACTATTCCAACCGTATTTTTCTGATATATTATCCCGAAAAAGCTGTAATCAAAAATCTCTCCTGTGGATATGGGATAATCTCCCTTTATCGAGAAAATGACTATTATTGTCCAAAGGATTGCCGGTATCAGGTGCAGGAATAAATATATATTCTTTTCCACCTGTATGTTGTTAAACACAAAACAGGCCAGCAGCATGTTTAGGAATACTATGGAAACTCCGAAGCTCGAATGGTACATCATCGTAATGACTATCGATGCCAGATTTATAAACAGCACTATCAGGACAAACTTATCCGACAGTATATTGTTTAACAGCGCCAAAGTTACCAGTATTCCAAAATGCAGGATGATCAATATCTGATTCAGCCCGCCGTTGCCGTAGGTATATAAGGCAAACCCGGAAACTACGGTCAGTATAATTAATAATATAGAAGTTATGCTTTTCTTATTGAATCCCATCTTACTGACTTATACCAACCTTTTCTAATCTGATCAATATCCTTCCGGATTGTTCTTCTGCCATCTCCAGGAATCTTCACACATCTCTTTAATACCGAACTTTGCTTCCCAGCCGAGTTCTTTCTTGGCAAGTGAAGCATCGGCATAACAGGTTGCGATATCTCCGGGACGTCTGTCAGTTATAACATAGGGTACCTTTACACCACTGGCCTCTTCAAATGCTTTTACTATATCCAGCACACTGTAGCCATGCCCTGTACCCAGATTGTATATTTTAAGTCCGCAGTTTTCCTTGATCTTATTTAATGCCTTTACATGACCGAGTGCAAGATCAACTACATGGATATAATCTCTTACACCTGTTCCGTCATGAGTATCATAATCGTTTCCAAAAACATTTAAGTGGTCGCGTTTTCCGACAGCTACCTGTGTTATGTAAGGCATAAGGTTATTGGGGATACCGCTGGGGTTCTCACCCATAGTACCGCTCTTATGAGCCCCGATGGGGTTAAAGTAACGGAGAAGTATCACATTCCATTCCTTATCTGCCACGGTGATATCAGATAATATCTGCTCAAGCATGGATTTTGTCCAGCCATAAGGGTTGGTACATGCACCCTTGGGACACTCCTCGGTTATCGGGATGAATGCAGGATCACCGTATACTGTAGCCGATGATGAGAACACTATGTTCTTTACATTTGCATCACGCATGGTTTCAACGAGACACAGTGTACCGTAAATATTGTTATTATAGTATTCCATGGGCTTACTTACGGACTCGCCTACTGCCTTCAAACCTGCGAAATGAATACATGATTCAATATCGGGATTTTCTGCAAATATTTTCTTTAATGCTTCCTTATCCCTGATGTCTGCCTCGTAAAACTTAGGTCTTTTTCCTGTTATTGCCTCTATCCTGTTTAAAACCTCAGGATTGGAATTACTTAAATTATCAACGATCACTGCTTCGTAGCCTGCATTCTGCAGTTCAACTACTGTATGGCTTCCTATATATCCGGTTCCGCCGGTAACTAAAATTGACATATTCTTCTCCTTTATTTCCATAATTTCTCGGGATATACACCATCTGCTATCAGTTTTCTGATAGCCTCAACTACCTTCGGCCTGTCTTCTTTGTATGTGACTCCAAACCACTTTGCGTCAGTCTCTAAAAGCTTTACTGTCGCTGTTCCTGCATCTATCTCATCCTGAACTGCAGTTAAGAGATAATACTCTGCCTTGTTCAGCTTCTCCCCCTTGTTTATCTCAAAGAAATCATTTAATCCCTTTTCAAGTGTTCCGAAAAACTCAGGAGTAAATCCCCAGCAGTTCATGGATACATGCAGATTTTCATCAAGTTCTTCTATCTTTCCGTTTTCATCGGTATTTATGAGCCTGCCATCAGACAGTCTTTCTATCTTGGTATGCTCTGTAATTGAAGTCAGGTTTCCATCCTTATCCAGACATACTCCACGGGAAACGGAGCCATTCTCTGTAAGGGTGTTCTTTAGCATATATGCTGCCATAGAATATCTGTGAATATTGTCATTTGCCTGAGTTTTTCCCAGATAATCAGCCAGGCACTTAAATGCCTCTGCTCCGTAAAAATCATCGGAATTAATAACCGCAAACGGTTCATCCACATACTTTCTGCAGCAGTATACAGCATGTGCGGTACCCCAGGGCTTTACTCTGCCCTCAGGTATAGTCCCGTTTTCAGGTATATCCTCTATGGTCTGGAATGCATACTCTACCTTGATGGCTTTTTCGATCCTTTCGCCTACTGTTTCTCTGAACAGTTCAAGATTTTCCTTTTTGATAACAAACACGACTTTGGTAAATCCGGCCTTGATGGCATCATAAATGGAATAATCCAGTAAAAACTCTCCTCCGGGTCCTAACGGATCGAGCTGCTTTAATCCGCCGTATCTGCTGCCCATACCGGCAGCCATGATTATTAATGTCATAGTTTTGTTCTCCTATCTGTAGCATCAGTCAGCTTTACTTATAATATTCCTCAACGGTGAGTCTTTCCAAGCAGCAGATCCACTCCGCACCTGGCTTGTTCTTCCAGCATTCTGATGCCTTTGATCACCCTGCATCCGGAAGCAGACGCTTTCTTTATCAGCAATGTCTCGTCCGGGTTATAAACACAGTCAGCCACTATAAGCCTTTTGTTAAAAGTAATGCTTTCGTCAAGAGGCAGCTTTACTTCATTCCCATGTCCGTCAGCCATACCCAGAGGTGTGGAATTTATAAGGACATCAGCCTCATCGATAGCCGCCTGGATGGATTCGGTATCATCCGTATCCAGAAAAACTATTTCAGTATTTTTCTTTTTTATGCGTTTGAGCATGTTAAGAGTTAAATCCAGATTTGAAGGTGAAGCTGTCACATTACTGTTCTCACAAACCCGGTCCCCTTCGCTCTCATTCACTCCACGGCACACTATTGTAACTTTTCCGGTATTCCTTAACAGGCTCTCTGCTATGATGGATCTCGCAGCTCCGCCACATCCAAGTATTACCGCAGAGCCGATCCTTTCTTTGCCCATAACCTCTTTTATGGGATTCAGCATACCTCTGCCGTCAGTAGAATCCCCGTACAGCCGTCCTCCGGCAGAAGACACCGTATTTACTGCATCGGTAATCCTCGCTATATCGGAGATTTCGTCCATAAAATGAACCATTTCCGTTTTCCACGGCATGGTAACATTGCATCCTGCCCAGACACCTCTTCTTAGTTCTGAGACAAACCGTTCCAATTGTTCTTTGTCGGTTATCTCATTTCTTTCATATATAACATCGGTGCCATATATAAATCCTCTTTCGGTTGAAAACCTCTCAAACAGCTGCGGCGACTTTGAGTGCCCGACCGGATTGCCGATTACACAGTATTTTCTCATTTAGTATATCCTTTTCACATTACTCAAAATCATCATAGACGTCTGCATTTAACACCCTGTACTCACCCTTGTACTTACCCACATATATATACGTTTCCTGAGTTCTTGTCTGGTCAAACATAGTAATGTCAGTTCGGATCAAATATTTAGTCACATCACTCACATCAGCCCAATCAATCTGAGTGGTCTTTTCTTTAAGCTTCTCAAGTACATCATCCTCGACTGCCGATGACTCCCCAAGTGTTACCTTATATGAGTCCTCAGTGAGAAGGGTCTTCATCTCTTCAATCTGAGCTATCATTGTGCCAATCTCAGCCATCTCCTCCTGAAGTTCATCTTCATTCATGGCTACACATGATATCATTGTTAAAATATCAAGATTTTGGTTGCTTTCCGCATACAGAGCGGCAATCTCATCAGCTGTCTCATCACCTCTGAACTTATATAGCATTTCTGAATAATCCACATCGTCCGGCACTATAGGCATAGGAGTAGGAGTTGCCTCAGGTTCATCAGTTATCACCGGGTCGTCAATGATCTCAGGGACATCAGTGATCTCCGGATCATCAACGAGCTCAGGAACGTAAACATTTTCTGTCATAATAACCTTATATTCTCCCTTGTATTTGCCTACTACTATATTCATAAAAGAACCCTTATAGCTCTCAGCAAATGCAGGGATGGACGAACTCAAAGATGCAGAAAACACCTGAAGATCGGTTACTTCGTTCTCTACATCAACCAGTGCTCCGGGTACGGCATACTGTATTTCATCATCGGTAAGCAGTCTTCCGCCCAGGATGTTTACAGATATTATGGATGAAATATCATAATCACCCATAGCAGCCATAGCCTCTTTCATCTCATCAAATGACGTATTGATCTCATCAAGCTCTGACTTATGAGCTTCGTCACACGCTATGTTGTTTATCGTTGTTTCAGCATCATATGTCAAAAATCCGTTGATAAAAGCAGAAGCTACTTCTGCTGCTTCAATATCGGCGCCATCCTCATATGTCATATAAACCAGTTGTAAAGGATTGCCATCAGTCTTTATGTCATCTGTATCAGTTTTTCCGTTATCAATCTCAGTAACTACAGGCTCCTCTGTAGGAGTTATATCTTCCTCATCTGTTTTGCCATCACTTGAACCGGCTTCACCTGTTACTTCAAGCGCCTCTGTTTCGGTAGGGATAGGCTCGGGGGTTGCAGTGGGTTCAGGTGTAGCTGTAGGTTCGGGAGTTACAGCTTCAGTAGGAGTTGCTTCCGGCTCTTTTGTCACAGTCTCGGTAGGATTTACTCCCTGATCCGGCTCATCCTTTGAACATGCAACAAGTGCTGACATGGAAAGTGTTAAAATAAGTACTGTTAGTATTTTCTTCATATTTTCTTTCATCTTCAAACCTTTCTTCAAACATAACATGATCATATCTTTTGCCATATCTTCCAAAGTACGCCAAACAGATACGGCAGCTTCCGATTTACAGTGATGTATTTTATCATTATTTGCCCGATTAGTCAATCACTATATGTTTTGTGGTGTATCCTGCTAAAATTTTTAGCAATTTTAATAGTTTACTTTTCAAAAATATATGTTATAATGTGCATTGTTTATTTAAAGCTGTCTCTGCTTCGCAAACGGACGACAGGTCCCGTAGTATTTCGGAGGTATGAAAATGAAGAAATTATTAGCAGTTGTTTTAGCACTTGTTTTGGTATTATCCATGACAGCGTGCGGCAGCAAGGAGACCCTTGATGGAAGCTGGAAGCTTACATCATTCACACAGGACGGTAAAGACATGATAGCTGAATCAGGCTTTACACTTGCAGATTTTGAGGCAAACGGCGTTTTGTTCGGCCTTACCGCAAAAGATGGCAAAGCTACAATTAGCATGATGGACGAGCCTGAGACATTTACCTATGATGATAAAACATTAACCGCTTCGAATAACACCAAGCAGGAATACAAAATCAGCAACGGCGTTCTTACCCTTGAAGGAAAAGATGAAGACCATAGCTATACTATGACTCTTAAGAAGATGACCGATGATGAGGCAAAGAAATTTGCCAGCCAGACACCTGATGATGTTCAGAAGGCTATGCTCAAGATGCTTGGCATCGATCCCTCTGCATTGGAAAATATCGGGGAAGAAGAATAATATTTTAAGGTTCAGTATTTATCTACATGGCGAAGCAGAGCGGACCTGAACCTTTTTTAAAGGAAAAAATATGTTTGAAAATATTTCTTCGGTGGCGACTCAGGTCGTCATTCTTTTTATAATAATAGGCGTCGGAGTGATACTCTCTAAATGCAGGGTATTAAACAAGGAACGTGTATCAGGTCTTATCGACATCGTGGTCTATATAGTGACTCCTGCCAATATCATCGTTTCTTTTCAAAGAGAGTTTAAAGGGGAACTGATATTTAACCTGGGCTTTTCATTTCTGGCCGCTTTTATCGTTTTTTTCATAAACTGCGTAATGGCAAAGCTTATGATCCGGGAAAAGAATCCCGATAAAAACTGTGTTATCAGATTCGCCTCGGCATTTCCCAATGCCGGATATTTTGCCCTGCCTCTGCAGAAGGCTATACTGGGTGATATCGGAGTGTTTTACGGAGCTGCCTATATCGCTATGTTCCATTGTTATATATGGACCTACGGGGTTAAGCTCCTGAAAAAGCCTGATGCTGAAAAAGATACCGTTCATAAACAATCTGCAGCTTTTCAGTCTCTAAAGAAAATCCTGCTTAATCCGCCCATAATCGGTATATTTATCGGGATAATCTTTTTTGTTACTCAGGTAAAGCTGCCAAATATGATCCTTTCTCCGCTGCAGTCCTTTGCCGCATTAAATACACCTCTTCCCATGCTGATCATCGGGTTTTACCTTGCAAATGCAGATCTAAAGGCTACCTTTTCAAATCTCTGGGTTTATATCGGGGCTTTTTTGAGGCTGATCGCCTCACCCGCTGTTGCACTTCTGATCTGTTTCATCCTAAAGACAGACAGCAGTGTAGCTACCTCCTGTATCATAGCGTGCTCAGCTCCTTCCGCGGCACTCTCCGGCATGCTGGCACAAAAATTTGACAGGGACACCGAGGTACCTGCCGGTATGATAACGTTTACCACTATTGTCTGTATTATAACCATGCCCGTCATGGTTGCCTTGGCACAGTTTTTGTTTTAGCCTGTCAGCATATATCTTCATAATAAAAACAACCCCTCGCTTATCTTTCGGATCTGCAAGGGGTTTATTGATTTATTTGTGATCATAAGGATGTATTGTCTTAATTGTTCCATCCTCGTTATAGAACAGCTCTGTAAACTTAACGTTTCTTCTGTGGTTGATACCCTTACTGATCTCACAATCATGGTAGAAAAGATACCACTTTCCATGATACTCTACTATCGAATGATGTGTGGTCCAGCCGATAACGGGCTCCATTATCCTGCCTCTGTAAGTAAAAGGTCCCTCAGGGCTGGTACCGGTTGCATATACCAGGTAATGGGTTGTACCTGTTGAGTATGAGAGATAGTAAAGTCCGTTATATTTGTGCATCCAGGGGCCTTCAAAGTAACGTCTGTCCTCATCTCCTGCCTTGATAGGCTCACCGTTTTCATCAATGATCTGTACCATCTTAGGTGTAGCCTTAAAGGTCTTCATATCTTCATTCAGTTCTGCAAAGAACGGTCCGAGTGCGGGCTCATCAGCACCGATCTCCCTGGGATTCTCAACAAATGAACCTGTCATCCATTTCTCGAGCTGTCCGCCCCAAAGTCCGCCGTTATAGCAGTAATATCTGCCATTCTCCTCAAATACCGCAGGATCAATACTCATACTGCCGGGGATAAAGTTCTCCTCTGCCTTAAAGGGGCCTACAGGGCTGTCACCTACTGCAACGCCCAGACGGAATACACCCTGCTTATCTCTTGCAGGGAAATAAAGGTAATACTTTCCATCCTTATATGCAGCATCGGGTGCCCACATCTGCTTGCTTACCCACGGAACATCCTTCATATGAAGCGCCTCACCGTTGTCGATACAAGGTGTAGCTTCATCCAGATTATCCATTGAAAGGATATGGTAATCCTCCATAGCATACTCTATACCCTCATCGTCATCAGCACCGTCATGGGGCAGATCGTGTGAAGGATAAACATAGATCTTATCGTTAAATACATGAGCAGAAGGATCTGCTGTAAAAATGTTTGTTACTAATGCTTCTCTCTGTTTTGCCATATATTTATACGCCGTTTACCGGCTTCCTCCTAAAAAATTTTAGTCAATTACAAAATTGTTCTCGTGATTGTCTTTAGGCTTCCCCTTAAGGGGAATATATCACAACACAAAGTACTGTGATGCCCCTCTGGCGAAGAGCTGTCCGCGTAGCGGACTAATGAGGTGTTCACCCCAATTATATCAATTCAAATGATTTAAAACTGCAGCTGCCACCACCGTTATAGGTAAAGTATAACGCATTTACCCCATCAGGGATGGTAATGTCAGCTTCATGTGCTTCCCAGAAATTGGAGCTGATCAGTTCTATAGTACCGAGTACCTCGCCATCCCAGCTCGTCCTAATCTCAAATACGCCATGTGAATAGCCTCTGGTGGTGACTCTCACTTTTGTGATCCCCTTACAGTCAAAATATTTAAACCCTATGGTATCACCCTGCTTTACATTAAATACATAACCAAGCTCTTCATCGCCATCGCGTCCGTCCATGATGATCTTTGCATTGTTTCCAAAAGCACCCATGCCGAAAGGACCCGGCTTTGCCTCCTTATTAAACAGGTTGCAGCAGATATAAGTAGGATATTCACCCTTTCCTACTAAGGGACCCCCGTTAAGTCCACAGGAGGTCATCTCAACCTGTTTGATGGAACCGTCTGCCTCAAACTTTATCTTCTCAGCACAGCCCTGGCGGCTGAACCATGTACCGTTAGTCTGACGATGATAGAATATATACCAGTAATCACCTATCTGTACAATACTGCCGTGATCGTTTCCGACGGTACCTGCTACCATTTCCTTTGGCTTGTAGCTGTCTATTCCGATATCGGCATTGCTTACGATAACTCCGCCGTACTTAAAGTCCTTATCAGGATACTTTGATGTAGCGTAGCAGAGCTCATGCATTACCTGTGACGAATAAATATAATAATATGTATCTCCGCGCTTTCTGATGGAGGATGCCTCGAAGAAAGCATGTCCCTCAAATCCGCTGCCCTCACTGTACATACATCCGGGTACAACTCTTACGGGATCTTTGATAATTGTGAGCATATCCTTGTCAAGCACGGTACAGAATGCACCTGTTCTGGACTTATCACCCATACCGCAGAAACCTGTATAAAGATAGGTCTTTCCATCCTCTGTGATCACTCCGGGATCAAACTGGGGCTCATCGCCCTGTCTCTCACCAAGCCTGGTACCGTCCTGATAGTGAACATGTCCGTAAAATTCATATTTTCCTGCAGGTGTATCACATACTGCAACAGACACAATCGGTACCTTGTCCAGGCAATAATACATATAATATCTGCCATCGGGTCCGATAGTTACATCGGGAGCATAGAGTACCATTCTTCCGTCATTTGCCGGATCAGCCATCCTGGGGTAGGTGATACCCTCATATCTCCAGTTGCCCAGATCATCCACAGGTGCTGACCATCCTACATAGTCACCCAGACAGAATGCCTGTCCGTTGTACAGGTCATGTGAACCATACACATATACCCTTCCGTCAAATACATAGGGCTCACCGTCAGGTACATACTCCCATGAAGGCAGATAAGGGTTAAAAGCCTGTTTCTTCATTGTAAACCTCCGTAAACTTCTCTTTTTCGATGCCCGTACAAACTTACAACCATGTATTATGCCTTGTCACATGGTGTTACGATTTATATGTTGTAAATACGGACTTGTATGTGCTTTATTATATCGTAAATAAACGAATTTAGCAACTAATTTATTGGTTATGTTTTGGATTATCTTGGTAATCGCAGAACTGTATCCGGGATTTACTTGTAAGTTATGTCATTCCTAACTATGACTCGACCTCTTTAGCAGTAGAAACTTAGAGGAAAAATCTTACAGCTCTATGAAGACGGATTATCATCATCGATATATAATAACTTTGTTTATCGGAACTCCCATGGACGAAAATTTCTCCTCATACTCCGTCATGATATTCCCTTCGGCATATTCGCTGTTATGCAGGTCATAAGTAATGTCCCTTGTCTTCCACCCGGCTTCTGATGCTGCTTCCAGAGAGTAATCAAAAAGGCTTCTATTATCGGTTTTAAACTCTATAAACCCATCGCTTTTAAGGAATTCATTGTATAATTTCAAGAACCTTGGTGATGTCAACCTTCTGAGAGCATGCCTGTCCTTAGGCCAGGGGTCTGAGAAATTAAGATATATCCTCTCCACCTCATCCTTTTCAAACACTTCATTTATCTCATCGGCGTTAAATGCCATAAGTCTAAGGTTAGGCAATTTTAGTTCTTCCTGTTTCTTTAATGCTTTATACAGTACAGTGGGCACTCTTTCTATTCCAACATAGTTGATGTTGGGGTTCTGCGAAGCCAGAGTCATCAGGAACTGTCCCTTTCCCATGCCTATCTCTATATGTGTGGGATTATCATTTTCAAAGAGCTCTCCCCAATGCCCTTTCCTGCTCTTCGGATTCTGCTCCACATACTCACTGTTTTCTACTGCTATATCTGCCTTTGGGTTATGTCTAAGTCTCATATTACCTTAAAAACCTCTTACCATCTCATCTATCTCTTCATCATTGAGGATAACGCATTTCTTATCCTTTATAGCATATAC
>JAEEVK010000091.1 GCA_016287095.1 Lachnospiraceae bacterium
ACATACGGCAAGTGGCACGGCGAACTTCTTACCGAGGAAAACAAGCATCAGTTCCTGGTACCGCGCGGATTTGCACACGGATTCCTGGTTTTATCGGATACTGCTGAGTTCTGTTATCTGTGTGATGACTTCTATCATCCCGGAGATGAGGACGGACTTGCATGGAACGATCCCGAGATAGGCGTAAAATGGCCGAGAGTGGAAGGAGTGTATCGCGGTAGTGCGTCAGCAGACGGATACACGATTGACGGAGTGGCATTAAAGCTTTCGGACAGAGACCAGAAATGGCTCGGATTAAAAGATACATTTAAGTTTTAAAAAAGTTCTTGCATTTTTCGAAACTTTATGATATAGTTCTTAAGGTTACGCTCGCAAAAGGGCGTGATACTAAAAATATTAACCGCCTGATGCTTGGTGCAACGGTATCCGTTGTCGCAGAATACAGGCGAAAATTAACCAAATGGAGGAAAAGAAAATGAGTGTAATCTCAATGAAGCAGCTTCTGGAGGCAGGTGTTCATTTCGGACATCAGACCAGACGTTGGAACCCTAAGATGGCAGAGTACATCTACACAGAAAGAAACGGTATCTATATTATCGACCTTCAGAAGTCGGTAGGCAAGGTTGACGAAGCTTATTACGCAATCAAAGATATCGTTGCAAACGGCGGAAAGGTACTTTTCGTAGGTACAAAGAAGCAGGCTCAGGACGCTATCAAGTCAGAGGCAGAGCGTTGCGGTATGTACTATGTAAACGAGAGATGGCTCGGTGGTATGCTTACCAACTTCAAGACCATCAAGACAAGAATTGCAAGACTTAAGGCTATCGAGAAGATGTCAGAGGACGGCACATTCGATGTTCTTCCTAAGAAGGAAGTTATCCAGATCAAGAAGGAGTGGGAGAAGCTTGAGAAGAACCTTTCAGGTATCAAGGAAATGCCCGCTATTCCTGATTGTATCTTTGTAGTAGATCCTAAGAAGGAGAAGATTTGTGTTGATGAGGCACATACTCTTGGTATTCCGCTTGTAGGTATCGCTGATACTAACTGTGATCCCGAGGAACTTGATTATGTTATTCCCGGAAATGATGACGCTATCCGTGCAGTAAAGCTTATCGTAGCTAAGATGGCTGATGCTGTTATCGAGGCAAATCAGGGTGTTGACGCTGTATCAAGTGATGCAGAGGCTGAGAGTGCTGAAGCTGACGCAGAGGCATAAGGATCTTCAAAAATACAAATCAGGAGGAAAAATAAATGGCAGCTATTACAGCAGCAATGGTTAAGGAATTAAGAGAAATGACCGGCTCAGGCATGATGGACTGTAAGAAGGCTCTTGCAGAGTGCGACGGTAATTTCGATGAGGCTATAGAGTATTTACGTAAGCGTGGTCTTGCTCAGGCTGAGAAGAAGGCAGCACGTATCGCAGCAGAGGGTGTAAGTGATATCTATATTTCTGCAGACAACAAGACAGGTGCTATCGTAGAGGTTAACTCAGAGACAGACTTCGTTGCTAAGAATGAGAAGTTCAGAGCATATGTTGAACAGGTTGCTGAGGCAGCTTCAGAGACAGATGCAGCAAATATTGATGAGTTCCTTGCAAAGCCTTGGAAGTTTGATACTTCTAAGACTGTTGATGAGGCTCGTGCAGCTCAGGTAGCAGTTATCGGCGAGAACCTTAAGATTCGTCGTTTTGTTAAGTGCAACACTAACGGATTCCTTGTAAAGTACATCCATATGAATGGCAAGATCGGTATCCTTCTTGACGTTGATGCTCCTTACAGCGATGCTACAGTTGAGTGTGCAAAGAACCTTGCTATGCAGATTGCAGCTATGAATCCTACATATGTAAAGAAGGATGATATCTCTGCTGATACTCTTGCTAAGGAGAGAGAGATCGTAGTTGACAGCTCACTTGCTGATCCTGCATCACTTCCTAAGCCCATCCTTAATGCAGTTATCCAGGAAGCACTTGATACAAACAAGTGGGGTGCTGAGGATAAGGCAGCTTACGAAGAGCAGAAGAACAACAAGTTCTGGTACAACTTTATGTCTGCTGAGGGAATGCAGGCATTAAGAGATATCGCAGCTACTCATAAGGCTGAGTATCTTGAGAACAAGATTTTTGCAGGTCTTGTAGACGGACGTTTCGCTAAGAGACTTAAGGAAATCTGCCTTGTTGACCAGGATTATGTAAAGGCTGAGGATAAGGAAAATGTTGGCCAGTACATCGCTAAGGTTTCTAAGGAAAACGGATGCACATTTAATGTAAACAGATTTGTTCGTTTCGAGACCGGTGAAGGACTTGAGAAGAAGAATGAAGATTTTGCAGCAGAAGTTGCAAAACAGATGGGACAGTAATTATAATATAATAAAGAAAATATTTAAAGGGAATCCTTGACTGAGGGTTCCCTTTTTTATGATTTTGAATTTATGTATTAAGCCTTCTCCTTGAGGAGAAGGTGGCCCGAAGGACCGGATGAGGTGTAGAATTAAAAAGAACCCAGCATAAAACACTGGGTTCTAAGAAGTTATTTGCGTTTGGCTTATAATCAAATCTTAAAATACGATACAGCTTCCTTCAAGGTCTCAGACAGCTCGTTCATATGCTCACTGTCTTTGCTTACCTTTACAACATTCTTTGAAATCTGAGTGATGGAAGAGGTTACCTCTTCGTTGGTAGCTGCAGTCTCTTCTGATATAGCTGAGAGATCGCTTACTGCGTTGGTGATGACTTCCTTGATGTTGTTTAGCTCGTCTGTAATGCTTGATACGGAATTAATCTCCTGTACGGAGGTCTTGATCTCGGAATCAAGTATCTTGAACTTGTCACGGGTGATACCCAGGAGTCTCTGCTCTTCGGAGATGATCTTTTCAACCTCCTGAGACTGGGAAACACATTCCTGGGACTGCTCGGATATCTCTGAAACTATCTCGGTGATACGCTGTGCTGAGTTATTTGACTGCTCAGCCAAGTGTTTGATCTCTTCGGCAACTACTCCAAAGCCTCGTCCTGTTTCACCTGCACGTGCTGCCTCTATGGAAGCGTTCAGTGCCAACAGGTTTGTCTGGTCTGCAATCTCTGTGATAAATCCAACCATTTCCTCAATCCTGCTGATGGAACTGTTGGTATCGGAAATCTTCTGAGAGATCGTCTCGATAGCCTCGGCTGATTTTGTACTGCTGAGAGTCATATTTGCGATACAGCCGGCTGCTTCTTCGTTGGCGGTGAGCATCTTTGAAGAACTGGAATTGAGGTGATCTGTGTTATCTACGATGTTGTCTATCATGTTACCCATGGAGATAACGTTTGAATTGATCTCCTGTACACTTTCTGCCATGGTCTCGGTTGCACGGGACAGGCTGTCCATGGATTTGGCGATGTGGTCAGTACCGTTAGCAGACTGCTTTGCAAGAGCCGTGGTCGAATCCATTGAAGCTTTAAGCTCTTCGGCAGAGGAGCGGATCTTTGAAATTGAATTATTAAGCTGTGATGAGAGCTTCTTAGCAGATTCGATAAGTGATACAGTTTCCTGAATCTTTGAATTTGCTCTGATCGTAACCGATTCACCGTTGGAAAGCTTCTTTATATTATTGGCGATATTACGGAGAGGAGTCGAGATCCTTCTGGAAAGAAGAATTGTGATCACAAAGATTATCACTAACAAGGCAACGGCGATGATGGTGGTGATCCAATACATTGTGTTCCTGGGTTTGTTAACTTCGGTACTTATTTTTCCTGCGAAAGCCATGCCTTTTATATCGGAACCCGTACCTAACGGCATATAGTATGCATAATACTCAGTGCCGTCTATCAGGGTATCTTTTGCAAAATAATCATTGCCGTTTTTACATGCCTCCCAGATCTCGGGACCGGCCTGTGTACCCTCAAGACGTCCGCCGTCTTTTGACTTTATGGTACTCATGAAACTGATATCTTCTTTAAATAATGTAAACTCGATACCGGTCTCGACCATCCTGTCGATATACTCTGTATCGTATTCACAGAAGCCGTCCACAAGATCGTTATTGTTTATCAAGTCGTATTCGTAATACTCCCTAAGGCTCTTGGCCGCTAGTTTTAACTCGCTCTTGATATCATCCGTGAACGTACTTACCGAAAATTCAACGGTAAACATTGTCAGTACCAGGGTACCGACAAGAAGCGGTACGACGGCAAACAGAATAAGCATCTGTTTTATATTCATTAATTTCTGTTTTTTCAAGCTGAGCACTCCCCTTCTTAAAAAATGTATTAAGAAACTAAGTGATAAAAATATATATTTATACTATTTTAACAAACGGCAAGTAATAAATCAAGTTAAAATTTTACTTATTAAGCATAATGTACAAAAAAGAATGTAAAAATTTTGAATGCCTTGTCAAAAATGTAAAAAAGATGCTTATTGATGTAAAAGATTTCCATTTACTTGAAAAGGATAAAGGGATATACTTGTCACAAGTCGAAGAAAAGAAGGCTTGAATTTATGATAAATAAGAAGTTTGTTATATATATAGGAATGCTTGTTTTATCGGTATCTTTGCTTACTGCATGTAAGGACAAAGAGACCGGAGACACGGGTAATAAGCAGCCGACAGCAGCTCCGACTACAGTTTTGGATGAGTCTGATCCTAACGCTCCGATAGCCCAAAATCCGAGCGATATAAAGAGCTGGGCAGCTGTTTATGAGAAAAATAAGGAAGTGCTTTCATTTAATGCTGATGGAAGCGTTACCTATAAAGATGTAAGATACGACAGTTACGCTATAGATGATACATATCTTACCTTAAAGGGTGATGAAGAGCTCAAGATGAGATATGTCATGAAGCACAAAAAAATGCTTCTGTATGATAAGAAGGATTACAAACGTCAGGTAATAGAAGGTAAGTACACTGACGTACCTGCAGGCAGCATTGAGGGTGTTTGGGCATTTGATGAGAAGTACTCATATGAGTTTACTGAAAAAGGTACATTCTATGAGGATCAGAACTTTCCCGGACACTATCAGGTAGACGAGAGTGATCATTCTATCAAGCTTATGTACAATGACCAGTTTGAGGATACCTATCTTTATTACAGTCTGGATGGCGATGTTTTGACCATAGAGTATCCGTGGTCCATGGTTCCGACTGAGTCGGAATGATTAATTGGTTCGCAGAGCGGATAACCGCTTTCGATAAAAATGGCAGAAATGCCACACATATTTATAAGGAGGAGAATTATGAAACGAATTCTTGCAACTCTGCTTGTAGTTGTACTTGTTTTCTCTCTTGCTGCTTGCGACAAGAAGGAAAATAACACCGCAGGCACAGGCAACAACACAACAACCAACGCACCTTCAAGTTCAAGCGAAGGCTTAACAAAGGACACCAAGGCTGATCTTGAAATGTGGTGTATCGCTACTGAGTCTGACTCAAACCGTAAGTCTTATGAGAACGCTATAGCTGACATGCAGGCAGCTTATCCCAATGTAAACTTCAAGTGGGAAGCATTCGAGAACGAGTCTTACAAAGAGAAGATTAAGGCAGCTATGGCAGCTGACGAAGTTCCGGATATCTTCTTTACATGGTCATGTGCATTCCTTGGCGATTTCGTTAACCAGAAGAAAGTTTACTGCTTAGACGATGTTCTTGCAAAGTACATCTCTAACGGAGATCTTCCTGAGGTTATGTTAGGAAACACCACTTATGAAGGAAAGCATTACGGCGTTCCGTTGACAATGAACATCGTTGGTCTTTTCGCTAACATGGACATTCTTAAGGAAGTTGGTTATACTGATGTTCCCGGTACCTATGAAGATCTTATCGCTTGCTGCGATAAGCTTGTTGCAGCTGGTTACTATCCTTTCGGCTGTGCAGGTGGTGAGACATGGTGTGTTACTGAGTACTTAGAGTCAATCATCGAGAAGAAGATTGGTGCTGATGCTCTTAACGACATCTTCCTTGGCAGAGCTTCATACAACAATCAGGGTGTTGCTGATTCTGTAGCAATCATGCAGGAAATGATCGACAAGGGATACTTTGATCCCGCTGGTGCTTCTCTTGGTAATGATGACATCAAGGCTAACTTCATGGCTGGCAAGTACGCATTCTATATGAATGGTACATGGAACTGTGCAGATTTCGCAGCTAACGAAGCATTCTTCCCTAAGGTAAAGGTTGCTGAGTTCCCTGTTATCGATTCTGCAAAGTCACAGCTTGGACAGCTTATCGGTGGACCTTCTGATACTCTTGCAGTAGCAGCTTCATCAAAGAATGCAGCTATCGCTGGTGAGTATGCAGCAGCTCTTGGAAAGCTTATCTGTAAGTATGGTTACCTTGATGGTGCTGGTCTTCCCGCTTGGAAGGTTGACTATGATGACAGCAAGGTTAACGGACTTACCAAGAAAGTTTCTGAAATCTGTGCAGCAGCTAAGGCTTATGTTCTTTTCGGTGATACCGCTATGAGCGCAGCTGATAAGGATATCTATCTTAGCTATGTTGATAAGGTTTACAGCAGCTCAGTTGATGGCGCTGGCTTCATTTCAGGTTTAGCAAAGGATATCAGATAATAAGATTTCAGGCTTATTAAATTAAGACTATAAACGACCTTTCCGGGCTCCTTTAGGGGAGGTACCGGAAGGTCGTTTTTTGTAGACAGGAAGGTAACATTTTTTTATGAGTAAAAATACCACAAAAAGAATAAACATATTTCTGTTTTTATTGCCTGCCTTGTTTCTGTTTGTTGCAATCTTAGTTGTACCTATTGTTTCATCGGTTTATTACAGCTTCTTTAATTTCTCTATGATTGACGCTTCTGATAAGACATTTGTATTGGATGAGAAGGAAGATACCAGTACAGTAGTCGGTGATGCATTAACAGCTAAGGAAACAGACGATCGCAGTTTCTTTGGAAAATTATTCGAAAATTATATAGAGCTTTTTGAAAATAAGAACCTTTATGATATGGGAAAGGCTTTGAAGAATGCATTTATACTTGCAGCTCTTTCTGTATTCATACAGCTGCCCCTGTCATTAGGACTGGCATTGATGCTTGGACGAGGGATAAAAGGAGAACGATTGTACCTGTCGGTATATTTTGTTCCGGTTCTTATTTCATCAGTAGTTATCGGTGCACTGTGGTCAAAGATCTATGATCCTTCCCATGGTGTAATACTGTTCATCCTGGAAAAACTCGGCTGTGCGGATATACTTCCCGCAAAGGGCTTGCTCGGAGATGACAGCACTGCACTTCTTGCAGTATTTATTCCTACTATCTGGCAGTACGTTGGTTACCACATGCTTCTGATGTATGCGGGTGTAAAGAGCGTTTCTCCCGAGCTTCGTGAGGCAGCTAAGCTCGACGGTGCTACAGATGGTCAGGTAGACAGATATGTAGTAATTCCTTCTATCAAGCAGATCATAAAGGTCAGCGTCATATTTGCCATCACAGGTTCACTGAAGTCCTATGACCTTATCAAGATCTTTGCCCGCAGTAAGTACGATGTACCTTATAATGTGCCCAGTCTTATGCTTGTAAAGAACGTATTTGGCGGTCACGGCGGAGAAGGAAATGCTATAGCAGTTATGCTTATCATTCTGTGCTTTGCATTTGCTATTCTGATTAACTGGATTTTTAAAGAGAGGGATATTTATGGCGGAAAAAAGCATTCTAAACAACAGTAATCTTGAGATGTATCAGGTCAAGAAAACAAATAAGTTTGTTACCGTCCTGATATATATTGGATTAATAATATGGCTGATCATAGACCTTTTCCCTATATATTATCTTATTACCTTCTCTTTGAAAAGTAATGATGAAATATTCGGGTCAAATGTCTTGGGACTTCCCAGAGATTGGCTGTTCAGTAATTACTCCGAAGCTATGAGCCGAGGAAACATGCCGAGAAACTTCCTGAACAGTATTATTGTATCGGGAGCAACGATCATCATCGTACTGGTAGCTGCCATTATGGCTACATATGCATTAACACGTATTAACTGGCGTGGAAGCAAGCTGATGAACAGTATTTTCATGTTAGGTATCACCATACCGATCCATGTAGCTCTCTTCCCTGTTTATTCTACATTCACCAAAATCGGAATGCTTAAAAACATGCCGTATACATCATTGATCATACCTTACGCAGCTTTTGGTCTGTCGATGGCGATCATGATATCTACCGGTTTTATGAATGATATACCTAAGGAGCTGGATGAAGCTGCTAATATTGACGGATGCGGTACATGGGGTATATTCATCAGAGTTATTTTCCCTTTGATGAGACCCGCACTTGCTACCATCGGTATTTACACCTTCCTTCAGTGCTGGAACGAGTTCATGTTTGCAAGTATTTTCATTAATGACTCCGCACACAAGACTCTGCCGGTTGGTATAGCAGAACTCCAGGGACGTACAACAACTGACTGGGGTGTCGTAGGTGCCGGTCTGGCCATAGCTACTCTGCCGATGCTCATCATTTATGTATTTTTGAGCAGACGTATACAGGAAAGCTTTATGGTTGGTGCTGTAAAGGGATGATCTTTCAAGTTATACTGACAAATTGATATTTTATAAATACAGGGTGTACTTTTTGGTACACCCGTTTATTTTTATATACGGTTATTGCAAAATACTGTTAAAAATGTTAGAATGATATAATGATAAAATATAAATAATAAGAATTTTCATCCTGAAAAGAATTGCAGGCTATAAAAAGGATATGAACAGTACGGATACTATAAACAAAAACAAAATACAGACCAGAAATTCGCTCTCCCTAAGACTGCGTCTTGTTTTTGCGATTATAATATTTCTGTTTATCATAGCATTTATAGTATCAATATATCTGATAACAAAAAAAGAACGACGTGAGAATGTCATCATAGAGTCAGAGTCACTGCTTACAGGTCTGTCGGATGGCATTTATTCTGATATACAGAGATACAGAGAGCTATCCAGACTTGTAATGATAGATGACCGTCTGGTAAAGTTCCTGAGAGCAAAGACAGAGGATGTAAGCCCCGGACTGATAAATACCGCCAGATACGGAGTATTGGGAGTATTGAATATTACTACAATGGTAGACTCGGTATTTGTGTTCAGAAATGACGGGCAGTATATGGCAACTAACCGTGGTAAATACATGCTCAACTACATCCGCATGGATGACGATGAATGGAAAAACAAGATAGTTGAAAAAAAAGGACGGGCATTTGTTACACTTAATGGTGATGGTGCTATATACAAGACAAACCTAAGCCCTATAATAACCATCAGCAGAGAGATAAATGATGTGGTTTCCCAGGAAAGAACAGGAATACTGCTGATGAATATCTCGTCTGTACTGCTTGAGCAGAAGGTTTATGCATTAAATACGAAGGATATTATCATAGTAGGTACTGACGGTACATTTTTGGCAGGAAATGAGAATCTGGTGGGTTATTTTGATGAGAATCTGATAGCACCTGATTTTGTGCATATAGAGAAATTTATAGATAATGAAGATATCATGATCTCCGGAATGCAGGTACCGGATATGCCCATAGTGGTCATGGCTGTTACTCACATCCATAAGGGTATGGTTTCAACGGAGACTATAGGTGTGCTGATATTTCTGATGCTTGTGTTTATCGCAGGAGTATTCTTCGTAGGAGCTTACATCACCAAGAATATCACTTCTCCGGTTTTTGATCTGGTTAAAGATATGGAAAAAAACAGGGAAGAGGGAACCCTGAAGAAGATAGATACAAATATTAATGTTAACGAACTGATACTGATCGAAGACAGCTACAACAATATGGTGGACCATGTAAATGTGCTGTTTGACCGGCTGATAGAAAAAGAACAGACTATACAGAAGGCTGAGCTGCGGGTGCTCCAGGAACAGATAAAGCCGCATTTTTTGTATAACTCACTTGAAACCATAGGATTCCTTGCGATAGATGCCGGAGCTGACAAGGTGCATTCAGCACTGGAGACACTCGGCAGCTTCTATAGAAATTTCTTAAGCAAGGGAGACAGGGAAATACCGTTAAAGCGAGAGATCACAATTATCAAGGATTATCTGTCTCTGCAAAAACTGCGTTACGGAGATATCCTGAATGATGAATATGAAATCGCCCCGGATACCGAGGAATGCTTAATCCCAAAGCTTATCCTGCAGCCGTTGGTGGAAAACAGTATCTATCATGGTATCCGTATGAAGGGTGAGCAGGGTACGATTAAGATCAGCAGCTTTCTTGAGGATGATGATCTTCATATCCTGGTCAGGGATACCGGTATAGGTATGACACAGGAACAGATAGATAAGGTCCTTTCAAAAGAAAAGAATGAGGGCACAGAGGAATTTAACGAAAACTTTGGACTTTGGGGGACAATAGAGCGTATCAGATGTTATTGCGATAAGGATGATGTCGTAAGGATACGAAGTGAGATCGGAGAATACACCGAGATAGAATTTATACTGGGCCTGCAGCCAAAGAGATGGAAACCAACTGCAGACTGATAACTGTAAAGAATAAAGCTGTCTTAATGAGAGATGCTTTATAGGACGTTTAACAAGGAGAAGAGGAATGTACAGAGTAATGCTTATAGATGACGAAGAGTCGGCAAGGAAGCTGATGAGAGCATCTATTAATTGGGAAAGTCTCAATATGGAGGTCGTGGGGGAGGCCGCCAGCGGTATTGAAGCTATAAATGTTATCGATGATATGAAGCCGGATATCGCATTTGTCGATATTTCGATGCCGTT
>JAEEVK010000092.1 GCA_016287095.1 Lachnospiraceae bacterium
ACGGTTATTTATGAGGAAAGAGTTCAGTTTTTAGGAACAAGAAGTGACGGACGAATATATAGTCAGCGTTTCTGGATAAAAGATGTCTATTTTGAAAATAATGTAATATGCAACTCCAAGTTTGTTCAGCGCGGCGTTAACTTGGATTATTAAAGGAGGCTGGGACAGATGAAGATTAATGGTCTAACGAAAAGCATTTCGCTCCTGCTCATTACAGTATTCATAATATCACTGATAGGAACAGCTTCTGCAAAGGCTGAGGCTGCATCTAAAGCGGGCAGCCTAGTGATAGTCTCTACGAAAAAAGAGCTCGTTAAGGCAATAAAGAAAAAGGCAGCATCTACTATTTTATTCAAAACAGATGATTCCGCCAAACTCACGATAAAAAAATATGCTAACGCAAAGAACAAGAAGCTCATAGTCAATGCCAAGAATATGGATATAGTAAATAAGTCCAAGTTCAAGTCGGTAACTATCATGAATGTAAAAACCTGGTCAGAAAGGATATCGGGCAATAACATAGTTCTTGGAAGTGAAAAAGCAGTTTTTTCAATATATAAAAATGTGACGGTCAGCAGTCTCACCGCTCCTGATTACAGAAATATAAAGTTTGGAAAGAAAGCTTCTGTAAAGACTGTAAACTATACCAAAGTGACGCCGGAGCCTACAGCAACCGCTACCCCGGAGGTAACTCCTGAGCCTACGGCAACCGTAACGCCAATTCCTACCGTCACCGTAACTCCGGTTATAACACCTGAACCCACAGTGATAGTGACACCGGAAGTAACACCGGTTGTAACACCTGAACTTATTTCGATTGTCACCCTGACACCTACTTCGGCTCCTGATTATACAGATGATACGACGATCGTTGTCAGCCTGCTCAATGCTCTGCAGATGGGTGCAAACAAGCACAGCGAAAAAGGATATATCACATCCTTTAAGCAAAAATACAGCCTTACGTATAATGATGACACCGAATTTGAGACCGACAATTA
The DNA here is from genome assembly GCA_016287095.1 of Lachnospiraceae bacterium. Classification (GTDB taxonomy): domain Bacteria; phylum Bacillota; class Clostridia; order Lachnospirales; family Lachnospiraceae; genus RUG11977. The sequence continues at coordinate 999 of JAEEVK010000092.1, forward strand.
TGTTCTGTCTTATGATGGCGAGGGATACGTTACATTGTCATATACTGTACGCGATGGTGAAAATATCGAATCCGAAGTCATAGGCAAGGAACTTCTTTCAAAAGCAAATGGTTATCTGTTTGGTTTCCAGAGAGATAAATACTCCTTTAAGGATGATTATACCGATAAAACCGACGCTGAGAAAAGCCGGACTATTGATGAAAACTATGAAGAATTACGAATTTTTGCTGTACAGGTAGATGATGACTATTTCTATGTTGCAAGCAGCGATACCTATACAGATAAGCTTTACCCCGAGGATAACAGGGATGAGTCTTTCAACGGAAAAATAAAGAAAAATCTCGTAGTTGATTCAGTATCTGATAAAATGGTGACCAATACCGCCCAGCAGTTATTATATATGGATGCATGGCCATATATCGAACAACTGATAAAGTATTCCGATACCGTTTTCACAGGGCTCGACATCACAGATACTAACGCCATAAGCCTTTTCATTACAGAAAACAATGTCAGCGTCTGCGATAACGGTGATACAGAAACCATAAGTTTTTCATTTAACTCGGGAGAAATATTCTTTATCGACCCTGAAAAAAAACTTAAAAATGCTCCAAATATCTATGGTAAGATAGAAATAGATAAGAGTACCGGCGAAATGGTTTCATACAGCTACGATCTGAAGGAATTTGCGATCGGATGGATGAATATCGGAATGCAGGGAAAAATGGAATACAATTATGTTGTCGATGAATTTGTTGCAGAAGGTGTTAGGCTCAATGAACCGTTAGGAGACCTGCCTTTTGAGTATGAATATACAGAATATGATGAAAATACTCAGGATGAATTTATTGAAAAGTTCCATGCAAATGTTATGAAGTAATATCGCATACACTTGAAAATAAAAGGCACTGCAAAAACAGGGCTGTTTCACAAAGCATAAAATGAGTTGCTGCAATGATTTATGCGCAGCAACTCATTTTTTTGTTCTTATACTGGATATAACAATTCTTTCAGTGTTTTCATGATTGCGGGAATATCATACGGTTTAGCCAAATGACCATTCATCCCTGCACCTAAAGCGCTCTTTTTATCTTCTTCAAATGCATTTGCCGTGACAGCAACGATTGGGATATTTGCTTTTTCCTTATCATCAAACGCACGGATCAGATTTGTCGCCTCATATCCATCCATTTTTGGCATCTGGATATCCATCAGGATTACGTCATAATAACCTGCTGGTGCTTCTTTCATTTTTTCTACAGCCTCTGTTCCATCATTTGCTATGTCAACTGCAAGACCGACACTGGTCAGAATATTTTCTGCAAGAAGCTGATTCATCTGATTATCTTCTGCAAGCAGAACACGCTTTCCTGAGAAATCCGGCATTGTTTCAGAAAGTGTCTCATTTTTTGATGATGCGCTGCAGATTTTACAAGGGAGCTCAACTATAAATTCGGTACCCTTTCCCTCGGCTGAATTTACTGTGATCACGCCTCCCATCATATCAATGATGTTCTTAGCGATCGCCATACCCAGGCCTGTCCCCTGTATGCCGCTGACCGTGCTGGTCTTTTCACGGGTGAAGGCTTCAAATATAGTCTTCTGGAACTCTTCGCTCATACCAATTCCGTTATCTTTTATACTGAATTCATAATTTACAGTATTCTCAACCGATGACGGCTTCTCAATGACTCGGAAATTGACGGTGCCACCTGATGGTGTGAATTTTATCGCATTTGACAAAATATTCAGCAGAACCTGGTTAAGCCGGAGCTTATCAGTAATTATATCCTCATGCTTAATATCCTTTGTATCAACAAACAGCTTCAACTTCTTAGAGTCAATATTTGACTGAATTATCGTCTGCAGATCATTTATCAGATCCGGTAAATGTACCTCAGTCTCTTCAATAGTCACTTTCCCGCTTTCAATGCGGCTCATGTCCAATACATCATTGATAAGAGCCAACAGATGCTGGCTGGATACTGAAATCTTACCCAGGCAATCCTGCACCTGTTCTTTATCATCAATATGCGATGAAGCCAGTGCTGTGAATCCAACAACAGCGTTCATTGGTGTACGGATATCGTGGGACATATTGTTCAGGAAAGCGGTTTTTGCACGGTTGGCATTCTCAGCAGCAACCAGTGCTTCGGACAATGCTTTCTGGCTCTCCGCAAGTTCTCTGTTTTTCGCTTCAAGATCCTGTTGAGCTTTTTCCTTTTCTTTAACTTCCTTTTTTGTACGGCGTACATCACGTATAAGCAGAAATACTATTATTGCGGCAATAACAAGAATGAGTGAGCCAACCAGCGCCATATTATCGTGCAATACATCTAAAAATCCGTATGAATACAGTCCGCCGGTATAACGATATGAAATATTCTGTGCATAATCCTTACCAAGCACATTGATTCCGCGGTTCAATAGTTTCAGCAGCCCCTCATTGCCTATCTTTACACCAAAGCAGCGATCGTCATTTTGGCTCGACTGACGGATAGACAGATCCTCATATTTAGTGTTTTTCAGGATTTCATTTACCCGCAATCCATTCAGTGTCGTGCATTCTATCTTGCCTGAAACAACAGCAGCAAGACTTTCTTCAATAGAAGAGAAGAAAACGATTTTCGCATCAGGATAGTTGGTCCGCACATAATAGTATTGCATGCGGTTATTTTCATTGACTGCAAACTGGGATGTGGTTGCTGCACCGAATTCACCCTTATATACCAGGGCAGTGGGTGCTGAAATAACTGCATTTGACTGATAAATACCATTCTCTTCTGAATAATACAATCCGCCACCGACAGGGAATGCCACATCTATAACACTGGCAGCCATGTCGGCAATCATATCATCATAACTTTTGTAGCCTCTGTATGTAACTTTAGTCTCCGGGATGCCCAGCGCTTTCATGATATCCGGGATCATATCTTTGATTACACCGGTCACATTTCCCGACTTATCCGTGTCACTATACGGAAGGTAGTTTTCAAGATAACCGATATTAAGTGTCTTATGGGTATCCATCCACTCGCGTTCAGCCTCTGAGAATGCTTGTGCCGTAACACTGACTGAATAATACTTGGCTCTCAGTGAACTCAGGTAATTAGGTTCGTTGGCAGCCAGTAATGCCTGAGCTGAATTCAACTCTGTTAAAAGTTCCGGCCTGTTTATGTTTACACACAGATAATAATCCGATGTACCGAAAACCGTCAGGACTTCAGCGTGTTCCCGTCCGTATGCACCATCACTTTCTGCCGCAAGAACGTTTACTTCATGGGAATCGAAAGCGTCAAATAAGCGGGTATAGTCAGGGTAGGTAACAATCTCAGCATCCACATGATGTTCATCAAGATACTTATTAAGTGTGCCAACCATTGCACTGTCAAGTACACCGATCATGATTCCATTTAGCGATGCTGAATTTGCTGTGATATTTATATCCTCTTCATGCTTAACAAGATAATATGATTCATTGCCCATTACGGCATCCGGATAACCGATTATCCTGGTACGGTCTTCCCTCATCGCAAGCCCTGCAAGCAGGTCTATCTCGCCGTCCAGAAGCATCTGATACAGGTCACTGAACTCTCCATACACATATTCGTATTCCCAGCCTGTATACTCTGATAACTTACGATAGTATTCGTATGCATATCCGCTCTTGACTTCACCTTCGCCGGCTCCCTCTTGAAATACTTCATTCTCATAATAGCCTACACGAACTCTTTCTGTTCTCGTATTGGCATATACGGCAACAGAAAAGCAGCCGATCATGGCAAAAATTGCACAGGCAAAAAGAATAAACCTGAGTAATGATATTCTATTCCGTTTATTCCGAATCCGTATCATAGCAGCTGCTCTCCTGTTTCCAAAGGGAATATTTTATCCGGCATTTTCAGGATACCACTCATTAATCACATCCGTAGGAATTTCAAAATGCTGGTAGTCCTTTCTGTCAGTCCATGCTCCGCCCCATTCAAAACCTTTTTCAATAATCATCCTTTTTTAAAACGCCCGTATTTACCGTAATCATCTTTGCCTGCCACTATTACACAGGTATACTTTTTCCCGTTCTCACCAAGTATTGTAAGCTTTGTGGTGCCGGCCTTATGTATCTTAATTTTCCCCTTTTCATTTACAGTAGCTAGTTTTTCATGCTTGATGCTATAGCTTACTGTACGAACACCTTTTAGCTTAACATATAGCTTGTCCCCGACATTACAGATTTTTTCGGTAGCTGTGATATAAGGTCTGATATAATTGAATTTCTTTGTCTTACTCCAGGCAGAACTATCTTTGCCTTTTACGGAACGTATCCTGAAGTAATATGTTTTCCCGCTCTTAAGCTTCCTTAAAACCCTTTGAGTTAATGAACCGTCTTTGATCCTTACAGTCTTAACTCCGGTATCAAAGCTTTTATCCGTACTAAACTGCAGCTCATAGCCTTCTATACCTTCTGCCTCGGTCCATGCAACAGTAAGATTCCCTTTTTTCGTGATTTCAAAGCCTGATATCTCAGTCTTCTCAAGAGACGGAGTCTTAATCTCCTCTGCAGGACTATTTTTATCGTCTGCAGTACTTCCGTCCGTTCCGTTATCCTGTGAATTATTATCGGAAATGTCGGTATTATAGGCATCACTATAATAATATGCACCAGGAAGGATATTGTAGGAAACAGTTATCCTGCCTGTATAATTTCCTATCCCCTCAAGCTGAGCTTCATAATAACCTGCGTAAATAGGATCCGGCAGGCCTTCCACCTTTTGCCAGGTATAATCAATGCCCTCCCTTAAAACAGAACCGTTAAGCGAAAGCCTGGGGCCCTGCTGACTGCCGTTATAATATACATCCGATACGGTCACCATATCAATATTGTAAATTGTTTCGTTAACATCACTGATCATATCAGAAATATTAAATTCATGCTCGTAAATATCTTTTATAACGTATTTGAATCTATAACCCTCTATATCTTCCACACTATCTGTATCTACCAAAACAAGCCTGATAGAATCTGCATTCTCCTTTGATATGGAAAAACTTGATAATGTGAGCGGGAAGTAAAAATAATATTCATAAGCTGACATATTTCTGAAACCGACACAGGTATGTACATCCTGTATAGTTCTGTTCAGCATTGAAGCAGATACGGGACGCATTCCATCCTCATTGGAAAGATATATCTGTGACAGCCTGTATCCATCCGGTTCTGATTCAAATATAAGTCTTCCGTATATTTCATCATCATCCTCGAAGTATTCATCCAGGCCGTCATTCCTGAAGCTTATATGTACGATAGCTTTTTCTTTTTCAAAAATGCAGTTAGCAGCGTGAAGCCTTCCCTCTGCATCCTGTAATGCATAAATCTGTTCCTGAGTCGAGGGAATGATCCATGTGCTTTCGTTTTTCGAATACCATTTAATCTGATCACCGATCAGCTTTTCAAGGGAATCGTTTACATTGCCTTCCATATCACCCGAATCCAAGCTTCCGTAAACGGTATCCAATGCAAAATCAAAGGCATCCGGCATATATGTGAGATAGTATTCAAAACCCTCGCGTTCTTCCAAATACTTTTTAACCGCAGTTAATTCCGGTATGAATTTTACTTCAACCTCATCGATAATGCGCTTATAGGTATTCTTTATGTTAACCATGAAACCTTCATATTCCTTTGCTTTATATTTTGCAACGGAAATATTTTCTATGATCACGGCGTCGGCAGCCTGCTGGCTTATAAGTCCGGACAACCAGTCGGACATATATTCTTCACCGCCGACATAATTAAGAACATCAGATAAAACATCATCCCAGAGGTTAAGAGAGCCATTAGAAGTCTTAACCGTATGTGCCTTCCAGTACTCCCTGACTTTCTCATAGTCTATCTCGTTTTTTGGGATACCTGATGCTGCAAGGGCAGATACAGCCTGTCCACATTCTGTAACAAGTGAATACTCTATTATTGTTGCCAGGTACGATGACAGGAATCGCATAGCATCTGTATTTTTATTGTGATTACCTTTCCCCAGCTCCTTTATGGTATTGAAATAGTCATACAATCCGGTGCTCGATGTTATATTAGGGAAGAATATATACATGCCGCTGCCCGGAAGCTTGCCATATCCAAGATCACCGTCACCATTCATGTATGTAACATAATCAGTTTCTATCTTTTGTGTGTTTCCTGCGTAGATTATAGTTTCGTCATTTAATATTTCAAGCAGTTTTAGCGTTGCATCCTTATAATCATTTAAAGGTGTATAGCTGCCATCCGCGATGTTTTTCTCACTGACCTCTTTTGCGGCAACAGTCATTATAGAAAGCAGATTTCCAAAATCCCTGTAAGCATCATCTGTATACATATAGGAATTTCTTACGGCATCAAGCTCGTCATAATACATAAGACCGCTTTCCGTGTCAGTGGTTATCTCGCTGTAAAGAATATCATTCCACTGAGTAAGATAATCCAGGAATCCGCTCTCCTGAAGTTTTCCTGAATTAACGACTGCCAGAGTACCGTCCTCACCATACCCGGGGCTTGAAAGATCTTCATCATAAAATTTTATAAAACTGTCTACTATGATCTTTCCAAGTTCATAACCGTCCATATCAGGATCATCCTTAAGAGATGATATCCATCCGCTGTACTCCTGACCGTAGCTGGGCTCTGTCAATGCGGACGCGATATAGTAATCTGTATATGGAGCAACCAAAAGATTCAGTTCGACGGAATTCATCAGACAAGTATCAAAATCTATAAAATCAAACTTGTCGCCATATAAGGTAATATCATTTTCAGACAATGCAGTCACTATTTCCGACAGTGTCATGACATCAGCTTCGTATGTTTCAATATCTATACCAAATTCGTCATAACCATATCCTCCGTCAGGACCGCTTCCGTGGTCCCAGAGAACAAGGTCATACTTTTCAGCCGGAAATCTGTTAACCGTATAATTGATAAAAGCCTTTAATGTATCAGGATCCGTCATCAGTTCATTGGGAGATGTTTTAGCTTTCTCGCCATCACCGGTCACGCCATCTCCATCTATCAGGATCATTTTTGAACTAAGCTGTGTGTTACCGTCTGTTTCAGTAGCATCCGCACCCTTTATTTCCCATATCTGATTATATTTGTTGCTGATTTCGCCGGGGCTTAAGCCTGTTGCAGGGTCATAAAGGTTTTCAGCAGGCACATACCATCTCCTTGCTCCTCCGGTCATGGCTATAACCTTTATATCATCGTTCTCGGAGAATTCTGAACCAAAAATCTGATTCAGGTTATGGGTTGCCATCTCATCCCACGATTCAAGGTTTGATCCGCATATGTAGAGCATTATGGTACGTTTATATTTACCATAATAAGAGTCCATATCCCTAACCAGACTCAGAGTCCTCTGAGGATAATGATTTGCAAGGATTTCCTTATAATTCCTGATCAGTGTTCTTAAATGATAAAGATTTAATGATTCCTCATATCCTACAGGTCCCGATAACAATCCCTCATCGTAACCCTTGAGGTATTCTTCTTCATATGCTTTATTATATGCTTCGATATACTCAGCGGTCATCCAGTCACTTTCATAAAAGTATTCATTTACCGGATTTTTTTCGTTTCCGTTAACCGCATTTGCAAACCCGCTTGTATAGCCTTCTGTTATGCCATCATGTGTGCCGCGTTCAGCAAGGTTCTCCCTGTGGCTCTGGCCTAATGCATACCCTTCAGCGTATGCCTGCTTGTATGCAGCGATATATGCATCGGTATAGACCTGGCCAAGTTCCTTTATAAACTCAGGTTCGTCATTATATTCTTCGTCATCAAATCCATGGGTATATCCATCGGATTCACCCATGCTTGAGCCCTCGTACGTGCCCATTTCATCATCGGGCATCTGATAAAAACGTACATTTTTCTCATAAAATGCATCGTAATCCCTGTCGGGATAATAATAGAAATCAAACACTGCTATAGGAGCAAGCACCTTGATGATCGGTATGATATAGCTCTTCACTTTCTCAAAATCTTCTTCGGTAAGTGGGAATTCTACACACCTTTCCTTTGATGTATCAAGAATATAAACAAATATATCTGCAAGCTTATTGTAATAGAATTCCGACTCATGCTCCGTCATCAGATTCAACAGATCGGTAAACTCAGGGTTTTCCTCTCTGTATTCAGCAAAGCATGGATTAAATACATTGAGAAAGTAATCCTTTATCGCAGCCTGCTCTTCTTCGGTCTTTGACAGTATAAGATTAAGCATAAAGCCTAAAGGTTCCTGAAGATTATCAGCATAGTTATCTCTGGTAAGTCTCGTAGAAAGCCAGTCAACCGTTTCTTTGACAAAATCAGAGGTTAATACTTCTCCATATTCCCTCTCGCCCGGCATTCCGCAATATGTCATGATCGTGGAGCTTTCCGTAATCTCCACTTTCTTGCCGTTTTTACTGAATCCCCATACCTCAGAATAAAAATTGGGAATAAGGTCATTGGGATTAATAACATCGTACATGTTGTCATAAACCGTTGAGTCAAGAGAACAGTTCGGTGTTTCGAACATGTATATGTAAATGTCATCGGCAGTGGTGTTGTAGTCATTCAGGTGATTATTTATATACGCACCGCTAAGATCTGCAACGGATCCCGATCTGGAATAGCCTGTCATCCAGATTTTTACTTTATCCAGATTATGATTATCTATATAATCCTTGATCCTGTCATTTACCTTTTGAGCCGCATCTGCAAAACCATTTGCATCACCCGAAAGTCCGGCAATGAAGTTTGAAACCCATTCCTGTTCATACTTCTCCCCGCGTATGGCTATAGCCACGACATCATGATCATTAATTTTCTTATGTGCTATAGCTGTTCCTATGGTATCAGGGGTACCACCGTCGGTCATATCCATGGTCTCAATATCTGTAAACCCTATGTCTTCATACAGCTTACGTACCCATGAATCGCCTCTTATCTGGAAAGTAGAAAGTTCAAGGCAGAGGGACATTGAAAGAAGATGCTCGTTATAAACAGTACCACTCTGTGAAAAATACGAATCACTGTAGTAAAAGGTCTCTTCACATGCAGGACTGAATGCGGGCATATAAGTGAATGTACCTTCAATGATATCTTCGGGTTTTTCTGTCAAACCGGCATTATCATACGCATGTACATTTACTCCATGGATATTAAAGGTCCCGATAATCATCGCTATAATAAGCACTAAAACAGTTGTTTTCTTCATACGCGTCACCCCGTTTTGTCAGATTTTTGCTTCAGGACCCGGTATCTCTTTCTTAAAAGCCCAGTTGCCAAGCCAGAACCCGAAGCTTTTTACCCTGCCTATGTGAAAGCATGTAAAGCCACACTTTTTATAGAATATTACATTATCTTCCGAATTGGTTATCAGGGCGAGCGTTCCCCCGCCCTTTTCTTTAATATATCCTGACAAATCCTCCGTGAATTGCAGCCTATTCTGAATAACCTATGGAAAGAATTGTAAACGCTTTATCTTCGTCCCCTTCTGCCATTTTTA
>JAEEVK010000093.1 GCA_016287095.1 Lachnospiraceae bacterium
GGGTTCAGAACGTCGTGAGACAGTTCGGTCCCTATCCGGCGCGGGCGTAGGATATTTGAGAGGAGCTGTCCTTAGTACGAGAGGACCGGGATGGACGAACCTCTGGTGCACCGGTTGTTTTACCAAAGGCATGGCCGGGTAGCCAAGTTTGGAAGGGATAAACGCTGAAGGCATCTAAGCGTGAAGCCCCCCTCGAGATGAGATATCCCATAACACAAGTTAGTAAGGCCCCTTGAAGACGACAAGGTAGATAGGGCAGGTGTGGAAGTGCGGTAACGCATGGAGCTGACTGCTACTAATAGGCCGAGGGCTTGACCTGAAGGTTCAGGAGGCAGATGTCTTTCTTGTTCTTTATAATGTTTATTCCTCGATAGCTCAATGGCAGAGCATTCGGCTGTTAACCGAAGGGTTGTTGGTTCGAGCCCAACTCGGGGAGGTTTTATAAGATAGCAGATTATGCTATCTTTTTTTTGTTCCTCGATAGCTCAATGGCAGAGCATTACTATCTATTTTTTTATTGACAAAATCCTGTGTTTATATACAATATATGGTATATTCTAAGCTATTGAAATGTGTAGAAAGACGAATAAAGTATGAACGCAACCATATTAATTATTGAAGATGATGACTTAATAAACAATATGATAAAGGAAGCATTAGAGCTTTCAGGATATACCTGCATACAGGCATTTTCGGGTACAGAAGGTATTTTACTTGCAAAAACTGAAAAGGTTGATCTAGTAATACTTGATCTTATGTTACCCGGTAAAAACGGAGAGGAAGTCATAAAAGACATTAAAAACCTTAAGAATATCCCGGTTATCATTGTTTCAGCTAAAGATGGTATTGATTCTAAAGTGGAGTTACTTAGAAGCGGTGCTGATGATTATCTTACCAAACCCTTTGATATTAGAGAGCTGGAAGTACGTGTTGAGGTTTCACTTAGAAAATATGATCTTCGAAAAGAGAATGAGTCTGAGAAGACAACTTCTGAATCTTCAGATAAGTCAGTTTCAAATAATATCGATTGCAGTATAGATAAGACTATAAAATACAAAGAGATTGAAATAAATCCCGAATGCTACAGTGTGAAAGTAAACGCAAACCCGATCGATCTTACAAAACATGAATTTCGTATATTGGAGCTGTTGCTAAAGAATCCTGACAGGGCATTTTCAAAGCAGGCGATATATGATTTTGCATGGGATGATATATATGTAGGTGAAGATAATACAATAAATGTGCATGTAAGCAACATCCGTAAAAAGATAAAGAAATATTCGGATACCGATTATATTGATACCGTATGGGGGATAGGATTTAAATTAAAGAAATAAAGATTAAGAAGATATATTGATAATAAATATATTACGGAGTTAATGCGGTGGCAGAAAAGAAATTATATGATAAGGATATCCGTGAGCCGTTGTTTGATTTTTTAGAAGAACGATATGGCAAGGTAAGGATATTCGAAGAAAAGAGAACGGGAAGGGCAAGAGCTGATGTAGTAATGGTGACACCGACCGCTCTTTTTGGGATAGAGATAAAGAGTGATGCGGATACATATACCCGTTTAGCAGGACAGGTGGAAGAATATAATCTGCATTATGATAAAAATATAATTGTTGTAGGAACTACACATGCGCTTCATGTTAAAGATCATGTACCGGAATGGTGGGGTATAATAACAGTAGAAATTGATGAATCCGGAAACCCTGATTTTTATGTATTAAAAGAAGCTACTGAAAATCCTGAGGTTGATCCTGCCTTAAAAATCCAATTCCTTTGGCGACCGGAGCTGGCTCATATACTTGAAAAAACAAATCTCCCAACATACAAGTGGGAGAGTAAAGCGTTTGTTCAAGGAAAACTCATGGAAAAAGTCCCCGGAGAAATACTTTGGCCTTTAGCTTATGATGAACTTTTTGAACGGGATTATACAACAATTGGTGAGAAAATCAATGAATTCAGGCAGTCTATAGGTCTGAAAAAACGTAGAAGACGAAAATATAAGAGGGCAAAGAAATCCAAAAAGACATAATTCCTTATATGACTTATGTCTTTTTTATTTGTTAAGAATCCCAATCTTTAAACTTTCTTTAAACTTTCTTTTAGATTTTTTAAAAATCAGATGTTATTCTATAAGTGTTGGCAGAGAAAACAATCTTAAAGATTGGGAAAGAATCAGTAACAAACCGAAAAAGGAGACACAAAATGTCGTACATTCTTGAAACAAACAATTTAACTAAGGTATATGGCAGAAAAAAAGCCTTAAATGATGTCTCAATCCATGTTGAGGAAGGAGATATATACGGTCTGGTAGGCAGAAACGGAGCCGGAAAAACAACGTTCATGAAGGTGACAAGCGGATTGGCTAATGCATCTTCGGGAAGTTATTCACTTTTCGGAAAGTCAGGAAATGAATTAAAAAAATCAAAGGAAAATATAGGACTGTTAATAGAAGACCCGGGACTGCTGCCTGATATAAACGGAGTGGAAAATCTTTGGCTTAAGTGCATGGCACTGGGACTGAAGGATAAAGAAGAGCCTAAAAGACTAATGGAACTTGTGGGCTTAGGAGATGTGTTAAAACAAAAAACTAAAAAGTACTCATTTGGTATGAAACAGAGACTCGGCCTGGCCCTTGCGCTTGTCGGAAATCCGAAGCTTGTAATACTTGACGAGCCGATAAACGGATTTGACCCTCAGGGTATAAAGAGTGTCCGTGAGATGATCTTAAAGAAAAAGAGTGAAGGTACAACATTTATAATATCCAGTCATATCTTAGGTGAACTGTCAAAGATATCAAACAAGTACGGATTCATAAATAACGGCAGTCTTATAGAGGAAAGTACAAGCGAAGAATTGATTTCCAAATGTAAATCGAAAATCGAACTCATTCCGAGCGATGTACCGAAGGCCTGTACAATTATCGAAAATATAGGCTTTAAGGAATACAAAGTAAAAGATGGCGGTGTAATACATATTTATGATCAGATAGACAGGACGGGTGACATCACAAATGCACTTGCTAAAGAATCCGTAGCGACTATTGAAATATGTAAGAAATACGAATCGCTTGAAGACTATTACGTTAATTTAGTTGGTAATGGCGGAAAGGAAGGACAGAAATGATCAGAATACTTAAGATGGAGTTCAGAAGGCTGTTTAAGACCGGTTGCTTTTACGCCTTTCCTGCAGTTTTAGCGATTACGGTACTTACAGAATGGATCTCAACATCATCAGGCGAAAAACTGGGAGAAATGGATATTGTAGATGTATTTGGTGCAGTATTTGAAGTTGTGCTTCTGATGACCATAGCGGTATCAGGTGTACTTTCGGTATTCCTGTGGGCTCAGGAATATAAAAAAGGATATATCAAAAATATAGCAAATACTGTATCAGGCAGACATATAATAACTGTTGCAAGGTTGATCGTTGGTGCGTTTATAATGATTATAAACACAGTATTTACATTCCTTACGGTATTATGCATAGCCAGCATTGAACATACGGGAATCGTATCAAAGCATCCGGAACTGGTTATGGACAATGTATCACAACTGCTTCTTATGTGTCTGTCAGGTATCGCAGTTATCGCATTCGTCCTCATGTTGTTTGAGATATTTAGGAGCAGCGCTTTAGGGTACACCATGATCCTTATGATATGCTTCAATTTCCTCGAAGGTATCCTATGTAATATAGTAGCATTGATAAATCCTAACTGGGAAATAGGACGTCACCTGCTCATCTCACAGTTTAACTACATAAACGGTATACCCGTATTTGATGCGAGTGGCGAAATAACATTACAGGCACCTGATCCGATGTGGACATTCTGGCTCAGGACAGGAATTTATTTGATCGTATTTTTAGTAGCTGCATCAATAGTATCTAAGAAAAAAGACGCGGTATAACATTTTAAATGCAGAAAGGTACTTAACATGGAATATATTATAGAGACAGAAAACCTGACAAAGCAGTACGGTAAGAAAAAAGCTTTGGACAATGTGTCAATACATGTGGCACAGGGAGATATATACGGACTTATAGGCAGAAACGGAGCAGGAAAGACCACACTTATGAAGATAATATGCGGTCTGTCAAGGCAGAGCGGAGGTTCATACTCCATATTTGGAAAAAGGGACGGAGAGCTCGGAGACATAGCTTCCAGGAGAGGACTGCTCATAGAGTCCCCCGGTATATTCGGAGAATATGACGCTCTGACCAATCTCACACTTAAATGCAGGCTGATAGGCATCACAGATAAGGAAGAACCTGAGAGACTGCTGAAGATGATAGGGTTAGAGAGTGCTGGGAAAAAGAAGGCAAAGCATTTTTCACTCGGTATGAAGCAGAGACTTGGTATCGGCATAGCTTTGGCCGGCAATCCTGACATAGTAGTACTTGACGAACCAATTAACGGACTGGATCCTCAGGGTATCATCGAGATCAGGGATATAATCATGCGCCTGAACAAAGAAAACGGTACAACATTTATCATTTCGAGTCATATCCTCGACGAGCTTTCAAAGATAGCCACCAAATACGGAATAATAAATAATGGAAATCTCATAGAGGAATGCCTGGCAACAGATCTCAACAGCAGATGCGAATCAAGGATTGAGCTGGTGGTAGATAAGGCAGCTGCAGCAGTAAATGTTCTTGAAAAACTCGGATTCTCGGATATGAAGGTAGTAGAAGACGGGAAAATCCATATTTTCGAACAGTTTGACAGGACAGGTGACATTTCACTCGCACTTGCTGCAGAAGGCATTACGGTATTTGAGATAGTCAGAAAACTGGAATCGGTAGAAAATTATTATTTAAGGCTTGTAGGAAAGGAAAGTGAGTGATATGATAAAGGTATTAAAAACAGATCTTTTCCGTTTGATTAAAAGCAAAGCGTTTTATGTGTATCCTATATTCATATTGGTTATAGTTATACTGGGAAATATATTGGCAGCATATGTTAAAGAGATGGAAGAAGAAACGGATACACAGGGTGGATTAACTGTAACAGTCTATGAAGAAGGAACAGAAACAGATATAGTTAATGCCGATATAGAGATAAAAACCGGGAAAGCGGTTACTGACAGTGAAAAAGAAAAATTGACTGTCAAAATCAGTACAGTTGAATTCTTCGGGAACTATTTCAATGGTGAAATACTACTCTTCTTAGGTATAGTATTGGTAATATTCTGTACATGCGAGACCAGGTTTGGATTTGTGAAAAACGCAGCAGGTTCCGTAAGTGACAGAGGGTTTATGCCACTGTCAAAAATGATAATCGGCATTGTGATAACTGTAATATACATCCTGGAGTATGCAGCCATCTATGCATCGGTACAATTGATCACGGCTTTGATAAGTGGTAATAAAATAGAATACGAGGCATTGCCAGTAGGTGACGGACCGAAGTTTGTAGAATTTCTGCTGATCACAGCACTTGTTTATATCGCATTTATCGCTATGACAACAGCACTTCACGAACTTACACATAACAGAGCATTGGGTATAGTACTGGCATTTGTATTCTCAACCACGCTTTTGGAACAGCTTTTAGAAGGCCTTATGAGTCTGCTTCAGCGTTTCCTTGGCGTATTTGAGGGTGTTGAAATAAAAAAATATATGCTAATGACAAATGTATATGACGGGTATTTATCGGAAAACTACCATCCGGGCACTACGATTGTGCTGTCACTTGTATATATTGCAGTATTTACATTTTTAGCAGTGTTTATCTCTAAAAAGAAGGAGATAAGATAATAGGAGAAAAAAGACTATATGCTCATAGTTTCAGTAGTATTAAGCATAGTATTGATAATAGTCGTGGTTTACCACATAATCTACAGGCGGCAGGTCGAAAGGCTTTGCCGCCAGGTTGAATTTGTCAATAAAAACAAAACTGAAATGCGCATTACTACTGATATAGGTACGCATGAGTTAAAGGAACTTGCAAACCAGATAGGGATTTTAAATAACAGGTTAAAAGAAACCGAAAAAACATATTTGAGGCAGGACGCTGCACTTAGGGAAACCATAACAAATCTTTCACATGATATCAGGACTCCGCTTACATCTCTCGACGGATATTTCCAGCTGCTCGCATCGGAAAATCTTACTGCTGAAAAAAGAGAATATTATCTGGGAATTATTAAAAACAGGATAGAAAGCCTCAATGCCATGCTGGATGAGCTGTTCACATACGCCAAGCTGCAGGATACAGGTTTTGAACTGGAGCTTACAGAACTTGATGTTACTGCACTTACAGCGGATATCCTTATGTCTTTCTATGACGATATAACAGAAAGAGGAGAAGAGCCTGTAGTTGATATGCCTGAGGAGCCTGTGCATGTTATGGGAAATAAAGAGGCATATACACGAGTCGTTCAGAATATCATAAAGAATGCTCTTGTGCATGGTAAAAACCTTAAGGTATCCCTTAAAAGAGAAGGTAATGAAGCTGTTTTTGAATGCAGTGATGAACTTAGTAATCCTGATACTGTTATAGATACCACTAAGATATTTGATCGATTCTATAAAGCAGACAAGGCACGCACCAATGCTAAGGGTAGCGGGCTGGGCCTTGCCATAACAAAGGAACTTGTGGAGCGTATGGGCGGCCGGATTTCGGCAGAATGTGAGAATGGTATTTTTACTATTAGGGTTAAATCTTCGATTACAAATTCCTAAATCTGTCATACAGACAAATTGTCGCTAAACAAAGTTAGAGATAATTCAAATATAACAAAGAAGCATTATAATAAAAAGTTTCCTATAAATCAAAAAATATGTTGACAAGGATAAAAACTTGTTATATAATTCATTTGTTGTCGACACGACAGCACAAAATACTTTGGCTCCGTGGTCAAGCGGTTAAGACATCGCCCTTTCACGGCGGTAACACGGGTTCGATTCCCGTCGGAGTCACTTATGTTTTGGACCTTTAGCTCAGTTGGTTAGAGCAACCGGCTCATAACCGGTCGGTCCTGGGTTCGAGTCCCCGAAGGTCCACTTTGTGTTTTAAGGCCTAGTGGCTCAGTTGGTTAGAGCGCCGCCCTGTCACGGCGGAGGTCGTCGGTTCGAGTCCGATCTGGGTCGTACGGAATCATTTTGATTCCGATTTTGTTTATGTGGTATATTTTTTTACCCCAGAAGAAAATGTTTTTTGGGATCTTAGCTCAGCTGGGAGAGCATCTGCCTTACAAGCAGAGGGTCACAGGTTCGAGCCCTGTAGGTCCCATTCATTATATCCTATGACATACGGTTTTCTGCTTGAACGAGATTCAGACAGAGGGCTGCTTATTAACCGGATATGATGTTCACTCCATCGTTTCACGATGGAGCCGTTACTACATCACTTCGTGATGCAGTAGGTCATAAGGGATCTTCCCACTTCGTGGGTCCCTCCTTACGACATTTGCCGGCGTGGCGGAATTGGCAGACGCCCGGGACTTAAAATCCCGTGAGACTCACCTCTCGTACCGGTTCGACCCCGGTCGCCGGCATTACAAACAACAGAAAGTCATCCATTCGATGGCTTTTTTTGTTTCTTTAGATTTTTGGTTTGAAAACATAGTTTGATTTTGGTATAATCAAACAGTGGTGAACAGAAGAGATTATAAAAACAAGATAATACTGTCCAAACATATGGAAACTACAAAAAACTATATGTTATTATGCATTTAGAAAAAAATGCAGAAGGGAAGATAATATTTATCTTAGGGTAACGAAATGGAATACAGGGAGAAGATATTTAAAGGTGAAAGAGCTTTATTTGGAAGTAATGATCTGGTGATAAAGGATTGTGTTTTTGAGGATGGCGAGTCGCCTTTAAAGGAATGCTGTGACCTGGAACTAACAGGTGATTTATTTAGATGGAAATATCCGCTTTGGTACTGCAAAAATGTTAATGCGGTTGAATGCACTTGGTTTGAGATGGCCAGAGCAGGAGTATGGTATACAGAAAATATCAGCATAAAGGATACCATGATACAGGCACCTAAAAATTTCAGGCGTTGTAAGGGAATCACACTGGAAAATGTGGTGCTGTCTTATGCAGCAGAGACCCTTTGGAGCTGTGATACCGTAAATATGAAGAATGTTACGGCCAAGGGTGACTATTTTGCCATGAATTCCAAGAATATAGAAGTGGATGGACTGATGCTTGACGGTAACTATTCATTCGACGGGACAGAAAATGTAGTTATCAGAAATTCCAGGCTTCTTACCAAAGATGCTTTCTGGAACAGCAGCAATGTGACCGTATATGATTCATTCATTTCCGGTGAGTATCTCGGATGGAATTCAAAGAATCTGACTCTTATCAATTGTACTATAGAGAGTTTGCAGGGTATGTGTTATATTGATAATCTTGTGATGAAGAACTGCAAGCTGATCAATACTACACTTGCATTTGAATATTCAAAGGTTGATGCAGAGATTACCTCCGGTATAACAAGCGTGTTTAATCCGGGAGAGGGCAGGATCACAGCACCCGAGATAGGAGAGCTTATCATAGAAAAGGATAAGATCGATCCAGATAAGACAAATATTATCTGTAACAAGATAGATAAAAAATATGACAAACCTGAGTGGAATAGATAATTATGAAATATGATTTTGACACACCTGTAAACAGACGCGGAACCGGCTCCATGAAGTGGGATGTACCGGAAAATGTCCTGCCTATGTGGGTGGCGGACATGGACTTTAAAACGGCTCCCGAGATAATTGATGCTATAAGGGAAAGAGCGGAGCATGGGGTTTTTGGTTACACGGATGTGGATCAAAGGTGGTATGATGCTTATATAAATTGGTGGGATAAACGCCATGGTCTGAAGATGAAACCGGAGTGGCTTATATTCTGTACAGGAGTAGTACCTGCTATTTCTTCAATCGTGAGAAAACTTACCACACCGAACGAGAAAGTCATAATCCAGACACCGGTTTATAATATTTTCTTTAACTCGATACTGAATAACGGGTGCCGTGTCTTCGAAAGTCCGCTGAAATACTGTGACGGAAAATACTCTATGGATCTGGAGGATCTGGAAGAGAAAATGTCGGATCCTATGGCTACGCTTTTTATACTTTGCAATCCCCAGAATCCGTCAGGAAATATTTGGAGTAAAGAAGAGCTGGCAAAGATAGGTGAGCTGGCGGTAAAATATAATGTAACTGTCATTTCTGATGAGATACACTGCGATCTGACGGACCCCGGTTATGAATATATACCGTTTGCATCCGTGTCAGATGATTGCAGAAAGGTAAGCATAACATGTATGGCTCCGACCAAAGCCTTTAATATAGCAGGTCTGCAGAGCGCTGCCGTTTGTGTACCCGATGATTTTCTGAGATTCAAGGTATGGAGAGGGCTTAATACCGATGAAGTGGCAGAACCAAATGTATTTGCGTGTATTGCAGCGAGTGCAGCGTTCGAAAAAGGCGCGGAATGGCTTGATGAATTAAGAGCGTATCTCGCTGAGAATAAAAAGATTGCCTGTGATTTTATAGAAAAAGAACTGCCTGAACTTAAAGCCATCAGCAGCCATGCAACATATCTTTTATGGATTGATATAAGTAACTGGAAATATGATATTGGTTCTGTATTAACAGAGGGCGAAAAGACCGGCAACATGTGTCTGCAGGAATTAACACCGTCCGATGTCTTAAGACGAAAGGCAGGACTGTTTTTGTCAGATGGTAATATATATGGCGGAAACGGAAAAGATTTCTTAAGGATGAACCTCGCATGTACCAGGGCTAATCTAATGGACGGGCTTAAACGGCTGAAGTCGGCGGTGCATTCGTGATTTAGGAGAATGGCAAATCTAAGTTAATGGTATTTCAGACCTTTGAAATAATCACATAAAATTATATTGATGAAAAAATAAAAAATTTATAGGAGCATACAGTATAATGGAAAAGACTATGATCCCCACATCATTAAAAGGCGATGAGTTCCGCTTTGATGCATTTAAGACCGGTGAAGTTTTATATAATAAGAAGAAAGACAGGCTGCCTGCCATGGGCTGGAACAGCTGGAACGCATTCGGCAGCGGAAATACCGAGGCACTCACAAAGGCTATGGCTGACAAGATGGTTGAGCTGGGACTCGATAAACTGGGTTACAGCTACTGCGTACTTGATGACGGATGCTATAAACCGGAGCGTGAGGATGGAAAGCTTGTAAATGAACCCAATAAGTTTCCTTCGGGATTCAGGGCACTTGCTGAGTATATTCATGCAAAAGGCCTTAAATTCGGCATGTACAATGATATAGGTACCAACCTTTGTGCAGGAGCGGCAGTAGGAACATACCTGCATGAAGCTGTGGATGCAAAGTCTTACATTGACTGGGGCGTTGACTTTATAAAGGTAGATAACTGCTACTATATGTTTGACAATGCCACATTTTCTAATCCTGAGAATGCACGTTTTGT
>JAEEVK010000094.1 GCA_016287095.1 Lachnospiraceae bacterium
CGAGATAAAGTCGAGCCTTGGCAGGTACCTGGCGATATTTGCCATCATAGCCCTGGGTGTCGGATTCTTTTCGGGACTAAAGGTCACAAAGGAAGCCATGCTCGATGCAGGTGACAGATTTTTAACAGAAAACAAAATGTTCGACTACCGCCTGATCTCAACCTTGGGTCTGACAGATGAGGATGTAGAAAAGACAAAACAAGTTCCCGGAGTGGAGGAAGCATACGGAGCATATCAGGCAGATGCGGTAGTATACGACGGACAACGAGAATATGTAGCAAGATTTCATTCTTTAGATAATAAAGTAAATACAGTGAGTCTTAAAGCAGGCCGGCTCCCTGAAAAAGCCGGAGAGATAGTGGCAGACGGCAGATATTTTTCAACCTCTGATGTAGGGAAGACAATCACTGTTTCGCAAAACAATAAGCAGGAAAATATAGACTCGTTTTCGGTTACAGAATATACAGTAGTCGGTGTAGGATATTCACCTCTTTATCTGAATTATGAGCGTGGGACAACATCCGTAGGTAACGGATCGATATCCTACTTTTTCCTTGTAACCCCGGATAACTTTTCGATGGAGGTATACACCGATATATATTTAACTCTTGATGAAAAGTATTTTATCTATACGGATGAATATAAGGAAAATATAGATGCAAACAAAGACAGGATAGAGCAGTTTTTATCCGAAAGAGCAAATGTAAGATATACTAAGCTATATTCTGAAGCAGCAGAAAAACTGAGTGACGCAAAAAAAGAACTTGATGATGCTGAAGGAAAGCTTTCCGAAGCAAAAGAAAAAATAGAAAACGGTAAGAAGGAGTTAGCTGAAAAGCGAGAGGAACTCGAAGGCTACGAGAAACTCTTTAATGAAACGGTAGGAGGTCTGACCGAGGAACAGAAAGAAGCCAACAAGGATATGATAGCTTCATATTGGGCTCAGATCGAAGACGGCAAAAACGAACTTGATAAGGCAGAAATCGACATAACAGAAGCTGAAAAAGAGCTGTCAGAAAAAATCACTGAATATGAAAACGGCAAACAGGAATATCTGGACGGTGAAAAGGAGCTCGCAGATTTTAAGGAGCCCTCGACATTTGTGCTTACCAGAAGTGAAAATGTAGGATATTCCTGCTTTGAAAATGACTCCAAGATAGTTGACGGTATAGCAGTGGTATTTCCTGTGTTCTTCTTTTTGGTAGCAGCCCTTGTATGTGTTACCACTATGAGCAGGATGATAGAAGAACAGCGTACTCAGATAGGAGTGTTAAAGGCTCTTGGTTACAGTGATTCTGTCATCATGGGTAAGTACATGATATATTCGGGCAGTGCCGCTGTCACGGGCTGTATCGGAGGTTTTTTCTTAGGATGCAAGGTATTCCCGGCTATCATATGGAAAGTATACGGGCTGATGTACGGCTTTTCTGAGATCAGATTTGTGTTTAATCCGGTACTGTTTATCATATCTCTCGCAGTAGCGCTTTTATGCTCGGTAGGTACTACATGGATATCATGTAAAAAAGACCTGAGGATGAAGTCGGCTGAACTTCTCCGTCCCAGGGCACCTAAAAACGGTAAGAGGATATTCCTGGAAAAGATAACCTGGCTCTGGAAACGTATCCCGTTCCTGGGAAAAGTATCGGTCAGAAATATATTTAGATACAGGGGCCGTTTCGTGATGATGCTGTTAGGTATAGGCGGCTGTACAGGACTTGTGCTCACGGGCTATGGCATCAGGGACTCGATAACAGAGATCGCGGACGAACAGTATACCCAGATACTCATCTATGACGAGCAGGTAAACTTTACCGAGGAGATGAATGAAGAGTCTCTTACAAGCTTTTATGATAAGCATGGCAAATATATAGCCGAGTTTATGCCCATCTGTCAGAAATCGGTGGATCCTGTAGGTACAGGTGCATTCCGCTCTGCAAATTTGATTACCCTGAAAAGCAGTAACGGATGGGAAAACATACTTAATCTGCATAACGAGGATGGAAAAAGACTTGACTATCCGGGTAAAGGAGAGGTCATACTCACAGCCAATGTGGCAAAGATGAACAAGGTAAAGGTAGGAGATACCATAACCTTCAGGGATTCGTCATATATCGATTATAATCTGAAAGTGTCAGGTATCTGTGAAAACTTCTTTAATTCCTATGCCTACATAAGTGCCGAAACCTATGAAACGACAACGGGTAAAGCAGTACCATATAAATCTGCATTTGTATGTGTAAACAAAGGTGAAGATCTGCACGAGGCTTCAGCCGATTTTATGGATGACAAAAAAACAGGCTCCGTATCGGTCAATGCCGACACCAGAGATATGTTTTCGAAGATGATGCAGACCATGAATTATATAGTAATACTGGTCATTTTCTGTGCTGCAGCTCTGGCATTTATAGTACTTTATAATCTGACAAACATAAATATCACCGAGAGACTGAAAGAAATCGCTACCATAAAAGTGCTTGGCTTTTACTCAGGCGAGACCGCAGCATATGTATTCCGCGAAAACCTGGTGCTTACATTGTTCGGAGCACTGTTCGGACTGCCTGTAGGCATAGCCCTTCACCGCTATGTTATGTACAACATAAAAATTGACATGGTAACCTTCGATGTCCATGTTAATCCCATAAGTTTCGTATATGCTATACTTTATACATTTATATTTGCCCTGTTTGTAGACTTTGTAATGTACTTTAAGATATCAAAGATAAACCTGGCGGAATCATTAAAATCTGTGGATTAATTAAGACAGGGGACGAACCGTCCCCTGTCTCTTTTTGATTATTCAAGTGAGTCAACTACACCCATAAATATAGGTAGTCCAGTATTATTATCTACTATAGCATATATGAAAGGTCTATCGAGTATTACTCTTTTGGGCTGAGGTGCAGGGGCATCGACGGAAGTGCACCCGTCAACTGCTTCTATTATGGTTGCGGCAGCAGCTTTTGTGCCTTTTTCATCAAGCTCAATATGAGTTTTGTGGATTATCCTGCTTATCATAGGACTTATTTTTGCATCGTTTGTATTATCATTTTGAGTAACCATACCTGATAAATCCGCATCTTTAGTAAAAGGAAGTATCATTCCCATCTTCATTAATATTTCCCTTAATTCTGCACCATAATCAAATGAAAATGCCGGAAGTAAGGTAATCACTGCTTCTCTATTCCTGCTGTCATAAAACTGTGTCCAAAAATCTTCAGAACAATTATTTAAAAATTCCATTATTGATACATTTTCATCATCAGGCAGAATTGCTACAAATGACATGTCCCCACCTTCGTATTCCTTCAGGAAACCCTTGGCTCCACCATACTCAAGATACAGGTTTTCTGTAGAATTCAGGCTTTTCATCTGCTGTGTTTTTCCTTCTCCGGATGTAAATTTATGATCATATGTTATCTGATAATCCTTGTATTCTTCCTTCCATTTTCCTTCAAAGGCCAGACAGTTTACAATATACATAAATGCCTCCGGGTCTATCTTGTCCAATGCATTTTCTATCATATCGTTAGTCTTTTCTTTGATCCAGGCGTTTATAATGTCTTTTAATTCAGGGGTCTGTTCGAAAGACATCTGTGCAGCCGAAGCAGAATAATACTGACGGAGAAGATTAAGATATTCTACATTGGCCTTGTATGACTTATCTTCATTTATCCAAAGAGAATTTGCAACATTAACAATACCGCTGCTCTCAAGGGTTTCTTTGAGACTTTTTGAGAAAGTAGCGATATCATTCTTTGTAGCTCCCTTAGCATAGAGGTTAGTCATCTCTGTATATGTATCACCCTCGGCACCTAAAGCTGCCATGTTAAGTGCAAACAGGATCGATGCGGGGGATATCATGATGCTTCCCTTTCCCTCCACAGCATATACATTTTTCAAAAGATTTATCGAGAATTCATTATACATCTTTTTTAGTTCAATACCTTCGACAGTGCTTTCTGTCGGCAGCTCAAGTATATCTCCTTTGACTGCAGTATAGTCACCGCTGTTTCCACTGCATCCGCTAAGTATTGAACAACCCATAGCTAAAACTAATAATATACTAATTATTCTTTTCATGGTATCCCTCCGATTTTTATGTTTTGGATTGATCTTTATCAGATCTTTCCCATTAGACGAATTGTGATTGGAGCAGGTTCCCAAAATGTCACCTTTCGCCTTGCTATTTACTGGCAACCCCTGCACATTTTCCTTGACTTTATAAAAAATTATCGTATTTCGATAAATTATGCTTGACATTCAGAAAATCCGTGATATAATGCCTATCGTAAGGTAACATGATGGGCCCACATGAAATCCTTGTAAGATATCACTAAGGAGAATCATATCATGGAAAACTTGCAAAATGATGTAACAAATATATCTTCTCAAGATTCTGTTATTAAGGACGACTGGAATCAGGCATTTGATACCTGTTACGATGGGACAATACAATATAAAAAACTGCCGGAGCCTGATACAGAGGCAACCTCTCATATGAAGGATAACTTTGTATTCTTTGCTTTGTCGGCGCTTATTTATGCGGTGTTCTATACTTTTTGTATGTTTCAAAACGATGCAGGGATTGCTTTCCTGTTTTTTATCATAGCTACTTTAGTCTATTTCTGCCTGGTTTTGAAAAAACTTGAGATGAAACTGAAAAAAGGAAGCATACTGTATTTTGCAGCCATGCTATTACTTGCGGTTTCGACATTCTGTACGGATGACGCGAGGATTATCATATTTAACAAGATAGGTATATTCCTGCTGATGATGAGCCTGCTGCTAAGACAGTTTTATGACACATCTGAGTGGAAGCTCGGTAAAAATCTGGCAAGTATCCTGCATACCGCATTTGGATCTTTGACTCAGATTTTAAGACCTTTTACAGATGCCAAAAAGTATGTCAGCACTAAAGGAATAAAGACCTATAACATGCTTTATTTATTATTGGGTGTAGTTATTGCAGTTCCTTTTATGGCAATCGTTATAGTACTTCTTTCCAGTGCAGATGTATTTTTCAGTCAGATTACTTCTGATCTGATGGATTCTTTTACTGATACGGGAACCTTCTTTGAACTTGTTTTTAGAACACTGATGGTTTTTATGGGAGCCTATCTGCTGATAGCCTACCTTTGCAAACATACACTGAATGAAGATGTAAGAGATACACGAACCTGTGAACCTTTACTGGCTATCACAGTCACATCACTTTTAACTGCAATATATCTTTTATTTGCGGGTATACAGATATTCGGTCTGTTTTTAGGAAAACTACAGCTCCCGAAAGGATATACTTACGCGCAGTATGCAAGAGAAGGATTTTTCCAGCTTTTGGCAGTAAGCATAATAAACCTGATACTGGTTCTCGCCTGCATGAATTATTTTAGGGAAAGCAAGGTACTGAAAGTAATACTTACCGTAATGTCACTTTGCACATATATCATGATAGCATCAAGTGCTGTACGTATGATCATGTACATAAACACATACGATCTCACATTCCTGCGCATATTGGTATTGTGGACACTGGGGCTTTTGGCATTACTGTTTTTGGGTATAATGATAAATATCTTTAAGGAAAGATTTCCACTATACCGATATAGCATAGTGATTGTAACAGTATTATATCTCGTGCTGTCATTCAGCCATCCGGACTATATCATAGCATCGGTAAATACAAATAAATCAAATGTAGATTATTATTACCTGAATACTTTGAGTGCTGATGCAGCACCGGTACTCATTCCTTATATATATGAAAATGATCTTGAGGATATAGATGATATTTATCTTAAAGAAATCGATGATGACGGAGAATCACTCGGAGTTCGAACCTTTAATGTAGCACGTTATACTGCAAAGAGTATTAAAAGTAAATACTATTAAAAATGCAGTACAAAAATTCTTTTTCGGAGGAAATTATGAAACAAAATTCTTTAGCTTTGAAAGTCACAATCATTTTATTGGGTGTACTCGGAAGTGCATTCTTTTTCTGGGTAGTGCCTGTCGTAGGCGGCTGGATCAAGGATGCATATCCCGAATTTAGCGATGCGTATATCCCATGGCTGGTACTTATATGGGTGCTTGCTGTGCCCTGCTATATCACTCTTGTACTGCTTTGGCAGGTTGTAAGCAGCATCGATAAAGATGAGCTGTTCAAGCACAAAAACGCACAGAGATTTAAAACAATATCATTACTTGTTTTTATTGATTCAGCTATATTATTCTGCACCAGTATCGTGTTCTCAGCGTTTAATATCAGTCACCCATCCATCGTTCTGGCATCGGCATTTATCAGTATTATAGGTGTTGCTTTCGGGATTAGCATGAGAGCTTTTTCAGGATTTTTTGAAAAAGCAGCTGTCCTGCAGGACGAAAGCGACCTGACTATATAAGGAGGGCACGGACATGGATGAAATCAACGGAACTTTAATATTTAATATAGATGTAATGCTGGCCAAACGAAAGATGAGCGTTACCCAGCTTGCAGAAAAAGTGGGCATAACTCTTGCAAATATGTCAATCCTAAAAACCGGCAAAGCCAAAGCAATCAAGGTATCTACACTGATCGCCATATGTAATGCACTTGACTGCCAGCCGGGGGATATACTGGAATATCGGAAAGACTAAAAGCAAAAAAGACAGGGGACGGTTCTGTGTCGCCAAATTTGGTGGCATCGAACCGTCCCCTGTCTTTTTTACATCGCTTTTCTCGGTCTCAATAAAAATAAAAATAATTTTGAAATTTTGTAATCTTTTTCACTTCTCATGCATTATAATAGTGAAAGATCTTTCAAAACCTGAGAAAGGAGGAGCCATGGATAAGGAAAAGATAGACTATATAGCCGGGAAGTACCTGGATTCAGTATATCATATCGCAGTCAACTATTGTAAGAATGCGGAAGATGCCGAGGATGCTGTACAGAACGCATTTGTGAAGCTTATGACTACGGATATGGTATTTAACGATGACGAACATATACACCGCTGGCTGATAAAGGTCACTATAAATGAATGCAAGATGTTCTGGCGTTCATTCTGGCGACGAAACACAGAAAGTTTAGATGCCATGTATGAAGCAAATGAAAATCATCCGGTACTGATGCAGGAAGAAGATGACCGGACTGAGCTGGCACAGGCATTGGCAGATGCCGTTTTAAAGATGCCGGCAAAATACAGTACTGTCATCCATCTGCATTATTATGAAGGATATTCCGTAGAAGAAATAGCAGATATCCTGGGGCTCACTCCTTCAAATGTAACAATCCGTCTGCATCGTGGACGGCAGAAACTAAAGAAGCTTTTAGGTGATGGAGCAGTAAAATAGAGATTGGAGGATCAAGACAATGAACAGACAGATATTATCTGATGTGGAAGATAAAGATATAGCGGAGCTTTATGCTTCTGCATATAAAAATCTCCATGCTCCGCAAGAGTTGTACAGAAAGGTGATGAATATGGATCAGGAGAATAAAAAGGTTACAAAAATTGGACGAGGCTTACCTAAAGCAGCATCGGTAGCCATCATATTGGTATGTGTACTGGCACTGAGCGGAGGTGTGGTATGGGCTATGACAGCATCTCCTTTGAAGGATTTTTTCTTCAAAAACAGCGACAAGGAATTTGCTGAAATGTACAATGAAGCAGGCATAGAATATGAATTCGGTACTCATAAACTCATATATGAGGGCTCGTTATTCGATAATGCCACCAGAAAAGGTACCCTTCATTTTACGGTATGGGATAAGGATGATAATCCGGTAGACCTGGAAAAGGAGAATAGGCGTAAAAGTGAAGGAGAGGGAGTTTTTACAGGGATCAAGAGTGATGATTTGATATTTAGATTCGTATTCCCTGAGATTTTGGTAGATATTGGTAATGATGAGCAAAGTGACAGATGCTGTATTCTGCTCATGTATTTACAACAAAGTATTAAGAGATTTGATGGGAATAACGTATATATTCAGTTTGATCAATTGAAGAGAAATAATAGTGATTATTTCTCTGAGAAAGACTGCAGATTTGTTCTTTTAAATGAAGAAGACTTAGAAAAAATTAAAAAAGAAATTGAAGGACTTGATACTGAAAATATTGTGAATTCAATAAAAGAAACTCAGGATATAATGAAAGTCCTGTCAGAAGACGGAACTATGCAGCCGGAGATGGTTGAAATCTTAAAGAAATATATGGTCTGCACTGCGGAAAGTAGTAATGCACAGCCTCAGATTATCCAGTTAGAAAATCTTAGAATTACTGTTGGGCGTGCCAGCCTGAAAATTGATTTTAATGAGGATTGTAATCTGGATGAGTTTATATTTATAAGAGACGATGGAACAAGAGCAGTCTTTAGAAAAACTTCATACATTGATAGAGATAATGAAAAAATCTATAAATGGTATCTTGAAAGTGAAAATCCGAAGGATATGTTTAGTGGAAGTCGTATTGGAAGGCGTTTGAATGGCGATTATAAGATAACCGAGATTTTTAATTTCGGATTTGTTCTCGGTGCCGACGAAAAAGTAAAGATAGAAGCTAATGGTAAGATTTATGAGTAACTGAAGGTGAAGAATGGATAGAACGAACATCCGGAAAGAGATATTTGATCATATTGTTTAATACTTATGAAAAGCCTTCATGAAAGAGGTTTATATGATGGAGAATGGTATGTATCAGGCGGATGGGATAAATATATTGAAAAAATGATTGAAAGCATTGAGGAAAATCAGGAAAAATACGATGTCGCTGACCTGGCTCGAAAGATATCGGAAATAATCGATAGTGGAGATGAAGAAGTATACAGAAGAATAAAAAATCTAAAGAATTAGATAAAAAAGTGTTGACAAATAAAATCTAATGTGTTAGATTAAAACTACAATCTAACCGATTAGATAAAATGTCGACATTTTTTATTTAGGAAAGGTGGGGACTGCTGGAAAAACATATAGTCCCTAAGGTACATCATATGAATACACCCAAAATATTTGAAAGCGAATATCGTTTCTGTAAGATACTGTGGAAAAATGAGCCCATAAAGAGCGGGCAGCTAGTACAGTTGTGTGCAGAGGAGCTCGGATGGAAACCGTCTACCACTTACACTGTTATCAAGAGACTGACGGAGCGCGGAGTAGTTATTACGGAAAAGATGATAGTTAGGGCACTTGTTAAAGAAGATGAGGCGCAGGTATCGGAGATAAATGACCTCCTAGATAATAAGTTCAACGGTTCATGCCCTGCATTCCTCGCAGCATTTTCAAAGAGCGGAAAGATGACAGAAAAAGATATCGATGAGATCCAGAAGATGATAGATGCTATCCGTAAACAAAATGAGTAATTGGAGGAGCGTATGAACAGAGTATTTTCCACTATGCTTGAAATTGGCATATATTCAGGCGTGATAGTTCTGATAGTGCTGATATTGAGACTGGTCTTCCATAAGGCCTCGAAAACTGTCATCTGCGCATTGTGGTTTTTGGTAGGCCTTAGGCTGCTGTTATTTGTACCCATAGAGAGCAGCTTTGCAATTATGCCCAGGTTATCCATAAAAGAAATGGTCAGAGAGTACTCTGAAAGTATGGAGATGATACAGCCGCTGGGAACCGATGGGAAAATCATATCTGATAATAAAGAAAATATATCAGATATTGAAAACAGTACATCAGATACTACAAATAATATAAGATCATATCTTTATAATGATCTTGATAAGGACAGCAGTGTCACTACTGCACAAAATAATCCTGAGGACCAAGATAGTGAAGGAATTATCGTAGGATTAAAGGATGGTACTGTCTATAAGTATGAAAATCCTGAATCTATACCTTCAACCCAAGCGATGAAGGTAGCATCGGAGAAAACATCTAATATATTCAGTATCCTAACTTTTGTATGGCTGGGTGGTACTTTAGCCATGTTCTCGTATGCTGTCATCAAAGCCATAAAAGTAAAAAGACGTCTTTCGGAGGCGGTAAGGCTTGAAGGGTATGATGATGTATATCTTACTGACTATGTCAGAAATGCATTTGTGTTCGGGATTGTGAGACCTCGTATATATCTAAACTATTCTGTGACCGATGGGCAGAGAAAATATGTCCTGGCTCACGAAAGAGAGCATATTGCAAGAAAAGACTACTTCTTTAAAGTTGTAGCTTATGTATTGCTCTCCCTGTACTGGTTTGTACCCTGGGTATGGGTAGCGTTTATCATATACAGCAGGGATATGGAACTGGCATGTGATGAGGGAGTTATCAGGACTATGGATCCCGAGTCCAGAGCCAGATATGCAGAGACACTTTTTGGATGCAGCGTATCCGGATTTGACCATGCATATAATGCGGTTTCATTTGGCGAGCTCGGTGTAAATGAAAGGGTGAAGAACATTATGAAAT
>JAEEVK010000095.1 GCA_016287095.1 Lachnospiraceae bacterium
CAGGTCACTTTAACGACGCTCTCCAGATAGCAAATGAGCTACTGCCTCTTATTGAGGATCGTCTTGAAAAGGCTAAGCTATATAAAAATATCGGTATAGGACATTTCCGTCAGGGTAATTTCAGAGACTGTATCATGAACCTTATGACTGCTCTGAAATCCTTGGAATTTAAGTTCCCTTCTTCAGAAACCGAGATGGGCCTTATGCTCCATTCATTAAAGGCAAATGTCAAGTTTTCTGCCGGCTCCGATATCACTAAAAACCGCTCTACATCACTCAGCGATGCAATGAGACGTGACAATGATATCAGTGAAGAAGATAAGGTCATTGTTTCCATCCTGGAGACACTTATCTGGGTTTATGCCTACACCAATAAGACCAGTTTCAATTATACGCTGTTACGCCTCTACACATATGCCATAAAGAAGTTCGGTAATTCTCCCGAGCTTGGTTTCGGTGCATCGGCACTGGTTGTTTACTATGGCTTAAACGGCGAAAAGAAAAAGGCAAAGCTTGCACAATCCATGACGCTGACTTTGAGGAAATCAATCGGCGATAAATTCGGTTATGCACGAAGCCTGTTTATCAGCGGATTATTCTGCATCATGGAAAGTGATCACACAAAGGCTGTAAAGTACCTTCAGGAGGCCCTGGATGTTTTTCGCGAGATAGGCGATATGTGGGAGATTAACAACATATACATCTATCTTGGTATGGCTTACTACATGTCAGGTCGCTTTGAGGAAGGCAGAGAAGTATGTGAAAACTCCATCGCTCTCTCAAAAAAACTGAATGATAGATTTACCCTGCTTATCTCCTCTTCATTAAATGTTGGATGTCTGGCCTGCCGTGGTAATTTCAGTTTGGCAGAGGCTGCCGCAGAGTCCACCGCAAGATTAAATGACGAACTGCCCATACCTTTTGCACAATGTTTCTACAGAAATATGGTCGGCGTACTCAAACTCGAACAGGGCAAATTTGAGAGTGCCGAGAAGCACCTCAATATCGCCCAAAACTTTATAGATACCATCCGTTTCGTAGAGACCCCCATGCTCTCCGTCACAGCTCATCTGGCCATAGCCAAGATCAGCCTTTTTCAAAACGAGAGAAATAGTCTTTTACAGGAAATGCGTGTCCGTCAGGAAGCCTATCTCAAAACCCTGTGCCTGCAGGCCATGAGTGATTCGAGACCTTATCCCTGCTTCCGTATCCCGGCATACAGGGCATGTGCAAAATATGCATACATGACCAATAGGGCAAAAAAAGCGGATGATTATTTTAAAGAAGGTATTATTTTAGCTTCGGAAACGCAAAATCTTTTCGACAATGCGCTTATACATTACGAGTACGGTATTTTCCTGTTGGACCAGCACCGTACAGAAGAGTCAAGATATAACATATTTGATGCGTATATGAACTTTTCAAATCTGAACGCATCTGTATATATAAAGAAATGTGAGGAGCTGATCACCTCCAGATATGCGGATAATTTCATATCCAACTCTCTGATGGCCGATATTTCCTCCAAACAGAACAGAATGAATGTTGATCGTAAGGTTAATACCCTCCTGAGGATGGGTGAGCGTCTTACATCGACCCTTGAAATCGATGAGCTGCAGAACAAGATCCTGCAGGATGCGGTTGAACTGGCAGGCGCAGAAAGAGGTATTCTTTTCCTTTATCCCGAAATCGGAGAAAAGAAGCTCTATGTTGCTTCCATTTTCAACACCGGTAACTTCGACAGTTATTCCTACGACTGGATCTTAGAGGATGTCGAGCTCACCAACCAGCCTGTAGTTATAAATGATGTGCAGTCGGATGAGTTCCGAAAGAACTATTCGCAGATGGTGCGTTACGGTATCAAGTCCGTTATGGCAATGCCCATGTTTGTGCGTGGTAAGCTTTACGGAGTTATCTACCTTGACTCACGTCTGGTAAGAGGTATATTCAGTAACGAATA
This sequence comes from Lachnospiraceae bacterium, assembly GCA_016287095.1. Lineage (GTDB taxonomy): Bacteria > Bacillota > Clostridia > Lachnospirales > Lachnospiraceae > RUG11977. The sequence goes on from JAEEVK010000095.1 coordinate 1,961, forward strand.
TATGGAGACCATCGGATTTATAGCTAACCAGTCAGGAGCTCCTATTGAAAATGCCCGACTGTACCACAGAGCTATCACTGACGGACTTACCCAGCTGTACGGCCGTTCATATCTCGACAACCTTATAATAGATAAGACAAATGATGCTGCAAAATCAAAGCTTTCAGCACTTATGCTGGACGTTGATTTCTTTAAGAAATGTAATGATACCTACGGGCATCAGTTTGGTGACGAGGTATTAAAGCAGGTAGCGAGCATCATGAAAAAGATCACCGGAAACAAGGGTACCGCCTGCCGTTACGGTGGCGAGGAATTTGTTATACTTCTGGATTCGAATAATTCGGAAACCGCAATCTCCGTGGCCGAGAAAATACGTCAGACCATAGAGACCACCTCCGTACCATTCAATGAAGGCAGCAAGGTAACACTTGTATCCATTACCGTAAGTATAGGCGTTTCCATCTGGGATCCCAAAATGGAACGTGTCGAACTCATAGAACATGCCGACAAGGCACTGTATGCAGCCAAGAACGGAGGCAGAAACCAGGTAGTACTCTGGAGCAAGGATTTAGGCTGATAAAAAGAGCTGTCCATCAGGACAGCTCTTTTTCACATGCTTCTATTCTTTCTTCGACAAGTTCTTTTAATGTTGTGTTAGGTGCGACCTCCAGAGTCTTTCTGAAATACTCGAGGGCTTCCTGGTACTTCTCAAGTGCCTGATAAGATCTTCCTATATAATATATAGGATTCTCATTATCCTTATCCATATCGGAAGCAGCTGACAGCCACGTGATGGCTTCCTCATACATTTCCCTTTCAAAGAGATCCTTTGCCCTGCTGTAAACCTTCTTGGCAGCTACCGGATATACTTCATCACGCATGGTCTTCAGCATATCAGATGCATACCCCTGTGTTATATCCCCATCCTTGATCTTCCACAGTTTATAGGCCAGGGTGACAAGTTCATCATCGGTATATTCCTTTTCTTTAAGGTTTCTGTATTCTTCCCACGCCTCAAAAAAAGCCGCATAATTCTCATTATTTACATTTATAATACCGCCCTGGGAAGAACCTGTGTTATTTTCCAGTTCAGCTATTTTCTTTTCCTGGGTAGTTACTGTTTTCTGGAGCTGGTTTATCGTAGCGGATTTTGCAGCCAATTCGGCACTGTAATCTATCCTTGAGTTTTCATACTCTTCCTTCATGTTTTTCTTGACCGTAGGGACTACCAGCCACTGTGAGCAGATAATACCTATGATCACACCGAGGATAAGATTTACAAAGGGGAAAATACTCGGTTTATCTTCCTTATATGAAAACTTGGCCGCTATAGGCTTATCCTTTGCCTCATCTGCCTCTACGGAATACTCATCCCTTACAGGAACGGTACTGTCCCCGGTCAGTTCCTGCCTGTATCTGAGCAGTGCAGTGTTTCCGATATCTATCGCCAGGCCGCTGTTTATCAGCCTGTACGCCTTTGAATGTTCCCGATCCTCGATGTATATCAATGTCAGAAGCTGGTAGGCTTTCAGGAACTTTTTATTTATACTGATAGCTTTTTTCAGTTGAATAATCGCAAGGTCAAAGTTGTGCTGCCTTGCTTCCTTCAATGCGCTGTTGTACTTTCTTATTGCCAGATTCATGGAATCAAGCTCTGCTGTATCCCTCTGTACTTTTTCCAAGAAATAATCAGCTTCATTGTCCTCAGGATCGAGATGCCGGCTGATAAGCCATGATGAAAGCGCCTCAACGATATCACCTGTCTCATAATATATCAGTCCCAGGAGATTTCTCGCATCACTGTTATGCTTATTTAATTCCAGGCTCTTCTCAAGCACAGGTATAGCTCCCGACAGGTTTCTAACCTTTGCCATCTTTAAGCCCCTGTTATAAAGGACATTTGACCGTTCAACAAGCTTTTTTGCAGGTTCCAGATCAAAACCGCAGAATTCACATATTCTTCTTCCTAAAGCTACAGAATTTCCGCAATACGGACATATCATAAAATGCACCATGTCGCAGGGCTATACCTACGTAGTCCTCTCATTAATTTCTGTAGTTAATCTGTGTGTCTCTCATCCTGCCGGCCTCATTATGTGCATTGAGGCTTCTGGACATAGAAATCAGTACATCGGATATATCCCTCAGCTTATCATCACTTACGGTATCCTCGACTTTTTCTATTTCCATGGAAGGCCGGAATTTTGCAACCTCTTCATCGAAATCTATCATAATCAGTATGCCTTTCCCCAGTATACAAGTGCCTTGGCAGGTTTTCCGCAGCATACACATACGTCACTGATCTTTTCCTGTTCAAAAGGCATGCACCTGGATGTAGCAGTGGTATCATCCTTGATCTTATTTTCACACTCAACATTGCCGCACCACATAGCCTTTACAAAACCGGGCTTGTTGTTTATGGCATCTACAAACTCCTCATAATTGGTAGCGCTGAATGTATGTGCATCGCGATGCTTTCTGGCGGTCTCAAGCATGTTTTTCTGGATATCGTCAAGGATTTCAGGGAGCTTGGTTTCTATCTCTGATAAAGAAACCGTGATCTTTTCTCCTGTATCCCTGCGGGCTACTATACATGTACCTGCCTCGATATCCTTAGGTCCTATCTCGATACGTGTAGGAAATCCTCTCATTTCCTGCTCTGAAAACTTGAAACCGGGACGCTTGTCAGTATCATCCACCTTTACACGGATACCCTTAGCCTTGAGCGCTGCCGCGAGCTCATTGGCCTTATCGAGTACACCGGGCTTATTCTGCATGATAGGGATGATAACCGTCTGGAAAGGTGCCACACGGGGAGGCAGCTTAAGTCCGTTATCATCACCATGTACCATGATAACGGCTCCGATAAGACGTGTAGTCATGCCCCATGATGTCTGGTAAACATATGAGAGCTTATTATCCTTATCTGTATACTGTATATTAAATGCTCTGGCAAATCCATCACCAAAGTTATGGCTGGTACCTGACTGCAGAGCCTTTCCATCATGCATAAGTGCTTCTATAGTATAGGTAGCTTCTGCACCGGCAAATTTCTCCTTGTCGGTCTTTCTGCCCTTTACCATAGGTATAGCCAGTACTTCCTCACAGAACTGTGCATAGAGGTTCAGCATCTGCTTTGTTCTCTCCTCAGCCTCTTCTGCTGTAGCATGAGCTGTATGACCTTCCTGCCATAAAAACTCTCTGGAACGAAGGAACGGACGAGTGGTCTTCTCCCAACGCACAACGCTGCACCACTGATTATAAACCTTAGGCAGATCCCTGTATGAATGAACTATGTTTGCATAAAGATCGCAGAAAAGGGTCTCTGATGTGGGACGTACAACGAGTCTCTCCTGTAAAGGCTCCAAGCCTCCCTGTGTAACCCATGCTACCTCAGGTGCAAAACCTTCTACATGGTCCTTCTCCTTTTCAAGCAGGGACTCAGGGATGAACATGGGCATATAAACATTTTCTACGCCAGTTTCCTTGAATCTCTCATCAAGCTGTTTCTGTATCAACTCCCAGATAGCATAGCCTGCGGGCTTTATAACCAGGCATCCCTTTACGCTTGAATAATCAACAAGCTCTGCCTTAAGTACTATATCTGTATACCATTGAGCGAAATCCTCACTCATCGAGGTTATCGCCTCTACCTGTTTCTTATCTTCTGCCATTTTCCTATTCTCTCTTTTCTATTTCCCAATCATTATTATCACTTTAGATACCCTTTAAGTATCTCTGCTTTATCTGTCTTCTCCCAAGGCAGATCCAGGTCATTTCTTCCAAAATGTCCGTAGCTTGCAGTCTGTTTGTAAATCGGGCGTCTCAGATCAAGCATCTTGATGATGCCTGCCGGACGGAGATCAAAGTTTTCTCTTACGATCTTTAAAAGTTTCTCATTTGAAAGCTTTCCTGTACCAAAGGTATCGATGTTTACAGAAGTAGGCTCTGCAACACCGATCGCATATGAAAGCTGGATCTGGCATTTATCAGCCAGCCCTGCAGCCACAATATTTTTTGCAACATAACGTGCTGCATAGCAGGCAGATCTGTCAACCTTTGTCGGATCCTTTCCCGAGAAAGCTCCGCCACCGTGAGGTGCTGCTCCACCATAGGTATCAACTATGATCTTTCTGCCTGTAAGTCCCGAATCTCCGGAAGGTCCGCCGATAACGAAACGGCCTGTAGGATTGATAAATATCTTTGTATCCTTATCTATCATATCTGCAGGGATTACTGCATCGATAACATATTTTCTAACATCCTCATGGATCTTCTCCTGAGTCACATCAGGGTCATGCTGGGTAGAAACTACTATAGCCTCAATTCTAAAAGGCTTTCCGTCCTCACCGTACTCTACTGTCACCTGGCTCTTTCCGTCAGGTCTTAAGTATGAGAGTTTACCGCTCTTCCTAACCTCTGCAAGCTTCTTTGTAAGCTTATGAGCCATGGAAATAGCATAAGGCATTAGTTCAGGAGTCTCATTTGTGGCATATCCGAACATCATACCCTGATCGCCGGCACCTACATTATCCTGATCAGCCTCTGCATAACTGTCATTTATCTTTTCTTCTTCCTCTACAGTCTTTCCGAAGCTGCTCTTAGTCTCTAATGCTTTATTAACACCCATGGCGATATCTTTAGACTGCTCATCGAGGGCTACCATAACTCCGCAGGTATCACCATCAAATCCGTATTTAGCCCTGGTATAACCTATCTCTCTGACTGTATCCCTTACTATCTTCTGGATATCAACATATCCGTTGGTTGTAACCTCGCCCATAACGAGCACAAGACCTGTAGTACAGCAGGTCTCACAAGCTACACGGCTGTATGGATCCTGAGCCAGCATTGCATCAAGGATCGCATCACTTATCTGATCACAGACTTTGTCAGGATGACCTTCTGTTACAGATTCAGATGTAAATAAATACTTTTCCATTTTCCTATTTCTCCTATCCCGTCGTTTCATATAAGATTTGAAGCAACGTATTAAAAATATAACTCGATATCATCAGTATGCCCTGCAGAAACTAAATTTCTGCAGGGCCCGCAATAAATTTACTGCAATTTTATCTTGATAACAGGTCTTACACCCTGTCTGGATGAAGAATCCATACCGGTGGTCATTATAGCGCCGCTACCATCAACATAAGGTGTTCCGCTTGATGACTTCAGCCACCACATCGCAACAACATAGTTGTTATAGTTACCTCTTCCGTAATTCTTACGCATCTGTGCGTAGTCGGTAATATCGGTCTGTACATTCAGTTTAGAGTATTTAGAAACCTCAGCAGTTGTCAGGAATGTAATATCGTCAACCAGTATCTTTTTTTCGGTACTGCTAAGTGCTGCAGACTTAAATGAAGAAGTAAGCCAGTTGGACAGTCCGCTATACTCATAGAAATCTATTACCTGATCTGAAATAAGAACCAACTCAGATTTAGATGATGAAAGCACTCTCCACTTAATGGGTGCATATCTGTAATACAGTGTATCTGTCTGTGTACTGCTCTGCATGTAGTCTATCTTCATATACTTGGTACCACCGTACTCGATTACATTCTTACTGTCTGCAGAAGCCTTGCTCAGATTCTTGATAGTGCTGTCAGATGCAACCAGGTTGGTCGGATATCCGCCGAAGTAAACATATGCAACCTTGTTTGACTTAAGTCCGTCAAATTCTGTACTCTTTGCCAGATTGTAGTTTTTAAGTGTACCGTCTGTAAGTTCAAATCCTATAAGATTTGAATAATATGTAACCTTACTTAGTGAAGGTGTAGGTGTTGTTTCTGCCTCTGTAGGCTTAGGAGCCTTAGTGGGCTTAGGTGTCGCCGTAGCCGCAGGGGTTGCTGTAGGTGCTGGTGTAGGTGAAGACGTAGGTTTAACCGTAGGTGTAGCCACAGGTGTAGGTGAAGGACTTGCTACAGGTGTGGGTGTTGGCATCTCAGTAGGACTGGGAGTAGCCGCCTCGGTAGGAGTAACTTCTTCGGTAGGTGTTATCTCTTCTGTAGGAGTTACTTCATCTGTAGGTGTCACCTCATCCGTAGGTGTTACATCGTCTGTAGGTGTCACCTCATCCGTAGGTATTACTTCGTCTGTAGGTGTCACTTCATCTGTAGGTACTGCCTCTGCTGTAGGCTTAATCTCCTCGGTAGGAGTTACCTCCTCGGTAGGTACCTGTGTATTGTCTTCAGGTTTTACTTCTTCGGTAGGAGTCGATGTTGTATCTGATGTGGGTGCGGGCATTGTAACCGTACCGTCAGGTGAGGTCATCGGCTTCTTTGATTTCTTTGTAAGTTCAGGTAAAACAAGTAACAGGAATGCCAGAATAAGTATCAGAGCAAATGCCGCTATTATGATAACCGGTCTTCTTCTGTTGCTCTTAATAGCTGAATGTAACTGCTCTGCGGACTGATATCTCTTTTTAGGATCCTTTTCCATACACTTTGTGATGATGGAAGCAAATCCGGAGCTTACCTTTCCGCCTGCCTTACTTACAGCAGTTACATCACCTGTTGAAGCCTCAGGTCTCTTGCCTGTAACCGCAAAATAGAACGTCGCACCAAAATTATAAATATCCGAACGTTCGTCAACTACCGAGAATGCACGGGTAGCTGCTTCGCAGGTAGTACCTGCCTGCACCTTGGAAATACCGTCCTTTTTGGTAGATACTGTCTTAGAGTACTTCTCATCATAGTTTACTGCGCCGTATGTATTCGCAGATCTAAACTCATACTGCTCAGGCGGAGCATAACCGTCGGAATATCCGATAACATGAGCTCCGTATTGGTCAGCAGTCTCGGGATTATAATCTGTAAGCACTGCTGTTCCGTCAGGTTTAAGTATGATGTTTGAAGGCTTGATATCCGCATGTATAACTCTGGGTTCAAACTTATGCAGATAAATAAGTGCCGAACTTATCTCCTCAGCCCAATGGGATATCTGTTTCTCGGAATATTTCTGTCCTTCGCTGATGCTCTTGTACAGAGATTTTCCTTCTACATACTCCATTACCGAATAGATATTTCCGTCTGCCTGGATATAGTCAACAACCTCAGGTAGTGAGATATGCTTTACCCTCTTCATCCGGTTAATGGTATCCTGTATATTAGCCAGATTTTCTATCTGGCTGTGAATCTTTTTGATTACTACAGTCTTGTTAGCAGACCTGCTGAATGCCTTATATGCCGTACCGTCTCCGGTACCGATGCTCTTTATATCTGTGTAATTGTTTCCAAATAATTTCTGAGGATCTGCAGGCGTCAGCATCTCTTCATAATTCGCCAGCATATCAACTTCCGGCTCAGAAGTTCCTACATACTTGAATTCTCCAATGTTATCCGAGAGATTTTCCTCAAGGTCATCTGCCGTCTGCTCTACTGCCTCTTCCACCTGCTCAGCCACAGGTTCTACATGCTCCTCGTATACAGGCTGCTCGGGTACTGCTTCCTCCACAGCCTCTACTACGGGTTCTACATATTCCTGATATACCGGTTGTTCCTCTACATAATCTGTAAACTGATCTACCGTCTCTTCCACCTGCTCTACGGCAGGCTCTACGTATTCATCATATACAGGTTGCTCGGGTACTACTTCCTCCACTGCCTCTGCTGCAGGCTCTACATACTCCTCATATGCTGGCTGCTCGGGTACTGCTTCCTCCACTACCTCTACTGTGGGTTCTACATATTCCTGATATACCGGTTGTTCCTCTACATAATCTACAAACTGGTCTACCGTCTCTTCTGCCTGCTCTGCTGCAGGTTCAACATATTCATCATAATATACGGGCTGCTCGGGTACCTCATCATCTGCTGCCTCTTCTACAGGCTCATCATACTCAAAATACTCCGGCTCATCTTCAGAAGATGCTATAGTTTCAAATCCATCATTGTACGGAAAATACTCTTCAACTGAAGGACTGCTTACATCTTGTACTGCATCCTGCGCAACTTCCTGTATCACTTCCGGTTGAGCCTCAGGTTGAATTTCATTTTGAACCTCAGGCTGAGCCTCAGACTTCATGAAAGGAGTGCCGCAGGCAATACAAAATAACGATTTATCATTATTCTGTTTTCCGCATTCTCTACAAAACTTCATAAACAGTAAAACCTTTCCATAGTTAGTTTATTAATTCCCATTAAATTTTGAAATAATATCGCTGAGGGCCTGTGCATTGTCCTTATTAATTGTTACAGCACCTATCATGTCCTCTGCAATCTTGCTGGTATGTTCATTCTTATCGACGATATCATCAATACCCGCACTGTTTTGTTCGCTGAGCATCTTGATTTCATCCATCTGCTCAACCAATTCATTGACAAAACTCTTGAACTCGGCAATATTTCTGCTG
>JAEEVK010000096.1 GCA_016287095.1 Lachnospiraceae bacterium
GTGTATAGGAAGAGGTTCTTGTAGCTGTGGCTTTCATCTACAAAGAGCCTGTCAACGCCCAACTGCTCGAAGGTTACGACATTATCCTTACGTGTGTTATCATTCAGTTTATCAAGCTTTGCCACAAGGTTTTTCCTGCTTTTCTCCATCTCTTTTATGGTATAACGCTCGCCCCTGTCTGCCTTTGCCTGCTGTATCGCAAGGGTTATCTCATCTATCTGACGTTCTATTATGGCTATCTGACGCTCGGTAGATAAAGGGATTTTCTCGAATTGTGAGTGCCCGATTATCACGGCATCATAATCTCCTGTTGCTATACGGGAACAGAACTTCTTCCTGTTAGCAGGCTCAAAATCCTTTTTAGTTGCTGCAAGGATATTTGCTCCGGGATACAGACGCAGGAAGTCACTTGCCCACTGTTCCGTTAGATGGTTTGGTACTACAAATAAAGACTTCTGGCATAAGCCTAAACGCTTGCTTTCCATAGCGGATGCAGCCATCTCGAAGGTCTTACCCGCACCAACGCAATGTGCAAGAAGCGTGTTATTTCCATAAAGTACATGGGCTACCGCATTTTTCTGATGCGGCTTTAATTCTATATCAGGTGTCATACCCGGAAATGTCAGATGAGATCCGTCATACTCACGGGGACGGGTGGAATTAAATAAGACATTGTACTTTGCTACAAGCTCGTTTCTACGCTCCTGGTCACGGAATATCCAGTTTTTAAAAGCTTCACGGATGGCTTCCTGCTTCTGGGATGCAAGCATTGTCTCTTTTTTGTTTAATACTCTTTTCTCCTTGCCATCCTCGGTTATAAGGTCATACACCCTCGTATCTTTAAGGTTCAGGGAATCTTCGAGTATCTTATAGGCATTTGCCCTACCGGTACCAAATGTGGAATGTACAAGTGTATTTCCATAATCGGCATTCTTACCGCTTACGTTCCACTGTCCCGTGACATTTGAATACTGTACCCCGACCACTCCACGGTTTAAGAGATAATCAGGTGTCTGGAAGGTCTCACGCATGAAATCCTCTATGTAGTTCGGCTCTATCCAGGTGGCTCCTATCCTCACTTCTATTTCCGAAGCATCAAGTTCCCTGGGCTGTACTCTTTCAAGAGAATGTACATTTACGGCGTACTCCGGATTGCTCTCTGCAAAGGTACGTGCTATCCCCAGCTTTTCACGGACATTACCGGACAGGTATTCATCGGCAGTCTCCCATTTTTCAGAAACAGGATTCTTGAAGATTATGCCTTTAAGCTCCTCTGTTATCTCGTCCTGTGATTTTCCTGAAAGTTTTGACATATATTCGAGGTCTATCCCAGCTTTTTCCAATAATGATACCGCAAGTGCTTCCGAGGCCGTATCTACGCTTGTCACGGGCTGAGCTTTCTTTATGGTACGTTTCGTGAACATATCGGCTTTGCCCTGGAAGTTACCTTCATCATCAAGTTTTTCAAGCGAACATAAAAGGCAGTATGACGAATCCTGGTTAAATGCTCTCTTGTTCGTCTGAGAGCTGATGATTCCATATTTCTTTGAGAAATCATCATAAAGGGTGTTCAGTTCCTTCTGTTTGGAGCTTATGGCTTCATCGGAATAATCATCCATCTGCATGTTTATCAGCTGCTGTGTACAGTCACGTATGCCTATCATACCCTTAATACGTGCTTCTATGTTTTCCGATACTCCGGCAGGGTGCATTATGCTATTCTCACGGTAATATACCTTATCATCCACAAGGCAGTAGCTGAAGTTCTTAACATTTGGATCTGCGGGTATGATATCGGTGTTTGCATTACCATCTGCCATTATGGAACCGTCTATGGATTCAAGACCGTTTTCTCCCAAATTTGAAGATAGTTCCGGTGCATCATAGGTTCCTGTGATATGGCTCACAATCTCTGAAAGCTGCTCTTTTAACGTTCTTGAAAGATTGGGCTGGCAGGTGCTTTCCATACCAAAAGGACCAGTCACCATTTCCATCTTTCCCGCTATCATCTCCGGATGATCCAAGAAATAACTGTTCATGGTGATGCCGTTCTCATTCAACCCGAGGGTTACCCATTCCGGCTCTATATCCATCAATCTATCACGTTTCTTAAAGAAAAGAATGTCGGCAGTTACTTCTGTACCGGCATTCTCTTTAAAAGCTGTATTAGGCAGGCGGACCGCTCCGAGGAGTTCCGCTCGTTGTGCTAGGTATCGTCTGACAGACGGATTCTGTTTATCCATAGTGCCCTTGCTGGTGATAAAGGCTACCACACCGCCCGGACGAACCTTGTCTAAGGACTTGGCTAAAAAATAATCATGTATCATGAAATTATTCTTATCATAAGCCTTGTCCGGTACCTTATAATCACCGAAAGGCACATTACCTATGGCTACATCAAAGAAGTCATTTGGAAATTCCGTTTTCTCAAAGCCTTTGACCTGGATGCTTGCCTTTGGGTACAGTTGTTTTGCTATTCGTCCCGTGATAGAATCAAGCTCCACACCATACAAGCGGCTTTTCTCCATACTTTCCGGGAGCATACCGAAGAAGTTACCGATACCCATGGCAGGCTCTAGAATGTTGCCCCTACTGAATCCCATGTGGTCTAAGGCTTCGTACATAGCACCGATAACTGTAGGACTGGTGAAATGAGCATTAAGGGTACTGCTGCGTGCAGAAGCATACTCTTCGGGAGAAAGTATGTTTTTAAGCTCATTATATTCCGATGACCAGTTGGATTTTGTTTCATCAAAAGCATCCGCAAGCCCGCCCCATCCTACGTACTTTGAGAGGATCTCCTGCTCTTCCTGTGTGGCTATACGGTTTTCAGATTCTATGAGCTGCAAGGTCTTTATGGCTTCGATATTATTGTGGTACTTTTCCTTCGGTGTGCCATAACCAAGTTCTTCGTTTGTGATACGGAAGTTACGGGCCTCGGCTACCCTTTTCTGCTCGATCTGACGTTGCTGTTCCTGCTCTAATACTTCCTGTTCGGCTATTTGGCGGTCGATATCTTCTGTGCCGGTTATTTCTATCTCAGGATGTGCTGTAACGGTAAGTTCTGTGTTATCCTGTGTTATAGTCGTTTCTTCCGTAACGTCCTGTGACGGAACTGGCTGGCTCTCTGCCTGGATCTCGTTATACTTATTGATAAATACATCTGCGAACCTATCCGAAAGATTATGTGGGAAGTTCTCATCTTCCATATACTCATAGCGGATATTTATTATATCCTCTTCGGTACGGGCTGCTTCAATCTTATTCAGATACCTGCCAAGCTTTACTTCATCACTAAGGATATCTTCGAGTTTCCTTAACTCCGTCTCAGACATACGGTCATAGATATCATCCTTTGCCGTATGGATACTGAAAGACTCCTCCCCACCGTCATGTGAAGATACCTCATAATTGATACGCTGACGCTCACCATCTATATCTGCTTCAAACTCGTAAGTAGATGTGCGGAGATGTGGGACATACTCGCCACCGATATATTTAATGTTTGTGATATCTTCGGCTGTGAGAGACTTTGATGACTCCTTTTGTTCTACTTCTGTAGTTTCAGTAGTGTTATCAGATTCAAGTTCCGCCTGTGCTTTTTCAAGCTTCCTGCGTTCATACTCTTCTTTTGCCTTTGGTCTTAAATATGTATCTTCATTTACCAACTCACGGATACGTTTCTCGACCACTTCCCATTTGAGAAGTATCTTCGCATAAGGATCCGCAAGGTTACCTTTAGAGAGCTTTATTCCTTTTGCATCATGATCTTCCCAACTATGCGAAGTACCGATTATTGCATCAGAACGACCGCCGATACCATATTCATGTTTCAGGAATGCGATATTATCTTTTTTATCGTGATGTTCAGAAAAATAATCCTGAATGCGGAAATGACCCTCACTGAAACCACTGCCGCCACGTATGACCTCATCTATCTCATCCTGTGTGATAAAATCGGGATATTTTACAGAAATATCATCATTTAAGGGCAGTTCTATCCTCGGGCGGTCAAAGTCAGCTATATCCTCTATCAGCTCATCAGGTGCATTAAACATCCATCTGGGGACTTGTCTTGCTCCCAGTTCTATTTCCACCTTTGACCTGTCAAGCAATGCCATAGCAACAAGCCTTCCTTCATGGCTGCTTAACAGTTCCGTCAAATTCTCCATGCTCTCAGGATAGTTGTAACCTCTTATATTCAAACGCTCCGGTATTTCGCCGATGCCATCCCTGTAAAAGAAATACAGACGATCTGATATTCTCCTGGTCTCCACTACTTCTGCAAGATATGCTTCTCCACGTTTTATATATGAACTGTTTTCAACCAGGTTCCTTATGCGGTTTTCTACCTCTTCCCATGAAAGATTCAGGATCTCGTTCTTAAATGCCGATGTACCATATCCGGCTTTCATACCGTTTTCGTCAAACCAGAAAGATATGGGATGGTTATCAATGGTATAGCCCATAGCTACCCTGCCGTATTCCTTTTTAAGGAAGTCCTGTATTTCTTCGGACGACTTGCCCTCAGCATATTTAAGATATATACGCTTTCTGGAATTGTCCTGACCACCTCCAAGACGGAGCACTTCATCGATCTGGTCTTCGGACAAAGAAAAAGCAGCGGGCTTAGTGTGTTTAGCACTTGCTTCCGCTGCTGTGATGTTTCCCATCTGCTCCTCTATCTGAGGAAACATATCGAAGAAACTTAACTGTTTTAATTCTGTATCCGGTACTGTGAGAATTTCATCATTTAACTGTAGATCAGCTCCGAGAGAACTATCTCCTCTGCCGATGCCCTGATGTTGTTCATCATGCCGACCCACTTCATCTGATCTGTCGCTTTCAGCTGTTCGGTCACTCCCTCGGTTTTCTGCATCTGCGATGTGAGGAATTCCATCCTCTCCTCCGCCTGCTTCTGGATATCCAGGCAATGCTCCTTCAAGATTCCCTGAAGTACCATCCCGTCGTAAACTCCCCTCCTGTGGTTCTTCAGAAAGTTCCGTCTCAGATTGCCGTATTTCGTGAGTTGCTCCTCCGGTTCCTTGTTCGCTACTAATGCCGGTATCAGATAATCCCCTACCTGTATGTACTTCATTCCCATCTGCTCCATTATGCTCTGTGCCATGACTGCTCCTTTCTCCGATAGCCTCGGTATGCATTTTTTCTGTTCCATTTTGGTCCGAATTATCCAAAATATTACCATTTGATGTATTATCTATGTTATTAATATATGTATTTCTATCTGCATTATATACCAATTCTTTTCCATTTTCAAGATTTTTTTCACCATTTTGAATACTTTCTTGACCATTTTCCTCTTTCTCGATACCGGGAGCCGTGATACCCAGCTTACGTTTCTCCAGTTCCTTGAAATGAGCTCTCTCACATTCCCTGACGGTTCTGCCTATCTCCTGGATGATCTGTGAAGCCTGGTCACGTACTGCATTTCCGAGAACTGTGATAGTCGGCACGGTATTAAAGTCGGAAATATTATCATAGCCGAAATGTATCTTTGATGTGTAGTTCTCGCCCATGCTTGCACAGACCATATAGAAAAGGCTGTCCTCAAAGGTGTTTGCGAACTTTTTCTTTATCTCAGCCTCAGATAAGCCTTCAAGGGCACTCCCGTCTATGTGCTTCATCAGTTCATCATTTACAACATCCTCTGTTATCTCCCGCTTGATAGCTTCGGCCAGATTGTGTAATTCCGACATAAAGCCTATGGATTTAAGGTCATACCCGTATTTCTTTTCAAGTGCTTCGATGACCATAGGTTCATAATCACGCTTCATTATCCATGGCTTCGGTTTACGGCCTATGTATCTCGCCTCATGGATATCCTTGACATCAAATACGTATTTCAGACCGGAGCGGTGAGTACCTTCCTCATCTATGAGTGCTATACCCTTTGCACCACGGTTAACCCAGCAGTTCATCCGCTCATTCCATAATTCAAGCGACGCACAGGCTGTGGCATCCGGGCGCTGTGCATATATAAGTATCTGGTCCTTAAACGGATACCATGTAAACTTACTTACACAATCAAGGAACTTCTGCCATTCCTGCCCGTTTTCCGTGATCTGCTTTGACGCATAATCGGATAAGGCTTTTATTTCCTGGTATTTTGTCATTCTTTGTTTTCCTCCTGTAAAAAATAAGGAGTGGGATTCCACTCCTGAAAAAAAGAAAGAGCACGGCTATCTTTAATAGCAATGCTCTTATCAAGTGTTATCTTAGTTTATTTTCAAAATCCTCAAGTTCATGGAACATATCAGTCACATACGCAACAGAACCCTCGATCCGGAAAAGTAAAAAATAATTATGCTTTAAAAGGTTAATCCTTTTTAAGCCTCGCTTAACTAATGCCTCACTCTCCGGCTCTTTTATGCTCCCCGCCACATCTTCAAGAACTTTTCTTGTTTCTCTAAAATCTAATACCAAGTTTTTGGCTGATTGTGGACTGTGTTTTTTCTTAAAAAGATATTCCCGGTATCTTTTTAAATCCTCTTTTGCATCATCAGTAACTACAATCTTATAGTTCTTCATTCGTCTAATCCCCTAAGCAGTTCCTCTTCTACATCTTCAGCATCCCAAACCTGTCCAGTTTTTATCTGTGCCAAAGAATGATCTATCCTATCGAGAAGCTGCTTTTCAGTCTGTGATTTAAATGGTATCGGTTCATCACTTGCAATGCTGTCCGGAACATTATTCTTTTTTAAGAAAACTAAAGCGACCGACTGCACCGCCTTCAACTCTTCATCACTTAATCCTGATACTAAATCTAATGTATAATCTAACTGAGAAATATTTGATGTATTTACCATATTCAATATCCTCCGTACATTCAAATAATACGCTTTTTGTTACTGATATAATAGCACAAACTATCGGTAAATACAATCAAAATTTAAACTTTTAAAGTTCTGCCTGATGATTCTTTGCAGGTGAGGTCTTTTCGGCTGCCTTCTTAGCTATAATAGCCTTTTTCTCAGATATCTGAGCCTTTACGGACTTACGCTCATGCTTAGGATTAGATTTTTCAACCTTCTCTATGGCATCAAGATCTACCGCTCGTGTATCTTTCGGCTTATCACCGGCTTTTTCGGGTGCTGATTCATAAGCTGTCTGGGGTTCACCAACAGCAGCTGCAAAAAGTCCTGCATTCTTTCCGTACTCCTGGGACTCCATCTGCTTTTCAGCGTGTCTTTCCTCATATCTGTCAGCTCTCATAAGCTCATGTGACTGTGCATCATAACAGTATGCATAGTCTGAAAGAACCTCTTTTTCAGGTACCTGTGTAGCATTTACTTCGTGTATCATATTTTCCAGAGTTTCCCTGCTCATAGTTCCGGCATCCGGCATAAGGATACATTCATTTACGCTGGAAGGTATTACTACAAAGTCACCGCCAAGTTTTTCGGCTAGCTCATCCATCTTAGCCGTATCGGCAAGGAATTTTGCTCCATAGAGCTTATCGTCCGATGTTAGTACATACATCTGCGGTCCTTCTGCAGGAGGAAGCAGGAAATCAAGTGAAGGATCATCATCAGGCGTATCCGGGAACATCATGTTTTTAAGCATATCCCTCATGTTGCTGAACTGCATGCTTTCATTCTTTGAAAGATTATCCATAGCTACACGGTCAAGCTCGTCCGAGGATACCTGCCATCTTTCCATAAGGCTGTCATTGACTATGGTGTTCATAATACCATCAGAATTCTTGCCAAGATCCACTGAATATACAAGTGCCAAATCTTCTATCTGCTTATATGGCTTGTCACTCAGGTACTCGCTGTTTCTCTCGACATTTATCATACGGCAGTCAATCCTGTCCTTTATGGAATCAAAGTCAAGGATGCTTTCAATATCAACATCCAGGTGCGGATCTGCGTTCATCCTGATAGCTGCTAAGTTTTCAAGCTCTCCGTCAAAATCCCCGGTTCTCTGATATGCCTTGAAGGACTCATTAAGGTTTATAGAAGGCGAAATTCTCTCGTCACCAGTCTTGACCTGCAGGGAATCCTGCACTGTATCATTGTTTTTTATCACAGGTGTGATACTTACATCTGCATCTGCAAACTCTATAGGAAGATGCTCCTTTATATGCTCTACAACCTGATCCTTAAATTCTTCGTAATTCATCATGCCTTTGCTCCCTTCTTTCTCATAACATCAGCCGCCTTCTGCATAACCTCTGACAGCCTGCTGTAAGCCACGATACGCTTCTTCAATGCGTCATTGTCAAACTGCTCCATGTTTAAATCTACATTGATAGCATTGCCATTATTCGTTGTCTTCATAATCATCCTCCTCAAACTTATACATTTCCGATTCAAAAGCGTCCAGGTCACTCTTACGCTTGCCGAACCTCAGCCTCTCCGATAATTCCTGCGCCCTCTTCTTTTTAGCCTGCTTTACGATATAGTAGGCTATATATGAGCCTGCTATGATCACTACAACAATCAGTGCCTTTTTCTTGTTTCCGCATTTCTTCAATACATTGGTGCTGTCACTTGCCGCCTTAATCTTTTTTCTTTTCATTCTTCTCATCCTTTCCTACTTCTCAATTTTGTCCCTCTTGGGGAATTCGAGCTTGAACTTATAACGGTACAGTCCGCTCAAATACTGACCGTCCTTGTTGGTATAAGAATACTCCTCGATACCGTCTGTTATGAAATTTGCCGAATATTCTTTACCATCCTTATTCTGCATACCTTCGAGCAGTATCTTTCCATTAGTTAAGAGTTTCTTGACCTCCGTACCTGAAAGCTTTCTGCCGAAGATTTTTCCTAAGGTCATACCGCATTTATTCTTACAGTATGCTCCGTACTGTCCCCAGATAATATCTCCGCCACAATGAGGGCATTTCCCTAATGGATCCCTGCTTTCATAGCCACCGGAATTATTCCCATCATCACTACTTGTACTATCGCCTTCTAATTCGTGAAGCCACTCAGGAGCCTGATCCTGCGGGCTGTTGTCCCAAGTCGGGATATTGTCATCCAGACCGGGAATGTCATTATAGTTATCCATCTATCTCCTCCTTATAGTGTCTGCTGATTTCGGTGATCCTTTGCTATAGGGTTCATAGCCCTTGCTTCATTGTTGGCTCTAACCTGGGCCTGCTTATCTGCAAGTTTGTCCTTGAAAGATTCACGGGGACGGGCCGCATCAAGCATCTTCTTGATATCCTTGTTAGGCAGCTTCTCCATCTCACGCTTCCATTCATGCTTACCATCCGGGCGGTCTCCGATGATTATGTCTCTTTTTACGGTAGTCTGTCCGTCTTCCGGAAGTTTCAGCCACATCATATTTTTTGATGAATACTGATCCTCATGGATCCTGTTTGCAGGAGCTACGAATGATAACCAGGGACGTCTGTCATTCTCATCCGTGTTTGGAATCTTTATCTCACGGTATTTCTTCCCGTCCTTCGCCTCAAACTCCTCTCCTACAAGACCCTTTGTAAATTTAAGGGTAATCTCCTTGTAATCAGGCTTAGCTTCATTCTCCGATAAGGAGTCATCCAGATGGATCACTCCCAAAACCTTCGGATCCTGGGGCTTCTCATAAGGTCTGGAATCATCGGGCTGCATCTTTAATGTCCCAAGTTCCTCAGCGTGGTTTTTAGGAGCGTTCTCCTTGAAAGGCATATCACCTACTACCTCAAAACCGTCATTAAGTGCGTTCTGCATTTCTGCTTTCATTTTTTCTTCAATCGTCTGCATAATTTTTCTCCTTGATTTTTATAGTTTTTGTTTTATAGAGGCTTACACCTCATCAGTCAGCTTCGCTGACAGCTTCCCCTCAAAGGGGAAGCCTTAAAAGATCCTTCGCTTTGCTCAGGATGACAAATACATATCCTCTGTTTAAATTGCATTTATTATTTCTGGCCGGAATTGTCATTATCAGATCCGAGATATTCATCTTCTGTATCCTTGCCCTGGCTGTCATCTTCGGTTTCTTCACTGTCTTCGTCATTTCCTTCACGGCGTTTCTTTACGACCTTGAAATAGTATCCAAGGGCGATGAAGATTACTGCTGCTACACCCATGATGATGTAGCTCATGTTTTTCTTTACGAAACTCTCTTCTTCCTGCTTTGGTGTTTCAGTCGTTTTCTGCTCAGCTTCAAGTATCTGTTTCTCCTCTTCTGTAAGGGTTTTGGTGTCTGAATAACCATCACCGTTGTCTCCGGTATTATTGTTCGGTAGTGCTGCTTCCGTTATGGGAATGGAAGAATCCTTTGCAGCTGAGTTTCTCGGCAGGGATTCAGATGTGTTCTTTGTCACATGGA
>JAEEVK010000097.1 GCA_016287095.1 Lachnospiraceae bacterium
AAGGACCTGACTGCTCATATTGATATATTTAAAAAGGTGGAAGCGGCGGGCAAATATATTTCCATTGATATGGCTGACGGGGATGAGCAGGTGGAGAGTCTGCAGAAGGTGATAGATGAGTGTCCTGACCTAAGGATAGCGATAGGGCATTTTGGCATGGTAACAACTCCGGGCTGGCAGAAACAGATAGAACTTGCCAAGAATAAAAATGTGTATATTGAGAGCGGCGGTCTTACATGGCTGTTCCATAAGGAGTTTTATCCGTATCCTTCGGCAATTGATGCGATATTAGAGGCAAGAGATATCTGCGGTATGGAAAAACTGATGTGGGGCAGCGATTATCCCAGGACTATGACGGATATCACATACAAGAGTGCAGTAAGATTTATACTTGATACACCTAAGATGACAGAGAAAGAGAAGAGACTGTTCTTAGGTGAAAACGCAGTAAGGTTTTATGGGTTTGAAGGTTTACAACCTTTACCTGAGATAGAAAACATGTTATGATACCAAGCGAGAAAATTTATATCACCTATGCAAGCTTGCTTGTAATAGGGGAAATGAATTTTTAAACGTGGTATCAATATAGATAAAGGAGGCTATATGTTAAAAGGTATTTCACCCATGCTCTCACCGGAGCTTTTAAAGGTTTTATGTGAGATGGGACATAGTGACACAATAGTTATTGCAGATGGTAATTTCCCAGCTGAGACCATGGGAAAGAATGGGATAGTGCTGAGGATGGACGGACATGGTGTACCTGAGATATTGGAGGCGATACTGACTGTTTTCCCTCTTGACCAGTATATTGAAAAGCCTGTGAGCCTGATGGAGAGAGTGCCCGGGGATAATGCGGATGTATCCATCTGGAAGACCTATGAAAGTATGATAGAGAAGGCAGAACCTCGTGGGACCTCTGTTATCCAGAAGTTAGAGCGTTTTGCATTTTATGAGGAATCTAAGAAGGCTTACTGTGTGATTGCTACTTCGGAGACCAGCCAGTATGCAAACGTTATATTACAAAAGGGATGCGTGCTGTAAATAAATCATAGAATAGTTACGGCGATAGTTATTTTAGAAAATTCGAGTGTTTTATTTTGAATTTTTCGAATAATTTGTTTTGTGTTTTTCGAGTCAAATAAATTTTTGTGGCATTTTTTAAAGAATAGGTGTATAATATTCGGCAGGTTTTTATACCTGCCTTTTATATTGTGAGAAAGAAGTCTATACTATAGATAGAAGGATAGGATTATGAAAAAGAAGATTTCAAAACGGAGAGCCATATTTATAGTCGTCTGGCTCGCCCTGATATTTACCCTGCTGGGGCTGATAATTGCCCTAAAGGAGCCGCCGGGAGAGGCGGAGAGTATAAAGGAGGTCATGAAGGACGGTGTTCTGCATGACAAGAATAAGATAAGCCTGTTTGGCATACTGGATGTGAATCCGGCACTTATATCGGCATACGTGGTGACTGCGGTACTGCTGTTAGCCGCTCTGCTGATAAGGATATTTGCAATACCGAAATTCAAATACATACCGGGTAAGTTCCAGATTGTGATAGAAAAACTGGTGGAGTTCTTTGATGACATGGCTCATGCCAACAGTCCTCATAAGACCGGTTTTATAGCAGCTTACATTTTTAGTGCCGGTGTGTACATATTCTTTAGTACTTTGTTTGAGCTGTTTGGGCTACAAGGGGTGACTACGGAGGGGCTTTCGATAGCTTTGCCGGCACCTATAGCGGATATAAATGCGGCGATAGCCATGGGCTTTATGACATATGCGGTGATATTGCTTTCGGGTATCATATGCAACGGACCTGTGGGAGGCCTGAAAGTCCTAAAGGATTTCTCACTGCCGATATCCATGAGTTTCCGATTGTTCGGAGCTTTGCTTAGCGGACTTTTGGTTACAGAGCTTGTTTATCATTATGTATTCCTGAGTTTTGTGCTGCCGGTATTGGTCGGAGTGCTGTTTACCGCACTGCATGCGCTGATACAGACTTACGTTTTGGCGACGCTTGCTTCGACCTTCTACGGTGAAGCTGTGGAGCCGAGGAAGAAACATACTTAAAGAGGTTTAAGACACCTCATCAGTCACCCTGCGGGTGACAGCTTCCCCTCGAGGGGAAGCCATAGAATATTAAAAAAGGCGGAAAATAAAAATGAAAAAGAACAGATTAACTATTTTAATGAGCGTTATGGCATTTTTACTTGTATTTACATGCGTTTTAGCTTTAACCGGAAATGTGGATGTATCCGCAGCCGAGGGAACAGAGGTTGTTGAGGCAGCAGCTGACAGTACAGGCAGTAAGGCTATGGCAGCAGCTATCGTTGTAGGTTTGGCTGCGGCAGCAGGTGCTATCGGTATGGGTATCGCAGTTGCAAAGAGTGCTGAGTCCATGGCTCGTCAGCCTGAGATCGCAGGCAAGATCAATTCAACCATGATGCTTGGTATGGTATTTATAGAGACCGCTATCATTTATGCGCTGGTTATTGCTATTCTGATCATATTCGTACTGTAAGTTTATAGGAAGGTAAATAGGATGCCACTTAATATTGATTTTGTTCAGATACTTCTCCATATGCTGAACTTCGTGATACTGGCGGGCGGGCTTACGCTTCTGCTTTTCAGGCCGGTAAAGAAGTTTATGGCAGAGAGAAAGAAGTATTTTGAAGATAAGGAAAAAGAGATCGCTGAGGGTATGGAGAAAAATGAGAGCCTTAAGGCTGAATATGAAAAACGCCTTTCTTCTGTTGATGCTGAGATAGAAGAGATGAGGCTCAATGCCAAGAATGAGACCGCTACCGCAGCGAAGGAATATATTAATAATGCACAGGAGAAAGCAGCTGCTATTATCTCGGAGGCTGAGGCACAGGCTGAGGACCGTAAGGAGCATATCCTTGATTCGGCTCAGACTGAAATTGGTGAGCTGGTAGTTGAAGCTACCCAGAAGCTGCTTGAGAACAATGCGACTCCTGATAGGACGCATGAGCTTTACGACGAGTTTATTAAGAGTATGGTAAGGGATGCGCAATGAGTGAAGAAAATTTTGAAAACTTACTGAAATTGGCCGAGGAAGCAGAAGAAGCAGAGAAGGCTAAGAGAAAAAGTTCTCTTTCAGATGAAGGTACTGAGGCAGGTGCGTCGGGAAATAACGATACTGCCGGACAGGACAATGTGAATGGAGAATCTGAGGAAGATCAGCCTTTAAAGGTGGAAATCCGATGCATGGTACCGCCCGATGAGGCACAGCAGAAGGCTATCTCTGAGATAATGCAGGCTAAGTATGGAGCAGATGCTGTTGAGATAGTTATAAAGCATGATCCGGGAGCAGCAGATGGTTTCAATATCTTTGTCGGAGACGATAATTACGACTGGACCACTCTGGGCAGGATCAGACAGCTGAGGCGTTCTATCCAGAAGCTTCCTAAAGAAAAGAAGATCAACAATATCATCTCACTGATAAAGGATGATATAAAGGGCTTTAAACTGAATCTGGGCTTCCAGCAGGTGGGCGAGGTACTGACGGTCGGAGACGGCATAGCGGTTATCGTCGGACTGAAGGAAGTGGAATATGGCGAGATTGTCCTTTTTGAGTGCGGTGTAAAGGGCATGGTACAGGACATAAGAACGAATGGTACTACCGGTGTAGTATTATTCGGTGATGCCTCAGAGATTACCGAAGGACAGAGAGTTGTGCGTACAGGCCGTACTGCCGGTATCCCTATCAGTAATAAGATCCTGGGCAGGATGATCGATCCTCTGGGCAAGCCCATAGACGGCGGTCCGGATATAGGTGCCAAAAAGTACTACCCTATAGAGAGACCGGCACCCGGTATCATTGACAGAAAATCGGTATGTTCTCCTTTGGAGACAGGTATACTTGCTATAGATTCAATGTTCCCGATAGGCCGTGGACAGCGTGAGCTGATCATCGGCGACCGCCAGACGGGAAAGACGTCCGTGGCAGTGGATACGATCCTTAACCAGAAGGGCAAGGATGTAGTCTGTGTTTATGTTGCCATCAGTCAGAAGGCAAGTTCTGTGGCAAAGGTGGTTAATACTTTAAAGAAAAACGGTGCGATGGATTATACGGTTATCGTATCATCGCCTGCAAGTGATTCGGCCTCGCTGCAATATATAGCTCCTTATGCAGGATGTGCTGTAGCTGAGTATTTCATGTATCATGGCAGAGATACTCTGATCATATATGATGACCTGTCAAAGCATGCTGTGGCATACAGGACCATAAGCCTGCTGCTTGAAAGAGCACCCGGACGTGAGGCATATCCCGGAGATGTATTCTATCTCCATTCAAGGTTGTTGGAGCGTTCGGCACAGCTGTCTGACGAGATGGGTGGCGGCAGCATGACCGCTCTGCCTATAGTTGAGACCCAGGCAGGTGATGTATCTGCATATATTCCGACAAATATCATTTCGATTACCGACGGACAGATATTCCTGGATAACGAACTGTTTTACTCAGGACAGCGCCCTGCAGTAAATGTAGGTCTTTCTGTATCCCGTGTAGGCTCTGCAGCGCAGACCAATGTCATGAAGAAGTCGGTAGGTACGCTGAGACTTGACTTGGCACAATATCGTGAAATGCAGGTATTCTCTCAGTTTGGCAGTGATCTGGATGACCAGACTGTTTTGCAGTTAAAATACGGTGCAGGCCTTATGCAGCTGCTTAAGCAGCCTAACCAGTCACCTCTTACTTTACACGAACAGGTAATACTGCTTATGTGTGCCAGGGAGAAACTTTTCCTGGATACTCCGGCAAAAGAGATACCCAAGGTGGCAAGGGAGCTGCTTGACTGGTTTGCTAAAGAGAATGCTACACTGTGCCTGAGCATCGAGCACAAAAAGGTTTATTCCGAAGAATTACAGAAGAAGGTGCTGAAGGCTGCGAAGACTTTCTTTAAGGATAAGGTCTCAAAGTAGGGATGTAAGTATAAATTTACATATGAAAGAAAGGAGGATATCATGTCAGGTGCTGCGGAAATAAAGACAAGAATTAACAGTATTTCTGAAACGAAAAAGGTTACGGATGCTATGTATATGATTTCCTCCGTAAAGATGAGGAAAGCAAGGCGTGAGATAGAGAAAACCACTCCGTTTTTCATCGCTGTCAGGGAGGAAATAGGAGAGCTTTTGCACTATATGCCTGAGAATACCGACAGATATTTCAGAAATCAGGACCCTGAGGGTATAGTCGGACGTGCATTGCTACTTATCACTTCTGATAAGGGACTTTCGGGCAGTTACAATCATGTTGCCATAAAGATGGCTGAGGAACAGCTGAAAGCCCATGAGGATATGATACTCTTTAACGTCGGAGAGTATGGCTGGAATTATTTCCTCAATAAAAAATATAAAAAGGCTGAGGATTTCAGATATTCCGCATCCTTCCCTACCATATGGAAGGCAAAGCAGATAACAAATGAACTGCTCAGATATTATGATAACGATATCGTGGATGAAATAGATATCATTTATACTCACTATATGGCTGGTAAGCCTGAGGAATGCAAGGTGAGATCCCTGCTACCTCTTGACAGGACTGAGTTTTATGATTCAAATGAATTTGAGCTTCCTTTTGGTAAGGAATACTATCCTGATCCGAAAACTGTTTTGGATGGAATAGTACCCAGCCTGCTGACCGGTTTTATTTACAGCGCTCTGGTGGACAGCTACTGCAGTGAGCAGGATGCGAGGATGTCTGCGATGAAGACCGCCGGTGATAACGCCGAGGATATTTTAAAGAGGCTGAGACTTGAGTACAACGGTATCCGTCAGGCTGCCATCACAAGGGAGATGACGGAGCTGGCATCGGGTGGCAAGGCATTGAGAAAGAAGAAATCATAATCAAAATCGGGAGGAATTATGTCCGAGAATAAAGAAGCAATAAAAGAAGAGAATGAGAAAAAGGTGATAAAGGGTACCATCGAGGGTGTTAACGGACCTGTAGTGGATGTCCTGTTTGCCAGAGGTGAGCTTCCGAAGCTCAGGGATGAGCTCTATGTAAATATGGCTGACGGCAGGAGAAACATGGAGGTTGCCCAGCACATTAGCGGCGGTATGGTACGCTGTATCATGCTGGGACCTTCGGAGGGACTGCACAGAGGTATGGAATGTATAGCTACCGGAGCTCCTGTTTCTGTACCGGTCGGTGAATGTGTACTGGGCAGGCTTTTTGATGCTCTCGGCAATACCATAGACGGCAAGGATCCTATCCCTGAGGATAAGGAAAGGGCAAGCATTTACCAGCCTGCTCCCAATTATGCTATCAGAAAGAATACCGAAGAGATGCTGGAGACCGGTATCAAGGTTATAGATCTGCTGGCACCATATGCAAAGGGTGGAAAGATAGGTCTTTTTGGCGGAGCCGGTGTCGGGAAAACAGTGCTTATACAGGAGCTGATACATAATATCGCCACAGAGCACGGAGGATACTCGGTATTTACCGGAGTAGGTGAACGTAGCCGTGAGGGTAACGATCTGTGGACTGAGATGCAGGAGAGCGGTGTTATCGAGAAAACCGCACTTGTTTTCGGACAGATGAATGAGGCTCCCGGAGTACGTATGAGAGTGGCTCTTACCGGACTTAGGATGGCTGAGCATTTCAGGGATGTGACTCATAAAGAGGTTTTATTGTTCATAGACAATATTTTCCGTTTTATCCAGGCGGGCAGTGAGGTTTCGACATTGCTCGGACGTATGCCTTCTGCGGTTGGATATCAGCCTACCTTGGCAAACGAGCTAGGAGAGCTTGAGGAGAGAATAGCATCTACCGTAAACGGATCGGTTACTTCTGTACAGGCTGTTTATGTACCGGCTGATGACCTGACGGATCCGGCTCCTGCTACTACATTTGCACATCTTGATGCCACCACTGTTTTGAGCCGTAAGGTTGCCGAGATGGGTATCTACCCTGCGGTTGATCCGCTGGAGTCATCTTCAAGGATCCTTGAGCCCGAGACTGTGGGTGAGGAGCATTACGATATCGCCCGCCGCACTCAGGAGACTCTGCAGCACTATAAGGAGCTGCAGGATATCATCGCCATCCTGGGTATGGATGAACTGGGTGATGAGGATAAGCTGGTGGTTTACAGAGCCAGAAAGATCCAGCGTTTCCTGTCCCAGCCCTTTAGTGTGGCTGAAAAGTTTACCGGCGTGACCGGAGTTTATGTGCCGCTTGAAGAAACCTTGAGAGGATTTAAGGCTATCCTTGACGGAGAGATGGATGAATATCCCGAAGCAGCGTTCTTTAATGTTGGAACCATTGATGATGTGAAGGCTAAGGCTGCTGAGATGGCTAAGACGGAGAGTTAAAGGATATTTTACTTTAGCAGATAAGGAATATATATGGATACATTTCATTTGGAGATTTTATCACCGGAGACACCGTTTTATAAGGGTGACTGCCTGTCCCTGGTCCTGCCGATCAGTGACGGTATGATCGGTATCATGGCACATCATCCTGCGATGACCGCGGTAATCGGTGACGGTCTGGTGGAATTTACACTGCCATCGGGTGAGAAGAAAAAATGCATGGTTTCAAAGGGTATGTTTGATATCTCGAAAAATGATGCGAGACTCCTCTGCGATATGGCGGCTTCACCTGAGGACTGGGAGGCTGAATCCAAGAGGAGAAAAGAGGAAGAGGCACGCATAGAAGCGGATGAGAAGAAGGCCAGGATGGATTTTATGAAGACTCAGCTTTCCATCGCCAGGACTATAAATGCTCTGAAGATCAAGAATCGTAATACATCACATGCGGAGAGGCCGTTATCATAATGGAAAAGTTTGTTATAACTACAGAATGTTATATAAGAAGGGGCGATGAGCTCCTTTTTATACATAAGGGCGGAAATGACCTTAATACAGGAAAGTTTTTAGGCATCGGCGGACATCTTGAGAAGGGTGAGTCTCCGACCGAAGGTATAATAAGGGAAATAGAAGAAGAGACCGGCATAAAGAAGGAAGATCTAAGCAATCTCAAGATGCGGGCTGTCATCACGTTTATTAACCCGACATACGGGGATGAGTACATCCATCTGTTTGAGGCGGAGTATACCGGAGAGACTGATCCGACGCTGACTGATTGTGATGAGGGTGAACTGATCTGGGTGCCTAAGTCCGATGTTTATTCACTTCCTATCTGGGAAGGCGATAAGGCAATGTTTGATGCAATGTTTAAGAATGATGAGTTTTTTACATTGAAGCTTGTATATGATAAGGATGACCTTACCGGGGTATTTCACAATTCGTAATGGATAAGATCCTTTTCTTGCGCTCATGATGCCAGATTTAAGGAACTTTATAAATGGTTTTTTGAAAAAATTTGCAAAACCTCAAAAAAATACTTGCAAAATGAAAAAAATTATGATATCCTTTCAAAGGTTATGCACTAAAGGTGCGTAATACTATATTAATGCCCTGTGCTTGGTGCAATATTTGTAGGTTTCCTACAATTTTGTCGCAGATACGGGCTAAAATTAACCAAATGGAGGAAAAAAACATGAGTGTAATCTCAATGAAGCAGCTCTTAGAAGCAGGTGTTCATTTCGGACATCAGACAAGACGCTGGAACCCTAAGATGGCAGAGTACATCTACACAGAAAGAAACGGTATCTATATCATCGACCTTCAGAAGTCTGTAGGCAAAGTTGATGAAGCTTACTACGCAGTAAAAGATATCGTTGCAAACGGCGGCAAAGTTCTTTTCGTAGGAACAAAGAAGCAGGCTCAGGATGCTATCAAGTCAGAGGCAGAGCGTTGCGGAATGTACTATGTAAACGAGAGATGGTTAGGCGGTATGCTTACCAACTTCAAGACCATCAAGACACGTATTGCAAGACTTAAGGCAATCGAGAAGATGTCAGAGGACGGAACATTTGATGTACTTCCCAAGAAGGAAGTTATCCAGATCAAGAAGGAATGGGAGAAGTTAGAGAAGAACCTTTCCGGTATCAAGGAGATGCCTACTATTCCCGATTGTATCTTCGTAGTAGATCCCAAGAAGGAGAAGATCTGTGTTGATGAGGCACATTCTCTTGGTATTCCGCTTATCGGTATCGCAGATACAAACTGTGATCCTGAGGAACTTGATTATGTCATCCCCGGAAATGATGACGCTATCCGTGCAGTAAAGCTTATCGTTGCTAAGATGGCTGACGCTGTTATCGAAGCTAATCAGGGTGCTGACGCTGTAGCAGCTGATGCTGAGGCAGAGAGCGCAGAGGCTGATGCTGAGGAAGCAGAAGCATAAGGTATTTGTGACATAAAGATTCTTCGCTTCGCTCAGAATGACACTTAAGTGTAGAACGACCAATAAGCATAGAGTGACGAATATTCGCAGAATGACTAAAATCTTTGTCATCCTGAGGAGCGTAAGCGACGAAGGATCTTGAAATATACAGAATCAGGAGGAAAAATAAATGGCAGCTATTACAGCAGCAATGGTTAAGGAATTAAGAGAAATGACCGGCTCAGGTATGATGGACTGTAAGAAAGCTCTTACAGAGTGTGACGGAAATTTCGATGAGGCTATAGAGTATTTACGTAAACGTGGTCTTGCTCAGGCAGAGAAGAAGGCGAGCCGTATCGCAGCAGAAGGTGTTTGCGACTGCTTCATTTCAGCTGATAACAAGACAGGTTCAATCGTAGAGGTTAACTCAGAGACAGACTTCGTTGCAAAGAACGAGAAGTTCAGAGCTTATGTTGAGCAGGTAGCAGAACAGGCAGCTGAGACAAACGCAGCAGATATCGATGCATTCCTTGCAGAGACATGGAAGTTCGATACATCTAAGACTGTTGATGAGGCTCGTGCAGCTCAGGTTGCAGTTATCGGCGAGAACCTTAAGGTTCGTCGTTTTGTTAAGTATACTACAGACGGATTCATCGTTAAGTACATCCATATGGGTGGAAAGATCGCTATCCTTCTTGATGTAGATGCTCCTTACAATGATGCAACGGTTGAGTGTGCTAAGAACCTTGCTATGCAGATCGCAGCTATGAATCCTTCATATGTAAAGAAGGATGAGATTTCCGCAGATACTCTTGCAAAAGAGAAGGAAATCGTTGTTGACAGCTCTCTTGCAGATCCCGCTTCACTTCCCAAGCCCATCCTTAACGCTGTTATCCAGGAAGCTCTTGACAAGAACCTTTGGAATGCAGATGACAAGGCAGCTTACGAAGCAGAGAAGAACAACAAGTTTTGGTACAACTTCATGTCAAATGAAGGAATGCAGGTACTTAGAGATATCGC
>JAEEVK010000015.1 GCA_016287095.1 Lachnospiraceae bacterium
CTACATCCTCATCTGTCAGACCCAAGGTTGAGATCAGGCGGTAGTCGAACATATTGTTTTCTGTTAAAAATCTGTCACCTGCATCGAGCATGGCTTCCTTTGTGACCTTTAGTCCCGAAAAGAATCCGACTCCCAGGGCTATGATGGCAAATATCGCCAGGTACCTGCCAAGGCTCGACTTTATCTCGCGCAGGGTGGTTTTCCACATGTTTTTATTCATTTTACAGTCGTCCTTA
Source organism: Lachnospiraceae bacterium (assembly GCA_016287095.1). Taxonomy (GTDB): domain Bacteria; phylum Bacillota; class Clostridia; order Lachnospirales; family Lachnospiraceae; genus RUG11977. The sequence goes on from JAEEVK010000015.1 coordinate 237, forward strand.
CCAGTCTATATCCTCAACAGGTGTTATCTTATCATTTTTCCTGATATCTGTTATCAGTCCGCTTTTTACCGTTATTATCCTGTCTGCCATGGCTGTCAAAGCCTGGTTATGGGTTATGACTATAACTGTCATACCGGTATTTCGGCAGGTATCCTGCAGGAGTTTCAGTACCATTTTTCCGGTGTTGTAATCAAGGGCACCGGTGGGTTCGTCACACAAGAGAAGTTTCGGATTTTTTGCCAGGGCTCTCGCGATAGCCACTCTCTGCTGTTCTCCTCCGGAAAGCTGTGCAGGGAAATTGGATGCCCTATCTTCCAGGCCTACATTTTTTAACACTGTCATAGCATCCATGGGATTTTTACATATCTGGGATGCCAGCTCCACATTTTCGAGAGCTGTCAGATTTTGTACCAGATTATAAAACTGGAAAACAAAGCCGACATCATGTCTCCTGTATGTGGTTAGTTTCTTGGCATTACACTCGGATATATCTTCACCGTCCAGAAATACCTTGCCCGATGTGGGTATATCCATACCGCCCAGTATATTCAGTATAGTGGTTTTACCGGCTCCGCTCGCACCGACTATGACTGCAAACTCGCCTTTTTCTATCGTGAAATTGATATCCTGTAATGCTTCGATATCAACCTCGCCCATATGATAAACCTTTTTTACGTGCTGAAATTCTACGAAACTCAAAGTTGTTACCTCCTTGGAGTCCGGAGACAGGGATGGTTCTGTGCCTCCTAACGTCCTTAAGCAAATATTGAGATAATCAATTTAACTACCAAAGCCGTTACCCATGCAACACTGCACTGGAACAGTACTATGGCTGCTGCCCATTTTCTACCAAGCTCTCTTTTTACCGATGCAACTGCTGCCACACAGGGTGTGTAAAGCAGGCAGAATACTAAAAGTGATATAGCAGCTACAGGTGATATGGCTGCCAGTATTTCCTCTGTATCCGTAAACAGTACCGAGAATGTCGATACTACACTTTCCTTTGCCATAAAGCCCGTGATGAGAGCAGTTGTAATCCTCCAGTCACCGAAGCCCATAGGAGTAAATACCGGAGAAACAGCTCCGGCGATCACAGCAAGGATACTATCCTTCGAGTTTTCAACCATACTAAGGTTGAAACTGAATTTCTTCAGGAACCATATTACTATGGATGCCATGAAAATAACTGTAAATGCTCTGGTTAAAAAGTCCTTTGCCTTATCCCATAAAAGGCGTGCCACATTTTTAAGTCCCGGCATACGGTAATTGGGAAGCTCCATAACGAATGGTACTGCTTCACCCTTAAATATAGTCTTCTTTGAAACATATGCCGTAATTATACCCATCAGAATACCAAACAGGTACAGACCAATCATAATGAGAGCTCCGTTTCCCGGGAAGAACAGGGATGTAAAGAACGCATATATAGGCAGCTTTGCAGTACAGCTCATAAACGGTATCAGCATGATAGTCAGTTTTCTGTCTCTCTCCGAAGGAAGCGTCCTGCCTGCCATAACTCCCGGTACAGAACATCCAAAGCCTATAAGAAGCGGCACTATGCTTCTGCCTGAAAGTCCGAGCCTTCGCAGGGGCTTATCCATCACAAAGGCGACTCTTGCCATATATCCCGTATCTTCCAATAATGACAGGAAGAAGAACAACAAAATGATGATGGGCAGGAAGCTGAGCACGCTGCCCACTCCTGTAAAGATACCCTCGATGATCAGTGAACGGATCACTTCATTTACACTCCAGGACTCAAGAAGGGCATCTGCTTTTCCCGTAACGAAGTCGACCCCTGACTCCAACAGTTCCTGAAGCCATGCTCCTATTACGTTAAATGTCAGCCAGAACACCAGTCCCATTATACCTATAAACGCAGGTATAGCAGTAAATCTGCCTGTAAGGAATGAGTCTATCTTCTCACTTCTCTGTCTTTCCCTGCTCTCCTTCGGTTTTACCACCGAAGCTTCCACAAGTTTTTTGATAAAGGAGAAACGCATATCAGCCATGGCAGCTGATCTGTCCATACCTCGCTCATCCTCCATCTGCAGGATGATATACTCGACCATTTCCTTTTCGTTATCGGAAAGATCAAGTGCCTTTATAACTCTCTCGTCACCCTCTATGATCTTGTTGGCAGCAAATCTCACAGGTATCTCTGCACGCTTTGCATGGTCATCTATCAGCTGCATAATACCATGGATGCATCTGTGAACCGCTCCGCCGTTTTCATTTTCCTCACAAAAGTCCTGCTTTAAAGGACGTTCCTGATATTTTGCCACATGGATAGCATGGCGTATAAGCTCATCAACACCCTCATTTTTTGATGCAGATATGGGTACTACAGGGATGCCGAGCATGGCCTCCATATCATTAATACGGACCGCTCCGCCGTTTGACCGCATCTCGTCCATCATGTTTATGGCAAGCACCATAGGAACATCCAGCTCGATGAGCTGCATGGTAAGATAAAGATTTCGTTCAATATTTGTGGCATCCACTATGTTAATGATGCCCTTTGGCTTCTCGTTTAATATATAGCGTCTTGAGACTATCTCCTCATCAGTATAGGGGGATAATGAATAAATGCCCGGCAGATCCACTACTTCTGTAGAAGGATTATTCTTTATAGCTCCGCTCTTTCTGTCGACTGTAACTCCGGGAAAATTTCCTACATGCTGGTTTGAGCCGGTCAGCTGGTTAAACAGTGTAGTCTTTCCACAGTTCTGGTTTCCTGCGAGAGCAAAGGTAAGTGTCGTACCTTCAGGAAGAGGATTTTCAGTAGCCGGATCATGATAGATACCCTCCTCACCGAAACCGGGGTGCTCACGGTATTTACGGAGTTCCTTTTCGGGCTTTTTCTGTTTATCCTTTTTCTTGTTCTTATCCGATTTATCAGAGGTATCTGTATTCTCCGAGTTTTTTTCTGCCTCATTCCCTGCACCGTCATTTATTGACGAACCATTTTTATCATGTTTCTTTTCTCCGGATACATGTACCTTAACCTTTTCTATCTCAATCTGAGCTGCATCAGCCAGACGCAAAGTAAGCTCGTATCCATGTATACGAAGCTCCATGGGGTCGCCCATAGGCGCAAACTTAATAAGGGTTACCTCCGCTCCGGGGATAACGCCCATGTCCAGGAAATGCTGCCTTAATGCTCCGTGGCCGCCAACCACTTTCACAACGGCAGACTCTCCAACTTTTAATTCTTTGAGTGTCATTTGTTAATCCTTCTTATCCTTTAAACTGTGGCTATTCTATCATTATTTCCCAATTTATGCAAGTAGTAAGTGTATGCTAATAACACCAAATTATATGACGTTTCTGTGCTCAAAAACAAAAAACCGGTAAGCACCAGGCCTACCGGTTAAATAATCCTTTTTTATTTTACATCCTTGATGGAGAAGCTGATCCTGCCCATCTTGTCCTTGCCGAGACATACGCACTTAACCTTGTCGCCTAAGGTCAGGACATCTTCTACATGGTTGATCCTCTCCTTAGCAATCTTTGAGATGTGTACCATGCCTTCCTTGCCTGGTGCGAACTCGATGAATGCACCAAACTCCTTGATGGAAACTACTTTACCTTCGTAGATCTTGCCCTCTTCAAACTCTTCTACGATGATATTTATAAGTCTGATAGCTTCCTGCATCATTGCGGGATCTGTGCCGCATACTGAAACAGCACCCTCATCTGTGATATCAATCTTAACGCCTGTAGCATCAATGATGGCATTGATGGTCTTTCCGCGCTGTCCTACTACATCACCGATCTTCTGAGGATCGATCTGGATCTGTACGATCTTAGGAGCATACTCGCTAACCTCGGGACGAGGCTCTGCGATAGCTTTCTTCATACAGTTGTCCATGATGAAAAGTCTGGCCTCACGACAACGTGCGATAGCACCCTCTACTATAGGACGGGTAAGTCCGTGGATCTTGATATCCATCTGGATAGCTGTGATACCCTCTGTAGTACCTGTTACCTTAAAGTCCATATCTCCGAAGAAGTCCTCTAAGCCCTGAATATCGGTAAGAAGTACGAAGTCGTCATCTGTCTCGCCTGTAACCAGACCGCAGCTGATACCTGCTACCATACGCTTGATAGGAACACCTGCTGCCATAAGTGACATACATGATGCACAGGTGGAAGCCATGGATGTTGATCCGTTTGACTCAAATGTCTCTGATACGCAGCGGATAGCGTAAGGGAATTCCTCCTCGCTGGGAAGTACAGGGATAAGTGCACGCTCTGCCAAAGCTCCGTGACCGATCTCTCTACGTCCGGGACCGCGGCTTACCTTGGTCTCACCTACTGAGTATGCAGGGAAATTATAATGATGCATATAACGCTTGCTTACTTCGTTTTCATCAAGACCGTCAAGCTTCTGCATCTCTGAAAGAGGTGCAAGTGTACAAACATCACAGATCTGTGTCTGTCCACGGGTAAACATTGATGAACCGTGTACTCTGGGTACGATATCAACCTCTGCTGCAAGAGGTCTGATCTGGGTGATCTCACGGCCGTCGGGACGCTTGTGATCCTTTAAGATCATCTTTCTGACGGTCTTCTTTTCATACTGGTAAATAGCCTCGCCAAGGATTGCAAGCCACTCCTCGTTGTCTGCGAAAGCTTCTGTCAGCTTATCTGTGATAGCTGAGATATTTGCCTCACGCTTCTGCTTTTCATCTGTAAATACAGCCTCTTCCATCTCTGCGGGTGGTACGATCTGCTTGATAGCCTCGAAAAGCTCTGCAGGGATAGCACAGCTGGTGTACTCATGCTTGGGCTTTCCTACTTCTTTAACGATATCATTTATAAATGCGATGATGGTCTGGTTTACATTATGTGCCTTGTAAATGGCCTCGATCATCTTTTCCTCAGGGATCTCGTTTGCTCCTGCTTCGATCATGATAACCTTTTCTGCTGTTGAAGCAACTGTAAGGTTAAGGTCGCCGCTCTTCCACTGCTCCTGTGAAGGGTTGATGATGAACTCACCATCGATCATGCCTACCTGAGTCATAGCACAAGGGCCATCGAAAGGGATATCGGAAATAGCGGTTGCGATAGCTGAACCAAGCATACCGACAAGCTCGGGGCGGCAAGCGGGATCAACTGCCATTACCATATTGTTAAGGGTTACATCATTACGGTAGTCCTTAGGGAAAAGAGGTCTCATAGGACGGTCGATAACACGTGATGTAAGGATAGCGTTCTCACTGGGCTTTCCTTCACGCTTTGTGAAGCCACCGGGTATCTTTCCTACTGCGTAAAGCTTCTCCTCAAACTCAACGCTCAAGGGGAAGAAGTCGATACCGTCTCTGGGCTTCTCTGAAGCTGTAGCTGTAGAGAGCACTGTGGTATCACCGTAATGCATAAATGCAGCACCGTTTGCCTGGGCTGCTACTCTGCCAACGTCAACACTGAGTGTCCTGCCGGCAAGTTCCATAGAAAATGTCTTGTACATTTCTTTCCTCCGTTTTTCTTTTTGCTCACCTAAGATGTTCGGGACATAACCCTACAGGTCTTATTCCCGCAAGCCATCTATCAGGTATTTATGGTATCACGGGGGCTCCGAAACAACTGAAGGACGCTCTCGTTTCCCAGAATTCCCTTCAGAAGTCTCGGATAAAGCCCCACAAATTTATATTATATCATCATATATCAAAAAATGCTATACCTTTTTTCAAAATGTTGGAAATTTTATAAAATTTTAAAATATCTCTTTTCTTTTTGATGGTTTTCTTATATAATGATGCTAAGGTAAAAAATATCAAAGTCGTTCAAGCTTGCTTGAAAAGGTTGAAATTTTTACCATAGCATCTGTTTTAATAGGAGGATTATAATGGGACAGGACTACCTGATCGCAACCGCTTCAACATGCGATCTTACAAAAGAGTACCTTGCGGAGCACAATGTACCTTTTATCAAATATTCGTATACCTTTGATGAGAAGGTCTACTACGATGACTGTTGCGAAGTAACACGTAATGATGTTTACAAAAAGATGAGAAACGGTGTGATACTTACTACCGCAGCCATCAATGCATATGCTTACAAGGAGTTTTTTGAAGGCCTGATAAAGGAAAACGGTAATAAGAATATCATCTTCCTTGATATGTCAAAGGTTTTATCAGCTTCTCACAAGTTTGCCGAGGAGGCTATAGAAGAGCTCAAGACATCCTATCCGGATATTGAGATTGTTTATGTTGATACCTGCTGTGTATCCGGCGGACTGGGTATGCTGGTCATGAATGTTATAAGGAATTACGAAGCAGGCATGGGCTACAAGGAACAGCTCCAGTGGATAGAGGATAACAAATTTAAGATTGCACATAGATTTACTGTAGATGACCTTTCATATTTAAAGAGAGGCGGCAGAGTTTCCAACTCAGCCGCACTCGTAGGCACATTGCTGAATATCAAGCCTGTGCTCTATGTACCCAATGAGGGTTCACTCCTTGTTTCCACCAAGGTCAGGGGCAGAAAAAAAGCCCTCAACACCATCATAGACTCCATCAAAGAAGAAATCGGCAAACCCGATGGTAAGGAGTTTTTGATCAATCATGCAGACTGTGAAGAAGATGCCAAGTACGTAAGAGACAAGCTCATGGAAGCTTATCCCTCTATCAGAGAGATCCGCATTCAGGGACTCGGCGTAGTCATCGGAGCTCACTGTGGTCCCGGACTTTTGGCTATCTTCTATATGGCTAAGGAACGTACACCGTGATATTAAAAATGTCATTCTGAGCATCCGTTCAGAATGACATTTTTTATTGGCTTTTCTCCCACTTCGCCTTTACTTCTCCGGCGCGTTCGATTATCTTTTCTTTCCAGTCTGCATCCTCTGCGTCCAATTGGTATGCATCAAAGCCGAGCTCACGTCCGTATGAACAGATCACGGTCTCATCGTCTACATGAAGGGATATTCTGTAGCGGCTGGGCACCTTTTGCGGAAGTCTTGTACTGCTGAACTTCTGGACCTCCTTTTCGTGCCTCATGGCATTTACTATTCCGTCAAACTTTACCCCATAGCAAAAGAAAAGACTCTTGATGTAAAACTCCGTCCTGTATGACGATGTATAGATCCACACCTCATATCCGAGCTTCTGAAGACTGTTGATAAGATCGGGTGTCCCATAGCGAAGTCTTTCTCTAAATATCAGATTCAAAGGAAAAATCAGTTTTCGCTCACAGGTATGATTTGCAGGATTCACAAACAATACTTCATCGAGATCAAACGATATTCTCATCTTGTCTGCGCTGTTTTTTCTTTTCATTTCTCTCAATTTCCTCTATGATAGTGATGGCTTTCTTTGCCCACTCCTCAGGTGGTACATCGAGTTTATACTCTTCAAACTCTGCGGTCTGTTTTTTCGTACGCAGCAGCATGTCATCATCTATGTGCAGGGTTATGCCATATTTGGAAGACATCAATTTTTCAATTTTATTGGACTTTTTATTTGTCTGTGCATTTTTCTTCGCAAGACCAGTGATGATACCATCCACATATACGTGATAGCATCTGAAAAAGTCCCTTATATCATCTATTGAATAATAATTTGAGGAATATACCCAGATATCAAAGCCTCTCTTTGAAAGTGCATAAAATAACGCAGGGATACCAAGTCTTAAGCGCTGCTTATATCTTAAATTATATGGGAATCCCAACGGTTTCTCCAGCCCTTTTTTATCTTCTGATTTAAATACTACCTCATCAAGATCCAAGGTTGCCCTCTTGTTATGCTCAGATTTTTCAATAATCTTTTTTATATCAGACTCTAAAGCCAGATTTACGATTTTTACACGTATTTTCTTTAGATGCATCCTCATGGCCGCAGCCCATCTGTGATGACCGTTCAGGATCAGATATCCCTCCGGGTGCAGCTTTTCTACTATGATCGGATCATCATCAAAAGGCTCAAGCTTCATCCTGTATGCAGTCATGATGTCTTCAACATATTTTGATATGATCTGATAGTTGGGTCCTATATCAGGAAAGGCAAATTCATCATCAGGATTAGGATGCAGCTTTTCCATCGGCAGATGTCTGGTGGTCAGGCGTTCTGCCAGGCTCGCCTGCACAGGCATATATACACCCTTTTGTTTTTTTACATCGTTTTGTACAAATTCATCAAATTCACTTTTAGCCATAGTCTACCTCACCCCAAAAAGGATCTGATAAAATTATACACCATATCTATGTGATTCTCAATACATATTTAAAAGTACCGGGGCTTTTTTATCATTTTTACTTGCACTTACCGGTATTAAGAGATATTATATACTCAGAATGACAGTATATCACAAATGACTGCTATTAATATATATCAACCTGCTCGAGGTAACCATGTCAGAGAAAAATTCGCTAAATAATAAAATAATAACCAAACTGTTTTTCAGGCTGCTGCCGGTACAGATATTGCTTGTTGCCATAAGCGGCATCAATTCCATAATAGACGGTGCAATCGCAGGAAAATATATAGGAGTCATTGCACTCACAGTTATAGGTCTTTACTACCCGATGCTTAAGGTAATAGACGCAGTAAACGCACTGCTTACAGGCGGATCACAGATCCTGTGCGGACAATTTTTAGGAAAAAATGAAACCGAGAAAACAAGAATGGTCTTTTCACTTGATATAGCCGTTACTTTCTGCTTTTCTCTGCTATTTTGCGGTGCAATGCTGTTTATTTCAAAAGGATTGGCTACTCTCCTGGGTGCTGAAAATGAAACCGTTACCGAGCTTAGCAATTATCTGCGCGGTCTGTCATTTGGCATACTTGCCCAAGTGCTTTCAGCACAGTTTTCTGTCTTCCTTCAGCTCGAAAGACAGGAAAAAAGAACCTATATCGGGATCGGAGCCATGATGGTTTCAAACCTGACCTTAAACCTTGTTTTTATAAATGTTCTTGATTTGGGACTTTTCGGTTTGGGTTTATCTACATCCTTAAGTAACTGGCTTTTCTGTGTGATTCAGATGTCATATTATTTTACCAAAAAGGCTATTATCAGATTTGATTTTAAATTAATCAGGATCCATTATTTAAAGGATATATTCCGTATAGGTATTCCCAGTGCCTTAGGCCAGTTTTATCAGACCATAAGAGGACTGTTTATTAACTATATACTACTCAGATATATCGGTGATGACGGGCTTGCAGCATATTCCGCAGTAGGTGCATTCAGTTGTGTCTTCTTTGCGGTGGCCGCAGGTGTAGCTTCAGCTACGAGACTTTTAGCAAGCGTTTACATCGGCGAAGAGGACCGCGATGGTATATATCGTATAATGCATACCGTAGTCACAAAGGGGATACTTCTGGTAACGGCAGTCTCCTTAGTATTTATGTGCCTTCATGTGCCGATTACACGTATATTCTACGCAGATACGGCAAGTAATGTATACAGGCTTGCAAAACAGATCTTCTTAATATTCCCCATCTCTATGATATTCAGCTGTTTTACCTGCTCTTTCATAAATTATTATCAGTGCTTCGAGCGTATGAAGATAGTGAACATTCTGTCCTTTATCGACGGAACTGTCGGCATGGTAGTCTGCAGCTTCATCTTAACACCCTTTATGGGTGCTATGGGCGTGTGGATCAGCCAGATACTAAACGGGGTGATCACATGCATCTCCATACTGATATATACTGTAATCGTAAATAAAAGATTTCCTACAAGCCTAAATGATTTTCTCCTGATCCCGGACTCATTCGGAGTACCGGATGAAAACAGGCTCAATATCTCAATCGGCAGTGTTGACGGAGTTTTAAATACATCACAGAAGGTGATAGATTTCTGTAAATTGCATAACATAGATAAAAAGCACGCATTCTATTCCGGCCTCTGTATAGAGGAGATGGCCGGAAATATCGTGCAGCATGGATTTAAAGATAAAAATGGCAGGACAAAAAACAGCATAGATATCTGTGTGGTTTATAAAGACAGCGGAATACTTATCCGCCTTAAGGACAATTGCAAGCCCTTTAATCCGAAAGAAAGAGAAGCTATCTTTAAGCCCGGAGATGATGTAACCTCAAATATCGGTATTAGGATGATAGAGCGCATTAGCAAGCGCATGGAGTATCAGTTTGTGCTGGGACTAAATGTACTATCAGTCTGGATATAAGTCTCTGAAAGATCCTTCACTTCACTTAGTATGACCAAAAACCATAGTTACAAAAATGTGGAAACTGCCTTGAGGCATTAATTTTTCCATATTACTCTACCTCTACAGCAGCTTTCCCGGGGCGTTCGATGGTGGTCTTGCCATTCTTACAGGTTATGATAATGGCTGCACTGTCCGCCTTCTCACGCACCCATTCTGCTGGATTCTCGATAGTGGCGTCATATATGGCATCTTCTATACCGAATCTGTCATCGGTTATCTGGATATATGCATAATCCCCAAGACCTGTTTCTTCATTATATAATGCATAGAGGCGTTCGGTGCCCGACTGCATGATATACTCATCATTACCTAGCGGAACGAACTCATACAGGGTATATATGGTTTCATTGGTATCCTGAATCACTTCGGACTCATGCATACAGAGCCTTCCGGTCTCTCCGTCAGCCTTTGCTATGATCTCGGTTTTGGTATGATGCCTCTTCCAGTTTTCATCCGACCATACACCGTCAAAGGTTATCAGGTAGTCGTTATCCGCATTTTTAGTTATCTTACCGTTTGTTGCATCATTCATATTCAATACGGTTTTCAATGCTGTGTAAAGCTCTTCTTCTGTATAAGCATTATCTATCCAGGAAACATACATCGTATCCCATACCAGGAACGGAGTGGCTATGTAAAATATTCCGCTCTTGTCTATAGCTTTATCGATGGCTATCTCAGCGGCCTCATAGACTTTAGTCGAGTTTTCATATATGGTCTTGTAGTTTACTGCTTTTGCGGCTTCCTTTGCCGCCTTAATAAATACTATATCTCCTGGGCGATCATCTACCACGGTACCGCCCGACACATAATTGGGATCATTTTTCTTTAAATAATCAAAATACTTTGTCCATACTGTCAGATCGACCGGATCTTTATACTCTTCATCCTCATCATATTCTTCTTTAGCAATATAATATGGCACATCCTGTTCCGCTGTCTCCGGGAAATCAGGAGCATCCTTTCCAAATATCTCTTTTGTTATATTCGTATAATCAGCTGATACAAAAGCGAACGAAGGAATGACTATCACTATAACTGTTACTAAAGCAATCAGTCCGATTTTCTTCATATTGTCTTCTCCTCCTCCCTATTCATCAAAGCCTTTTTCCAGTATATTTGCTCTGATATCGAATTTAGCTGTTTTATTCTGCAGCGGTGCCCAGATATTTGAGTCCCAAACTCTGGTTATCAGCCTGGTACCCTGTTTTTCATCTACATTGATTCCAAATACAGAATTAAATTTTGCATTTGCATGATCAAGAACCATATCAAATGTTCCGAATTCGTTTCCTTCCAGATGAAGCTTAACATCAGTCCACATAGCTGCTGCTACAGTTTTATCAGAGTCTCCTCCGGCAAATCCAACTGAAGAATCCATACTTGCTTTCTGAGTACTTGACGTTATTATTGTGTCTTTAAAATTCGACATATCCATGGTTGACATAAGTCTGACTTTTCCGCTCCCGTTTCCTTCATTTGCAAAAACCGTAAGCCGAGCATCCTTACTTTCTATTACCCTGGAAATATAGGACCATCCGCTGGTGTCTCCTTTTACCATTTGAACCCCATTTATTATCAAAGCAGTAGCTTTTGTAAACCAGAATTCTTCAAAAGGTCCTACCGGAAGCTCCCAAAGCATCATATCAAATCCCCACATGGTATGCGAGAGAACTATGGATGCAGAACCTCTGTACTCTCCGGCCGGCGAGTATTTCCTGTTTCCATAGGATCGCTCACGTTTCAACAGAAAGCTTACCTGCCAAAGCTGGAAATTAGATTTCGTACCAAGGAAGGTGAATTCTCTCGTCTTATCTCCGTTGACTGTTAATATAAATTCAGCCCTGTCCTTAAAGACATTATCTAAATAGTAGTTTAATCTTTGGTAAAAATCATCAAGGAAGGCTTTGGATGCAAAAGCCCGTTCCCAGATCGGAACCATTTTCTGATACCTCTGATATGCATCATAGCAGAATTTTCCGGCATCCCAGACGGCACAAACAGCTTTTACAGCCGGATGACTATTGGATATGAGATCAGCATAATATCCAACCAAAGTCCTGATGCCACCGTAATCAGAAAAAAATTTGTCCGCAATATATTTATATTGATTAGTAAAAAATTTCTCGACGTTTTCTCCGGTAAATAAAGATTTGATATCACTTTTCTGCACCGCATCACATAATTCAATAGCATTCTCAAGATAACCCCGAAGACCTGCCACGCCTACTTCCGCCAGATCGCCCCCTAATATACCTGCTGCAGTTTGTACCATGTCTCCAAGTAATTGTCTGCTTTGGTATCCGGTCTCTCTTATGGCATCCTGAACGATAAACTCTGCATCTGACAATTTTTTGCTTGTTACATGGTTATTTTCCATAAAAATGCTGATATATTTATTCAGCTCCATTTCGTCAAAATTGGCAGTACGTGTTATCTTACCCGGGAACAGATAGCCTCCAACCGTTGCAGTAACATCATATTCACGTATATCCATGTATATCCTGCTATAGTTTACACCTTCTATTTTCGATAAAGTTACTGCTTTTGCAGCTAAAGGATCCATGCAGGTTATAATGATTGATATTACTGCCAGAAGAGTTAGAATTTTTGCATTTATTCTTCTCATTTGCCTGCCTCCTTTATCAAAGTTTCAGCATTCTTTATCGCCTGCTCATTTTCAGCACTCAAATTTCCCATGCGAGCCATTTCTATATATTTTTCTGCCATATCATAATCCTGTACGGAAACCCAGAAAGTTACAGCGAGGGTAACTATATCGCCTTCTGCATTATCAAGCATTATTCCGTTGCTGATATAATACCACATACTTTCATCATCATTTAGCATGGTTGCAGTAACTGCGGCCACTTTATAAAGCTGTGTATCCAAAGGATTATTTCTTACAGCTGCATCTGCATATACAAGTGCATTCTCGTAATCTTCCATTTCCAGGCAATAATAGTACGCCATCACAAAAAACTCAGGTTGGAATTCATACCCTGTTGTCTCCCATCCGGAAGGGATTGCCGGATAAATGTCATAAAGATAATTCTCGAAATTGACCAGTTCCTCTCGCAGTAACTTTAATTCGTCATCCGATAGATTAACTATTCCCTCAAGTTTCTGGATACCGTCGGGGAAGCTGTTCTGGTTTAATTTTGCCAGCTCATAGAATTTCTTCCCATCATCCATATTTCCTGCATATACATTGTAAACGCTCTGCATATAGTAAGGAACAGGACATGTATAATTAATGGAAACTATATCCTTCCAATCGGTATATATGCCATCTTCAACACTTATGCCGCGTTTTTTGAGTATTTCGTCTATACAGTTTCTGACGGAGGTTACACAGGAGCCTGCAAAGTGGATGCAATATTCACCCGCTATATTTGCACCTACAGATTTATACTTCACTCCTATATCCCTGAGTTTTTCAGCATAATCAAAGAAAGGCTTATAATCAGCCGGCACATTTACATGGTAGTTTTTAAGCTGTTCATATGCCTTTGAGTACTCTTCTATACTTGTAGAAAGAGGTATCTCAAAGGACTTAACAATGTCAGGCCGGACTTCCGTAGCATCAGACGAGTCAGAGTCCTGACTGTTTGAACCGGGATTTGATGAGTCCTGTCCTGTTATTGAATTCTCTGTACCGTTTTGATCTTTCCCTGAAGGATTGCCGGTATTATTTTCCCCATTAGAATCAGCCGACGGATTTCCCGCCGGCTGAGAATCATTTTTTGAACATCCCACAGATAATGTCAGAAGTGACATTATAAGGATAAATGCTAACACCCTTGATAGCTTTTTATACATTTTCTTCTCCCACTCTAATCATATTCCCGCATGATTTCCAAAATACTCTGCACCAGTCCATTAATACAAGCCTTTATTGATCAGTATTTATCATTATAGAAGCCATAATACACCAAACCTGCTTTTTCACAATAAGCCACATAGGCATTTGTATAGCCTTTTGAATTGGCTTTTTCATAATATATGTCTATTCCATCCCAACCGTTTTCACCATATCCGTCACAGTATATATCTGTTCTGGCATCAAGTTTTGATCTGTACGCCTCCCACTGGTCAGGAGTTACATTTCTGGAGTACATAAAGTATTTTTCTACCATATATGGATTGCTTTCGGTTCCTTCATTGTACTCTCCCCACATACCTGTAAAATCAGTACCTATAAGCTCAAGCCCCTGATCCGGAAAACCTTCCGAAGCCTTCGATTTATCTATAGATGGGTATTTTTGAAGATCAGGATATGTATTATACATGGTCTTCGCATCATATATACCAACCTGTATAGTATGATCCCATGAATGCCATTCAACCTCTATGCACAAAATCCATCCGTCCTGTTCATAGAATGCATGAAACTCAGTATTAGACCATTCACTTATTTTTCTTATGTCATCTATAGAATCCGCTTCAATCACAACACCATCTCCTGCAGGCATTCCTCTGTATCCTGCATCCCACAGCTGCTGGGTAATATTCACAAATTCTCCGTCATCACACTGGCACGAAGCATAATATCCGTTCCAGAAACCAAGTGTCAATAACTGACCATCATCCTGTACCTTTGCAAAGTCGCATCCCTTGGGCTGGATGTCTATCATACCCATGGCTGTCCAGGTCTCTGCATCGGGCCACTCAGACCACTTTGTGCATTTGGGAAACTTATAGTAATCCTTTAGTTTCTCGTCATTACTGCCGCCAATTTGATTAAGAGCATTCATCATATCGTCATAGGAGTAATCCCCATAGTCTCCGCTGTTGCCGGAATCCGAACCGGAATTACCGGAGCCTGAATTTCCCTGATTAGGATTACCTGACTCCGAGTTATCGTTCATTGAACCAAATAAATCCTCTAACCCGTTGAATCCTTCAAGTCCCTGCAATCCGTCAGGATCATCATTTTTAAACAGATCTCCAAACAGACTCTCTAAGCTGTTCTTTCCGTTTTCCGAACTGTCATTATCTTTATCGGATTTATCGTTTTTATCATTTTTTTCTTCCTTTTCGGATTCTTCATGGTCTGCGGGAGGTGCGATCTCCGACAAAGTATCCGCGATTGAATCTCCCAGATTACTGCACCCAGAAAGGACAAATATCAGACACAAAGCCGCTGTAATAATAACATTTTTACTTTTAATCATACCTGCCTCCTATCTTTTATCGATCGATGTCACCTTAAAAACACCTTCAGCGTTTCCTCGGTACTAAAATCCTCAAAGATTTGGGGATAACTTCATTTTCGTAATATTTTCGTATCTCATCAGCCCATTAGTCTTAGCCATTATAGTTTCCCAATTTAGCAGGATTTGTATCATATTTTGTAACCTGCATTATAACTTCATCCTCATTATTCTCTGTTTTTACTATTTTAAACATTATGCCGGTCGCAGGATCATAAGCGAAACTGTTCTGTGTCCACAGACCACTGCTCTTTGCCACGTCACACTCTATACCTGCTATATTTTCGGTACCTGTTTTCTGAACTGACTCTGTTATTGTGAATCTGCTGTTTGCTCCCAGGAATGATACTCCGTCCCTGAAATCCTTGGACATCTGCAGCCAGGTTGAAAGGTTGCCGGAATCTTTAGTACCTTCAAAATCATACCAATCCGAAAGCAGTTCCTTGAGCTGATCCTCTGTTATAGTACCTTCACTCCTGAATTTCGCACCTTCTGCATATCCGCCGCCCGAAGATGATGAACTGGTATACTTTTCATAACCTTCCGAGTTTTTGATATAGACGACAGCACTGCTCCATCCGTCTTCTGTGTCGGTCTTAGGATACTCATATGCATAGAAATAATTGCCATCCTTACGGGCATACCTTATTTTCATGTACCCATGATCTACTTCTATATCATAGTTTTCAGGCAGGACATCTAACGCATTGTCTCCCGGTATAATCTTTGGCATGGATTCTTCCTGTGCCTTTATATAGTCCTGACTGTAATTTTCAGGTGCATGTGTCATCCAGACTGTAATAACTGTCCCTGAACTGTCAGAATCCGCATTTACTATAAGACCTATCTGCTTTGAGCCCGCTCTTTTAAAGTATGTTCTGCCAAAAAGCGAAACATCATCCTGGAAACCGCAGCCTTCAACCAGTTGCTTATCAAGTGAAGCTTTAAGCTCATCTGCCGTAATATTTGCTCCGTTGATGGTCCACTGATCGCCATACATGCTCCACTCCGACCATGGTTCGTAACTGATCTTACTGCCGTCACAGATGCTTATGGTGTCAGGTCCACCTATCTTTGAAAGATATGATGCAATTTTCTGCTCCATAACCTCTCTGTCATTTCCACCACTCTTTGCATCATCCTTTTTCCCGCTATCGCTGTCGCTACTGTTATTATCAGAGTTATTGTTAGTAGAATTATTCGACGAATTGTCATCCTTTTTTCCTGATGAATCGCTATTGTCATTTTTTCCGGAATTTGCCGAGCCATTACTTGCCGGTTGACTCGGAGTATTTTCCTTTGAACCACACGCAACAAGTGCAAGTGATAAAACACAGATCAAAATGATACTAAAAATTTTCTTCATAGTCTTTCACCTCGTTTATATTCCTTATTTCTAACATAAATTATTCATTTGTCATCCTGAACAGAGCGAAGGACAACATATGGAAAACTCCTGTTTCTAACTATGATTATACCCAAAAAGTCCTAAATAAAAATAGGACTTACCTTAAAGCAAGTCCTATTTTAGTCCTATTTATTCTTGTTCAACGAGCTTCATTAGCTCCTTCTTACTTTTCACCCCGGTTTTTGCAAATATACTTGATATGTGATTCTTTACAGTTGACTCTGAGATATAAAGTGCTTCACTGATCTCAATACGGCTTTTTCCTTTAAGGTACTCCCCTAATACATCCAGCTCTCTCCCGGTAAGGGCACCTTCTTTTTTAAGCTTATGGATGAAGATTTCGATCTTATCCTTTTCTACCTGCTCCTTAGCTTCTGTTTCCGCTATGTTAATTTCTTTTTCTGTTACTGTTTTATTATCTGCAGTCCCGTTTTCATTCTCTGAACAAATATCAGTTTCCTTATTTTCAGCCGGAGATGCCGCTGATAAATCTGGGGTTCTTCCCTTTTCTTCCGTTTCTAAAATATTATTATTCTTTTTCTCAGCATTTTTTAATTTTATAAACCTGATTGTAAGAGCTACTACAGAAAGAACCGCTATTCCTCCCAGACAGAGCAGTAAAATATTTACAGGCGGACTGTCTTTAGATTCTTTATCATTTACTCCCGCATAAAAGCTTTCTTCCTGCTCCGCATAATATCCGTCAGCCACTGTTTTTAAAACAGCTGCCGGGACTTTGTCCCCTTTTCGTTCGGAATTTATTATATTATAATCGTCTCCATCCTTTATGGAGGATACCTTATCATCGCTTATCCTGCAGGCTACAAAATCAATCTTCCCGTCTCTTCCGACAATGGAATCGGCATTTTCCAGCATAACAGGATGGAATATCAGATGTTCCTTATCCTGGGAGTTATTGTTTTCAATGGTACAGAAGCTGAATTCCACGATACCGGTGGGTAATCCGATGCCTATCTGATCAGCGGGATATACCCATATTGCCCCCTCTTCTTCAGCACTGTTACCCGATATCAGGCAGTTTGTGATAAATACCGGGGCATCCTCACCGCTCATAACCACCAGACCGCCGCCAAAAGTATCAGCTCTGTTGTTTATAATCTTACAGCTGTCCATTTTTAGCTTCGTTCCGGAAATACAAATACCTCCGCCATAAGGTGCAGAATTACCGTCTATCACACAATTCTTTATCAGAACTTCCGAATTTGCCAGAGATATACCTCCACCACCATGCGGGAAAGTGTTTTTCTCTTTGAAGATGATCCTGTTATTGTCCTTGACGGTAACATTTTCTACTGTACCCTTTATACCGCCCAGCACTATTATACCCGTATAAGCATTATTGTCAGTAAATGTACAGTCGGATATATTTGTTCTTGTATTTTTACTATTACACCATAAAACACCTTTTTCACAGGTATTATCCATAAACCGACAGCCTTTTAATGTGAGTCCCGCCCTGGTGCCTATATCCACATTTCCATCTGTATAATGCAGATACATTGCAGCACCGTATTTACTACAGTAATTTTTTATTGTACAGGAATCAAGTTCAAATTCTGCGAAGCCTTTTATGGTAAAACAGCCCTTTCCTGTCCTGTCTCCATGATATTTATCAAAAGATGCTGCTGTACCGGGGTCGCGCGAAGGAGCCTTATAGCATCCGTCAAAGGTTATATTTTTAAAAGAGACTTTTATCAGCTCACTCTCAACCTCCGGTCCCTCTATATTAAACCGCACGCTTTTAAAAAGTGACCCCTCAGGCTTACCGATAAGGGTTACGCTTTTGTTTATCGTAATGGCCAGGTCATTCTCGTCGCATTCCATATCTCCGACATAAATAATATCCGTTTTGTCAGAAAGAGCCTTAGCAAGCTCTGCTCTTGTGGTTATATATTTTATATTTGCCTTTGTATCTGCCTTTACTGACACTACCGGGAAAGTTATAATCAGCAAAACGAAAATAAAAATATTTAGCAAATAAGATCTATTCTTTAAGACCGACATTTATTTATCTCCATGGCTAACCCCTTTTTTTCTTTACGATCACTCTTTCGAATCACAATTTGCATTTCCTTCTTTCTCATCAGGGGGCGACCAGGATTTCTGAACCTCATCAATCTGCAGATAACCGTCAGTTTTTGCCGCTATCTGATAATGATCTTCATAAACGATTTCCCCCGGGAAATTGGTATAAACCAGGTAGTAAGGAATATTGTATCTTTCAAGAAGCCAAAGAGCCGGCTGGATCATCTTCAGCATCTCTTCAGAGTTTTCAGTTTTAAACCAGCATACTACCGGTTCCTGTCTTTTACACGGGGCAGGCCATGGCAGATTTTCCGCAAACCAGTCATCTATTTCCTTATACAGACCGGTATCTTCCTCATCCATGACATTATCCTGTATCATCTGCCAGCACATGCTGAATACACCTTTGGCAAACATAGTGTTTTTTGCCAATGCTTTCCCCTGTATCCTCACATACTTGAAACGCTGTTTTATCATAGGCACATCTCCCTTCTCCACATTGCAGTCTATTTTTGTCTTGCAAATTATTCACTTAGGATCAATCGTTGATCATTCATATAATTGACCCTGCACCCCTATGATCATTTTAGCATATCGGACAATTTTACACAACAAAAAAAACGCCATACCGGGTATGACGTTTTGATCATATTATTGAATTCACAGCCCCAGGCTCAACACTGCCAGTGCAGCAAAAAGTGCAGGTATGGAAACTATCACTCCGTTTTTTATGTATGAAGTAAACTTGAAGGGTACGTCGTTTTTCTTTAGGATATTGCTCCACATGATAGCAGCTAATGCTCCGACAGGTGTGAGCAGTGCTCCAAGATTTGATCCGACGATGGCTGCGTATACTGCAGGCTGTGTTATGGCAGCTGAAGCACTGCCGATAATGGGACAGAACAGCACGCTCATGGGAATGTTGTTTATCATATTTGCTGTAAGGAATGATGATACTCCGTATGAAAACTCAGGGTAGCTGCACTCCAAAAGCTCACTTATCCGTCCTGTTACACCGTATTTATCAAGTGAAAGCACTATCACAAACATCGAAATGATAAAAGGGATCATCTCCCATGGTACTCGCTTTAAGCAATCCTTTAATTCATTTCCGTGTGTATGTGAAAGTCCTCGGTATGAAAGGTCAAATATGAATAACGAGCAGGCAAACGCAAGTGTGATCAGCCACATCTCAAGCTCGATGTAAGCTGAGATAACAAGCATTACAGTACATAATGACAAGTGAAGCAGGCCGATGCCTAAAAGTCTCTTATCGGTTATCTTCTCTTCTGCCTTGTTTGGCTTTAAGGGAAGTGAAAGTTTTTTCCTGAAGATAAGATATAATACCGCAAATGCGACAAGTCCTGCTGCCAGTGTAGGAAGTGCCATAACCTGGAAATAATCCATAAAGGTTATGCCGTTTGATGTAGCAAGGTAGATGTTGGTAGGATTTCCTATCACGAACATCATGGACCAGGTATTTGCTGCTACCAGCTCACAGAAAAGATACGGTGTAGGGTCTATGCCTGCGTTTTTTGCGAAGTAGCATATAAACGGTGTAAATGTAAGTATAATAATATCGTTTGATGTAAATACCGTAAGTACCGATACTATTACAAACAGGAACACGAACAGTTTTTTCTGGCTGGCCTTTGCCTTTGACAAAGTGAAGCATGCCATATATCTGAAGAATCCTACTTCATCAAGGAAAACCGAAAGTACTGACATTGAGAAAAACAGTACCAGGATTTTCAGGGGATTTACTGCTGTGTCAGCTGTAAGTCCTGCTATTACTTCCTTGAGTGATATGCTCCCGGTAAGCAGCAGGGCTACCGCTCCTGCCATAACTACCATCCAGTATATGCTTATATTATGTTTTTTAACGTTTACCGACGGTTTAACAAGTATCGAGGTAAGCAACCCCGCACATGTAACCGCCGAGATACCGACTGCTGTTTCCACTTTATGCTCCTGTATTCTATCTAACCATTTGTTTAAAGCACCCAAAGAACATAGTATATACATATTGTTTTACATAGTCAAGGAGATTTTTTAAATATTTTTAAATTATTAAATGACTAGGGAGTCCAACCAGAGGTGTCTTTGCACGCTGTCCGCTCCGCGCAGACTTTTCGCACTCTTATCGGGCCGATTTTGCCCGATGCGAAAACGTCTGGAAGGATTTTGCGTGCAAAGACACCTCTGATTGGACTCCCGATCTTATTGACAAATCCCCCAACATACTATAAACTGAAACCATAGAAGCAAATAGAAAGGAAATCACTATGAGAATCGGAACAGGATACGATGTACATAAACTGGTGGAAGATAGAAAACTGATACTCGGAGGTGTGGAAATACCGTATGAGAAAGGTCTTTTGGGCCACTCGGATGCTGATGTACTGATACATGCGATAATGGATGCCATACTCGGGGCTGCGGCTCTCGGAGATATCGGAAAGCATTTTCCTGATAACGATGACGCCTATAAGGGTATTTCGAGCATAGTTTTACTTAAAAAGGTTGCAGAGATCATAAAAAAAGAAGGCTATGAAATAGGGAATATAGATTCCACTATCATAGCCCAAAGACCTAAACTTGCTATGTATATCCCTGCCATGAGGGAAAATATCGCCAATGCTCTGGAGATCAGCGTCTCACAGGTAAATGTAAAGGCCACTACCGAGGAAGGACTCGGATTTACCGGTGAGGGACTGGGTATCGCATCGCAGGCGATATGTATGCTACTGTAATTATTTGTATGCAGTCTCAAGTGAAATAGCTACCTCCGCATATGTAGTAGAGATATAGCTTATTTCATTATCTATCATTACTGCGTAGAACAGCTGTGTAGAATACTCAGGGTAATAATCGTAGGTTGTACCCTGTTTTGCCTGAAGTCTTACCTCACAGGTGGTGTTGGGTTCACGGCGGACATTTACGTCATTGCCGATAACCTTTACTTTCAGAGCACCCAGCTCTCGTATCTTATTAACAGCTTCGGTATCTTTCAGGATATACTGTGTGGATACATATCCGGTAATATTTCCTGACTTTATCTTAAACCATTCGTTTCCACGCTCGATAACTTTTCCGTATCCGTTAGCAGGAAGTGTACCTACCACCTTTTTATTCTGGCCTGCTCCCTCGCGGACATTCATCTTATCATTTACATTTGCAATGATATAATCAAATTTGATATAATCCGGAGCCACAAGAGGCGTAGGTGTAGGTGTCAGTTCATCTGTTGTAGGCTCAGGCTCGGAAGTTACCTCCGGCTCTACGGATGTAGGTTCCGGTGTGGTCTGCTCTGCTATCTTCGTTACAGAATTTTCTATTTTTTGTTTGGTCTCATTCAACTGGGCTGTCACCGCATCCCTTATTTCTTCGGATGCAGTATCGTCCGGCTCATGGAGTGTCAAAAAACATATCCAGATGATAGCTATCAGGGTCAGTACCGCTCCTGCTATCAGTCGGTAATATTTTTTCATAGATATCTATGTTGTCCTTTCGTCTATCTTATACGTTATAAACTTTTATATACGGTCAGCCATTATTTCTTGACCGGCGGATCAAAGTTGCTTAGTTTCTTGTTTGCATAGTCATATGCATATGCTTTTTCATTAAAGAAATCAAAGAAGAAGCAATATCCGCCGGCAATGTTCAGCCACTTGAAATTTCCTTCAAGTATCTTTGTCTCTTCCCCATTTTCTCTGTCCAGCATATATATGGCGCTGTCATCTTTCTCGTCGCAGTTATAAAAAACATACCTGCCGTCGGAAGTGATATTATACCATGAACAGGGACGGTTTACAATAAGCTTTCTTTCCTTGTCCTCATAGTCGGCAAGGTAAATGTTATATCCGTTTTGGGTGGATATATAGAAAATGCCCTCTTCCATCGCGATGGGAAGATATGCCTTGGTCTCTATAGCCACGGTCTGGTTGCCGTTGGGATTCAGATAATGTATGTTCTGATCGCTCAATGCACCCGAGTAATACAGCCTGCCGTCAAACACGGATACCACAGGGGTATCATCACTGAACAGCTTCTTGTCGTTTTCTTTATCGATATCTATCCTGTGCAGAGTCAGAGCGTTATTCTTGTAAACCTGATAGTACAGCTGATTATCATAAAGCAAAAGACTTCCGCTCGGATCCGATGATATCATCTGGAGATTTGTCCCGTTTTTCCTGATCCTGAACACGCCTGTACTGTAGAAAATGAAGACGCTCTGGGTAGGATTCTCCTTCATATTGTTTTTTCTGGTATAGAATACATAATTCTCATCGACATTGATATAACGTGCATAGTCGTTATATAGCTTTTTATAATCTCCAAACTCCAGGTTCATAGAGTAAAGTGTGTAATCATCGTTGGGGTTACTGAAATATATTCTGCCGCCGTTTTCACAGAAAAGGCCGCCGTTATACAGGTTGCCGGCTGTGTTTCCAATGGTGCCGGCAGCACTTTTGTATACTTTATTGGTCAGGATGCTGTATGTTACAAGTCCTGCTGCGATCAAAAGCAGGATAAATATCACAACCGCTGGGCGTACCGTTTTTTTACCGGTCTTTTTGCTTACTTTTTTTACTTCGCCCTCTTCGGCATTTAAACGGGCATTATTAAGTCCCGTCCTTCCTGCTCTAAGCACGTAGTTTGTCCCCATATGATCGTTAGGACCGGTCCCGACGGTTTTTTTGACATTTCTGTCGCTTTTTGTATCCGACTTTCCTTTTTTGCTTTCAAGCATTTTTTTCCTTTGTTCGTCTGTCATATGCGGGACCTCCTTTCTCATACAGGTATTGACTGTATTATAGCAAATTACGCCTGTTACGTCAATTAAAACATAAGTTATAACTTAATGTGCTTGACAGAGTTGTAATGTATCTATATCATAGAATTAAATTATTAGTAACCGGAGAATTTGGGTGAAAAATTTTCGATTTTTCATCCCGGCGGTTTGTGCTGCAGGCGCGCAAACCTTGGGACAGCACGCCTGCGGCATGCTGCATATTATGAGATATCCTGAATTTTTAAAGAGTAATGGAAAAATAGGTTTTATCGCACCTTCATTCGGTTGCGCGTCTTTAGAGCCCTATCATACAAGATTTAAATCCGCCCTGGAATATTTTGAAAGCTGGGGATTTTCAACTGTTGTCGGTCCCAACGTTTATCTTGAGGATGGTTTCGGAAAGAGTACCTC
Source organism: Lachnospiraceae bacterium (assembly GCA_016287095.1). Classification (GTDB taxonomy): domain Bacteria; phylum Bacillota; class Clostridia; order Lachnospirales; family Lachnospiraceae; genus RUG11977. The sequence continues at coordinate 24,293 of JAEEVK010000015.1, forward strand.
ATCTGAAAAATGCGGTGAGGAAATAAATGATTTCTTTTTAAACGATAAGAGTGATATCATCATATCGGCAGGCGGCGGCGAAACCATGTGTGAAGATCTAAGTTTTGTTGATTTCAAAAGTATAGCTAAAGCTAAACCAAAGTGGTTTTTGGGGTATTCCGATAATACCAATCTGACCTTTACTCTGCCTACTTTATGTGATACTGCGGCAGTTTACGGTCCGTGTGCTTCCTCCTTCGGCATGAGGCCCGTGCATCCGTACCTTAACGATGCTTTTGATTTTATATGCGGGAAAAAGACAGAATTTCGTAACTATGAAAAATGGGAAACAGAGGGAAAAGCCTGCGAAGAAATGCCTCTCGCTACATTAAATGCCACTGAACCTTTTATGCTTTCGGCTTACTGTGACGGAGTGTATTATCACTCTTCCCTGTCCGGAAACGACTCACTCACAGGCAGCAATACAGGTGATAAATCCTGCCATGCAGAATATATATGCGAATCTATCGATAAAGTAAACTTTAATTTTTCAGGCAGAATGCTTGGCGGATGCCTCGATATCCTGACCATACTCTGTGGTACAAAATATGACAAAGTAAAAGATTTTAATGACAGATACGCCGATGACGGCGTGATCTGGTTTTTGGAATCCTGCGACCTAAATTCACTGTCTACTTTGAGAAGCCTATGGCAGCTGAGTGAGGCAGGCTGGTTTGAAAAAGTAAAGGGCTTCCTCATCGGACGCCCTATGCATTATAATGAAAATATTATGGGTCTTGACTGTCGTGATGTTACCTTACAGATGCTCAAGAAGTACAATGTACCGATAGTCTTCGACATAGATCTGGGTCATCTCCCGCCGCAGATGCCGATGGTGTCGGGTGCTATCGGAGATGTCAAGGTAGCCGGAAACTCTATATCGTTACAATATATCCTGAAATAGTTTAAGCTCCTTCACTTTATGTCGATGCCACAAAGTGGCTTCGATCTGGGCTTAGAAAGATTTTACAGGTACTTCAAAAGCTCATCCCTGACACTGTCAAGTCTTGAGTCTGAGAGACCAAAATCCATCCTCTTATATGACCATGCCGAGCGGCCGATATCATATTTCTTAAAGACCTCATTGATGGTTTTATACCACTCTATGGTATCCTCATTTGTAGCCAGTTCGATAACGCCATACTCTCCGCAGTACAGAGGGGCGTTATTTTTTTCTGCTGCATCGATAGCACTCTTAAACTGCTTCTCAAAATATGTGCTGTCAATCATATCGTCCTCAGATCCGGGCACGAAGAAATCCCTAACCCAGTACTCACTGATGGGAGCGCAGGCTTCCTTATACTGCTTATAGGTCATCTTGAAGGGCAGGCGCAGATCATGGGGCATTACATCTATCCATGTAGCACCCTGATGGGTAAAGATGAGCGGCTCATAGCAGTGGAAATTATAAACCACATTCTCATCGTAAGGCGGATCAAGATCTTTTACCGCAAATACATGGTTGTTCCAATAGCTGCCAACCAAAATCTTTACAGTGGGTGCCTTTCTTCTGATCCTTTCTATCGTGCGCTTGATGATCGCATTCCAGGTCTTTATATATCCCTGGTCGGTTACTTCGTTTAATAATTCAAAGGCAACTCTCTCACCGATATTTCCGTACTTTTCGGCAAAGATTTCCCACATCCTGATAAAGCGCTCCTGATATGCTTCATTATCAAAGAAACCTGATTCTCCATCATGGGAATCGAATGAAAAACCATAGGTCTTATGTACATCGAGTATCATATTTAATCCGTACTTGCCGCACCATTCGATGGCTTTATCGATATACTCATAGCCTTTCTGCTTATAGTTTCCTGCATCATCCTGGATGAGATTATAATCCACGGGCACTCTCACATGATCAAGTCCCCACTCACTGATGGTCTTTATATCGGATTCCTTTATAAAACTGTCGTAATGCTCATAAGTATGCTTGCACTGTGACAGCCAGCCTCCTAAATTGACACCCCTTTTGTAACCTTTCCAGTCTCTCATGCGCTCCTCCTGTATTTTTATAATAACTCAGATACCTGTTTTAAATCATGTAAGATTTTCCACGCTTTTGCTCTCATCTCATCATCGGGCATGATAATGTCCGGAACCATGACAGGTCTCATGCCTGCTGAATATGCTGCTCTTATACCGTTATAGGAATCCTCTATGACTATGGATTCCTGAGGCTTCCCACCCAGTCGTTCACAGCTCATAAGAAATATCTCAGGATCGGGCTTACCTTTTTTAAACATCCCGCCGCCTATTATATCATCAAAATATCCTATGAGTCCTGTGCCTGTCAGCTGTGGTCTCACCCTGTCTATAGGAGTTGACGAAGCAAGCCCCAGCTTATATCCCTTGTTCTTTAAATCCGCAAGACATTCCGATGCATAGTATTTTAACGGCATGCCCTGTTCTTCTACAAATTTGTCAAACACAACCAGACTTTGTCTGCGGAATTCTGCACCGTTAAGAAGCAGTCTTTCTCCGGTAACAATGTCCGTCACATGTGTCTCTTTTAGTGTACCTTGCTCTTTACTAAGTTCTATATACCTGTCAAGTACGCTGATTATATTTGAATCAGGAGTACCGATACATTCCGCAAACGCCTCAAGTATATCCGTTACACCGTACTGCTCCGCCAGGTCTATCCAGACCTTTTTGTCAAGGCTTTCCGAGTCAAACAGTACACCGTCCATGTCAAAAATCACTGTTTTTATATTATCATACATTGTTTTGATTTTGTTATCCTTATGATATATTATCTTGTATAAAAATACCCCTATTTATGATAGGGTTCACCGCTGATTATCCTATAGGATCTGTATATCTGTTCCAGCAGGATCACGCGCATAAGCTGGTGAGGGAATGTCATATCTGAGAAACTCAGATGCATATCGCATTTTTTTAGCACCTCATTTGAAAGCCCCAATGAACCGCCGATAACGAAGCCGATATGTCCCACACTGTTTGTACCCAGTTCTTCTATCTTTGCGGCAAGTCCCTCAGATGAGAGCTTCTTACCGTTTATAGCCAGCGCTATATGGTAACAGCCGTCCTTAAACTTTGAAAGGAGTCTTTCTCCTTCCTTTTCCTTTATCTTCTGCTCTATCGCCTCTCCGGCTCCGTCAGGAGTTTTCTCATCCTGTACCTCTATGATCTCAAGGTTGCAGTATCTGGACAATCGCTTAGAATATTCTGCAATGGCATCAGAGAAGTATTTTTCTTTTATTTTACCTACACATAATATCGTGATCTTCACACATTTACTCCGTCTGTTGATTATTCAGCCTTCTTACTCACACGGCATTTTCGGATCATTTTGTTTTTAACCTCAAGAATACTGATGGTATAAGGACCATATGTAACATTCTCCCTCTCGCCGTCCGTCGGTATCCTGTCAAGCAGGCTGATGATAAGTCCGTTTACAGTGTCAAAATTCTCCAGATCACTGTCCTTTATCTCTATGCCGGTCTCTTCGGTAACATCACTTAATGCCGCCTCGCCTCTTAAGATAAATGAGCCGTCTTTAGCCTTTATTATCATCTGCTCTTCGTTGTCAAACTCGTCCTCGATATCACCGACTATCTCCTCCAATATATCCTCCATTGCCACCAGGCCGGCAGTCTGACCGTACTCATCGATCACGATTGCCATATGGTTTTTCTTTGCCTGCATCTGATTAAACAGTTCATCAATGGTCATGGTATCAGGCACAAAGAACGGCTTTCTTGCTATATCCTTCAGTTTCTTTTGTTTATAATCACCTGACGCATAACACTTTGCCACATCCTTTAGATGGAGTACTCCGATGATATTGTCGATATCATCAACGTACAGGGGATATCTTGAAAACGCCTCTCCTGCCATAAAGCCCATAGCGTCCTCTATGTTCATTCCGGAATCAACGCCCACTATCTTTGTACGATGCGTCATGATATCCTTGGTCTGCTTTTCATCGAAGGAAATGATATTGGAGATCATCTCGGCCTCATCATCATCGATGACACCCTGTTCCTGACCTTCATTTACTATGGAAATGATCTCTTCCTCAGTCACGTTTTCCTCTAAATCCTTAAGCTTTATGCCGAAGGGCAAAAGTATCAGAGCACAACAGCCCTCCAATATCAGACTCAAAGGCTTTAAAAGATATGTGATGAATTTCATGAAACCAAAGGTTTTGTAAAAGATTTTCTCTGTGTTCCTGTTTCCGAGTCTGTCAGGAAGTACATAGGTAAGTAAAGTTACAAGGAAAATCAGTGCTACAGATAAAACAACGCTGACTGCAAGGCGCACGAAAAACTCGTCCAGGCTCTCAAGTATTTTGTTTAACGGACCTGAAACGAAAAGCATGCCGATAACAATCCATGCTATACCCCTTATCAGCCAGCAGGCATTATAGAAATGATTTTCATTTTTATCTATGAATCTAATTGCTTTGGCAGCTCTTTCTTTTTCACTGCCGTTTTCATCCTGACTCTCATTCTGCAGTTCTTTTACACTAACATGCTCAAAAGCAGATTTAGCAAGCGCCACAAAAAAATCAAATAAAGTGATTAATAAAATGATCAGCGTCGCCGCCCACGGGTTTATGTCCATTTATTTCCTTTCCCCTTTAATCCTTTTTCATAGAAACGGCAAGCTCGTTCAGATGCTCTATGATTTCCATCATCTCTTCAACGGTTGTTCTGTTTCTGATGCTTGATTCATAAGTCTCTTTAGAATGTGCGGAAACTTCTTCTATAATAGCTGAAATATTTTCCACTGCATCAACTATCGACTTATTTGCATCTGCAAGACTTGAAACAGACTCAGACAATCCGCCTGTACGTTCTTCAATGTCCTTAGAATCGGTCTTTATGATATCAAGACTCTTAACTGTTTCCATAGTCGCATCATGCTGTCTGCGACTACCCTCAATAAATGCCTTAATGGCTTTATCCACATCAAGAAGCTTCTGGTCGATGCTTGAGATCAGCTCATTGATATCACCTGTAGCATTCTGTGTCTGGTTTGCAAGGTTAGATATCTCACTGGCAACTACAGAAAATCCCCTGCCGGCATCTCCTGCTCTGGCTGCCTCTATGCTGGCATTAAGAGCAAGCAGAGCGGTCTGATCTGCTACATTATTTATCAGTTCGATGATGCTCTGCATCTGTTTTGTACTGTTTTCAAGCTCCTGTAATTCCTTTGCCGCATCGCTGGAATATTTATCCGATGCAGCCACTTCCTTCTCGAGATTATTCATATTAACGGAGCCAAGTGCTATAGCTTTTCCTGTCTCGGACACACTGTCTGAAATAGCTCTGGCATGCGTATTTACATCGTCCAGTCTGTTCTGTATCTCGCCTGTCATTATCATCTGGGTCTGAATAGAATCAGATGTAACACTTGTACCGGTGCTTACTTCCTCCATGGAATAGCATGTTCTGTCCATGGCCTGGCTCAGCTGCTTCATCTTTTGATTCATCTGCTCGATGCCTACGGTAAGTTCGGATGATACCGAGAGTACCTTGTCCAGGAGTACTGCTGTATGATTCTTTTCATCTTTGATATCATCAAGTTTTTCCTTGTTGATACCACCACTCATTATCGCAACAAATATATTGAAAATACCGCAAAGGAACAGCAGGAACAGCTGTATCTCCGCAGTAACAATGTCTTGGTCTGTAAGACCATTAAGCAGTGCATAAAACACTACGGATCCGACATTAAAAACGTTATAGGTTATAGCCGTAGCTACCGCAAAGCGGCGGTCCGCATATGCATTTAATGCTATCATGATAACCAGGGCGTAGGTAAATACCAGATCATTATTTGCCGTAAACAGCATGAACGCCCACGGGAGTGCAAAGCCGAAAAGAATAAGGTACTTAATTACGTCTATGCATCTCCTGGTTGTATGTAAGAACAGTACTACCGCACCGGGTATCCATAGGCTGGCCAATACGGTAAAAAAGTAAGTGAATGTACGGTTACCCTTAATTGCTTCTATCAAATATGCCCCAGAAATAACCGAAATCGTTATGACATAGCATGCTATGGCTGCCCTGTTTCTCCTGATGGATTCAGACATCTTAGTTTTATTCTTAGGCATTGCAGTCTCCTTTATAATTTGATTTATCCGATATTTCTATGTATAATCGCTAAAGTTTTCTCCTTATATTTCGGATTATATGTCTATTATCTTACATTATAACAAATTTTGGATAAAAATCAAACTATATTTATATTATTTCTAAATATATATGCTATCATTATTTCATTCTGAATGAAGTTTTCCATTTCAATCAATACAAAAAGGACACATACCCTTTTATGAGATATGTGTCCATACATTGTCCTAACCTTACAAGTTATAATACTTTTATCAATAGATGAATCCCTTAGCCTTAAGAAGCTCGGCCATAAGAACTGCTCCACCTGCTGCACCTCTTAATGTGTTGTGTGAAAGACCTACAAACTTGTACTGGTAAAGCTTATCCTCACGAAGTCTGCCCATGCATACAGCCATGCCGCCTTCTGTATCACGGTCAAGCTTTGTCTGAGGACGGTTGTCCTCCTCAAAGTAATGGATGAACTGCTTGGGTGCTGAAGGAAGCTCAAGCTCCTGAGGTACGCCCTTGAAGTTAGCCCACTTCTCTAATATCTGCTCCTTGGTAGGCTTTTTCTTGAAGTTTACAAATACTGCTGCCATATGTCCGTTTGTTACGGGCACGCGGATACACTGTGTAGTGATAACAGGACTTGATGCCTTTACGATCTCACCATTCTCAATATGTCCCCAGATTCTTAAAGGCTCCTGCTCGGACTTCTCTTCCTCGCCGCCGATATAAGGGATAACGTTGTCAATCATCTCAGGCCAATCCTTGAAGTTCTTACCTGCACCTGAGATAGCCTGATATGTGGTAGCTACTACTGTCTCGGGCTCAAACTCTGAAAGTGCGAAAAGTGCGGGTGTATAACTCTGGATGGAGCAATTAGGCTTTACAGCTACGAAGCCCTTCTTTGTTCCAAGTCTCTTCTTCTGGAACTCGATAACATCTGTATGCTCGGGATTAAGCTCCGGCACGATCATGGGTACATCGGGAGTCCAACGATGAGCACTGTTGTTTGAAACTACGGGAACCTCTGCCTTTGCGTAAGCTTCCTCTGCCTGCTGGATGGCTTCCTTTGTGCCTTCATAAGCACTGAATACAAAATCTACCTGAGAAGCAACCTTGTCAATCTCATCAACATTAAGTACAACCATATTTTTAACTGCTTCAGGCATGGGAGTATCCATCTTCCATCTGTCACCAACTGCCTCTGCGTATGTCTTTCCCGCACTTCTGGGGCTGGCTGCTACTGCTGCCACCTCAAACCAGGGATGATTCTCTAATAACTGGATGAATCTCTGTCCTACCATACCCGTTGCACCGAGTATACCTGCTTTTAATTTTGCCATAACTGTTTCCTACCTTTCTTCTACCTGTGATCCCTATGGAGATGTCCACAAGGAATGCACCTTTTATGTTTTGTCTTTATCCGACGGACATTTGTCCGTCTCTGAAAATATGATGATATATTATCACATCTGTTTATAAAATGCAAGCAGTTTTTCTATAAAAATATACACAAATTTATAACTTATATACGCCTACTATTCGTTATTATTTCCCAAACAACATTTGCAGCCCGCAAAACATTACCACTAAGCATAGTATCTTATAGTCTCACAAGAATATTTAATTTACCTTTCCTGCTTGTACCCACTATCTCTGCAAGTTTAAACCGTCCATAACCCCTGACTGTCACCACATCATCCTGCTTTAGGGCCAGTGAAGTGTTTTCTGTCTGACGGCCATTCACAAATACTTTCTTTTGAGCAAAGTACTCCATGGCAGCACTTCTGGAAACATTGTATACCTTAGCTATCACTGCATCGATACGCTCTGATGCAACCTGTATCATCTTCTCTTTTTCAAAGCCCCTTGGGATATCCTTAATATCTTCTGCCTCCGCTTTGCGTACACTTACAGAGGTATGTTTAACACTGATGAGGTTTTCTATGATAAAATCAGAAATCCTCTCCAGGCAGAAAATATATGCCTTCTTTCCGGTAACTATTATGTCTCCGAGCAAGCTCCTCTCTATACCCAGACTCATAAGCGCGCCCAGAAAATCCCTGTGAGTCAGGTCATCTGCAAACTTGTCCACAAGGGGTACTATAGCAAGTATATCTATCGGAAAATTCTCCTCGTATCCCAGTGATTCCGGATCACCGAAACGCACAACTGCCCTTTCTGCTCCGTCGTATCCTCCGAAGACAGTGGGCTTTGCATAGTCCAGAGTCCTTTTCTCTTCGTAAAAAAGAGACAAGTCCGCCATACCCAGAAACTGGGTAAAGGTGAACTGTCCCTTTGTATAACTTCTGTCCGCCAGCTCGGCGAAACGCTTTTTTGTAAATTCTGTTTCTTCCATATTATTTTACATTTTTCTTATAAATTATTTCAAGACCTTTCATAGTGAGTCGTCTGTCATATTCATCTATCATATCGGTAGCATTTGCGATGATGGAGCCCAGACCTCCGGTAGCTACTACCTTCATCTCCTTGAGGCCTGCTTCTTCCTTGACTCTCTTTATGATGTACTCAGTCTGACCGATGCATCCATAAAGAAGACCTGCCTGCATACTCGAAACGGTGTCATTTGTCAGGATGGTATCCGGAAGTTTCAGTTCTATCTCAGGCAATTTAGCAGTGTCGTTCCAAAGAGCATTGGCACTGATACGGATACCCGGCGCGGTGATACCATAACGGAATGAGCCGTCCTCCTCAACTAAGTCATAGGTAGTCGCGGTACCATAATCGATAACCATTACATTACCGCCATAAATAGCGTATGCTGCTGCCAGATCCACTATTCTGTCCGCACCTGCTTCTCTGGTATTTGCCAGTCTGATCTTGATACCAGTCTTGGTACCTGCTCCTACCTCCATAGGACGGATGCCGGTCAGTTTTACAATACCGTTTATCAATGAATGCATGATGGCAGGTACTACGCTCGCCACTATACATCCGTCAATGCTTTCCACAGGGAGCTGATTTATCCAGAGCTGTTCACGGATAGCTGCACTGAATTCGTCCGATGTCCTGGGAAGCTTTGTGGTGATTGCAAAGAATACCTTGAACTCGCCATTATCTATAACTGCAAAATTTGTATTTGTATTTCCAACATCTACTGCTAATAACATAAATATATTCCTCTCGTGATCCCTTGTTACTTATTAATATCGACAACTTGATTTGTTACTATAACTCTTATTTAACCGCCTCAAAATATACTATATTTTTCTATAACTGTCAACCTGATCAAAAACTATGAATGTTTTTTTCCGTTTTTAAGTCTCTCCCCATAATCTGAAAGATATTCAAGTATCTCTTGCTGTGACTGGCATTGATTTATATCACGGCGGAGCCCCGCAGAGTACGGGAAGCCCTCGGTATACCATGCTATGTGCGATCTCATCTCACGTACGGCTGTCCATTCTCCTTTTAGCTTTGTCAGCATATCAAGATGACGTGCTATCATGGTGTAGACTTCATCGAAACCGGGCTTACCAATCATGTTGGTTTTCTCTTTCTCGTCCGATTTTTCCAAGTCATTTTTGCGGACTGATAGATTGTAGCCTTCTTTTTCTGTTGGCCTACATTGCTCGCTTATCTCATAGTTGCAAGATTCTTTATCAATTAGACCCTTTAAGTATAAATATTCTTTAATACTGCTAAATATCCACGGATTTCCCTGTGCGCCACGTGCTACCATAATCCCGTCACAGCCGGTGTATTTCAGCATTCTCTCTGCATCCTGCGGTGTAAAAATGTCTCCGTTTCCTATGACCGGTATGCTGACACTTTGTTTTACTGCTGCTATGATGTCCCAATCAGCTTTTCCGCTATAGTACTGCTCCCTGGTCCTGCCATGGACTGCTATGGCTGCTGCTCCGGCCTCTTCCATCGCTTTAGCGAATTCAGGTGCGTTTGCATCTCCTGCCGCAAAGCCTTTTCGTATCTTTACTGTTACCGGTTTCTTTACTGCTTTTACCATGGCATTTACTACTTCTGCTGCCAGCTTCACATTTTTCATCATAGCGGAGCCTTCGCCGTTATTTACTACCTTAGGCACAGGACATCCCATATTTATGTCAAATATATCAAAATTTCTGTCCTCTATCCTCTTTGCTGTCTCGGCCATGATATCAGGCTCACTACCGAAAAGCTGAAGGGCGATCGGTCGCTCCCTGTCATCGACAAGAAGCATGTCCTTTGTATTAGTATTATTATAATGGATCCCTTTTGCACTCACCATCTCGGTATAAATAAGATCTGCCCCCTGCTCTTTACACAGGAGGCGGAAAGGCATATCTGTTACGCCTGCCATAGGGCCGAGTGAGAGAAATCCCACATCTATGTTTCCGATTTTCATTTGCAAATTACCTTTAATACTATGTATTCTACTGTATTTACGTATCTCTCGCTCCGTTCAGGATGACACATAGGCACTGTGATCACCAGTCACTGTCCCAGTCGGTGCTACCCGAATCCCAGCTATCGTAGCTGCTGTCATAGCTGTCATAATCATCATAATCATCACTGCTTGAACTATGTGATTCCTGATAAGACTCATACGCATCACTGTCATAAAAGCTTTCCCCCCAGCTTGAATTCCAGCCGTCATCATAATAGTAGTCCTTGCCACTGTCATATATGGTATCTGTTATGCTGTTGTCAACGCCATACCAGTCATCGTAAGTATCGTCATAATAATACCAGCTGTTACCGATATGATAGTACATCGTGTCATCATATCTATAGTAACCGGACGGGTGTTTTGCACCCTTGGCAAGATAAACAGCAAGTATAATTATCGTAATCAGTATAACAATCAAAGTGAAATTGCGGCCGGACTTGGAGCCTTGTACTCTGACTCTGGAATTTCTCGTGTTAGAGTAGTTGTTGCTGTTCGATTTATAAAGTGACTCATCGATACCAAGATTATTAACCGACCTTGAATTACCTGATGATCTGTTTGACATATATGGAGTACTCGATTTGCCATCAGGATATATGCCACGGTTATGGCACTCCTCTAAGAGTTTTCCATATATTTCATTTACAGCATGACGCTCATCCTTGCCCTTATATCTGATGGCTCTTGTACCGTCAGCCTTATTCTTGTAAACTACTACGTCTCCCCGATTGTCCCTGTATATACCAAACGCTTTGGGCTCCTTAAAGTCTTCACCGATAAAGAAACGCATACGAGCCAAAGGCATACCGCGTTCTGCACAGTATTCCTGAAGTTCCTCTATGGTCTGCGGATCCGTAATAATCCTTTCCGTGTCAATGACATAGAGTGGATTTGCTGCACCACAGCTGGGACATGTCTGATCGGCGGTCGAGATTGTTGAACCGCAATATTCACACTTACAGGTAGATGCCATAGCAGTCACCTCTCTTCCTCTTCATCTTTCCTTGGCTATTATAACATCACTTTTTCGAATACACAACAGGAAGTTTGGAGAAATAGAGGCTGTTTTATAGCACCGTGAGGGATTTACAGTAGTATCTTTTATATGTTATAATGTTTCTATTATGAACGAACCTATGATTATTATAGAAAAAGAATATCAGATACCGGATGTTATCCTTGACTGGGCACAGTCTCATTCTGTGCCTGTTTTGTCATGCCACGATTTTGACTGCTTCTCTTTGAACTATGATTATATAATCGAATACTCCGATGAAATCACCATCGATTATCTCAATATGACATATTGCCATGCCCACAACCTGCCTGCCACTATTGCGACTACAGACAGACTTATCATCCGTGAAATCGGGACTGATGATCTCGATATTTACCAAAGACTTATCGAAGAAAACCCGGCTGTGATATCCGATAAATCCCTGTTAGGGCTCAGCGCCGAAGAGTTTAAAGAAAGACACCTGGCATATATGAAATACAGCTATCAGTTTTTAGGTTATGGGATATGGGGGATATTTTTATCCGGTGAAATCATGATCGGGATTGCCGGTCTGGACGGGACCGATAGTATTTCTCTTTCATATGCTCTTCTTGAAAAATACCGTGGACAAGGCTACGCATATGAAGCTGTATGTGAAGTTTTGAATTATGCCATCCATGATCTTGAAATCAGTCATATAAAACTGGATATAGCAAAAGACAATCTTTCATCCATAAAACTGGCAAAAAAAATCCGGAATATCTATCCTGAGATTTTGCAGATAAATATTCCGGATTAACCACCTTATTAGTAATAGTTTTCTTCTAAAGCATTCCATCTGAGAACAGCTTTAATTTAGCAAAGAAATCCTCTAAAATATATCTTGAATCTACATCCTTATAAACTCTGATAACAGGGTTCCCGGGACGGGAAGTTGAAGAAGTGTCATCATTTACATGAGGTGCAGGTGCTTCCACATAATGACCGAGTCCCGGATTTATAGCTGCTGCTATCGCAGGTGAATCTCCCAATGACCAGCTCTCTCCCTGAGTCCATCCGGCATAGGGGGATAAGTTGTAGCTGATCATATTCTCATACAGATGCTTTCCGATTTCTCCGCAAGGTAAAACCTTTAGTTTTAGCTCTGCCAAGCCCACAAGAATTGTCGTATAAACATTGGATGGGATCAGCCAGAGATTTGTACCGCTTTCAAGCACTTCATTTGCCGCAGTAATGTCATTCCCCGCATTAAATTCCCTAAACGGTGCCGGCTTTTCTTCTATGCCATGTGTACCGATCCAGATGACAGTTACTTTATCTATTATGTCAGGATTTTTTCTAAAGGCTGCTGCCACATTTGTAATCGCACCCTGGCACAGGATATACAAAGGCTTATCATCAGCACGAAGTGCTTCCTCAATTATAAAATCTACAGCCTCGGAGTATTGGGCTTTTTCTGTATTGATATCAATAGATGTTACAGAAATACTTTCTGTTTCAGATAATTCTTGATATGTTGATTTGCTCAAAGGGCCCTCTTCGCCCATAAAAACAGGAACATCCATTTTCATAGCACTAAGGATGGTTTTAATCTCATTATAGCTTCTTTCCACAGAGCCTTTTTCGTTAAAATGCTCTGCAAGAATGCCTTTAACTATAAGCTTCGGGCTCAGCAGTCCCTGTACTATCGCAAACGGATCATCAGCCTCGCATGCTGCATCCGTATCAATGATTACTCTGATTTTCTTTTCATCCGGTATCTGTATCATTTTCTTCCCTCCCCAATGATTATTGAGACTACACTTTCAAGGTACTTGAATCCCACAAGGCGATTGCCGCACCAAATGGTTTCTATATCGAATTCTCCGTTTTTCATGCGTATCAAGATGTCTCTTAAATCATCCTGATTATTCCTTTTATCTTTTGTATTAATACTATTTTTATAAACAGGCATTAGTATTTCATGCAGCTTATCTACCTCAATATCTTCCGGCACCGGCAGATATCTATACAGCCATTTCTGATATTTGGTCTCGTCTTTATCCACAAAAAAAGCTGCAAAAACACATGGTTCTTTAGTGTCAACAAATCCCATTTTCTCGTGGAGTCCGATGGAATTTTTGTTATCTTTCCTCACTGCAGATATTACATTTTCAGCTGCCTCATAACGCTCTAATTCCGAAAATACTTTTTGATACATACGGGTAGCAATCCCCTGTTTTCTGTATCCGGCTCTTACATGAACATCCCCTATGTACCATTGTTTTACATCATCAGGATTTCTGAAACAACGCAGGTATCCAGCTATTTTATTTTCGGATATATCGCTTGCAAGCACCTCAAACCACTTTACAGCATATTCGCTCTCGTACCAGTCACAAAAATCAACCTGTTTTTCTGCAGCCTCTTCGGGGGCAGATTTTACTTCCATAAAAAAATCAACCAGATCATTTCGGCGTTTTTGAGACATATTTCTGTGTGAATCTATTATTTGATATCTTATCATATTTATTTCTCGCAAATATATTAATATCTTCTATCTTATCATTCTTACAATCAAAGCAATGATAACACATATTTAGTATAACATATTAACTTTGAACGCACAATAAAAATTGAATTTTCCTATAAAGTAAAAAAGCTCTAGATGAGCTTTGAGAGCTTATCTACAGCTTCTTTAGTACATTCTGGTATGTTGGCACACCTAAACGGTATGCCAAGAGCTTCATATTTAGGGATACAGAGTTTATGAAAAGGAAGCAGCTCTATCTTTTCAAGTGTAGGATAAGAATGTGCTATCCGAGCCATCTCTGAAACTTCTTCTTCAGAATCAGTGTATCCCGGTACCACCACATGGCGTATCCATAACGGTACTCTTTGTTTCGTCACCATATCAAGGAAAAACTGTACTTTTTTCAGACTTCCACCCGTACATTCCCGATATGATTTCTCTGTGGTAAATTTAATATCGCAAATAACAAGGTCAGTTACTTCTAGGAGTTTTTTATATTTTGAGTAAGTTACGCTTTCCTTATATAACTTAGTAATATTTTCAGAATTATCCCCTTTATCTGTCTGATTATCATCCAAATCTTTATAGGAATTATTCTTCACATCAATATTATTTAATTCGGTTATGTCTTCCGGGAAATTACCGGATGTATCAAGGCAGGTATGAATACCATTCTCATGCAGCTTAGTAAACAATTCCGTCACAAACTCAGCCTGTACCAAAGGCTCACCGCCCGATACAGTCACCCCGCCACCATTGGCAAAGTAAGTTTTATACCGTAAAATCTTACTAACCAATTCATCCGCAGTGTAGGGCGTACCAAGATGACGCTTAGGTTCGTGCGGATCCATAACAAGCCACGTATCCGGATTATGGCAGTACATGCACCTCAATGGACATCCCTGCAGAAAGACGCAGAATCGGATGCCCGGTCCATCTACGGCTCCCATACTCTGGAGTGAGTGAATATATCCAATTGTTTTATTGTTTATATTATTCATAGTATTATAAAGTAGGTCAGTCGAGATAGCAATGCAGGATAAAACCTTAAAGCGTGCAGTGGATATGCTAAGCGGTTATGGTTTTAGACTGTATTGATATCCCGACTGACCGAACAAAAATATTATACAGCCTCATGGAAGGTACGACTGATAACTTCCTTCTTCTGCTCCAATGTCAGTTTATTAAAGATTACAGCATAACCCGATACACGGATGGTAAGTGTAGGATACTTCTCAGGGTTGTTCATAGCATCGATCAGAGTCTCACGGTTAAGCACATTAACATTTAAGTGATGAGCACCCTGAGCAAAATAACCGTCAAGGATATTGATCAGGTTATCATAACGTTCTTCATCCGAATGTCCAAGAGCCTGAGGTACGATGGAGAAGGTATTGCTGATACCGTCCTTGCAGGTCTTGTACTGAAGCTTAGCTACAGAGTTGAGTGAAGCAAGAGCACCGTTCTTGTCCCTGCCATGCATAGGATTTGCACCGGGAGCAAAAGGCTCACCTGCACGTCTGCCGTCAGGAGTATTTCCGGTCTTCTTTCCGTACATAACATTTGAAGTAATGGTAAGAATGGAAAGAGTATGCTCTGCATTTCTATAAGTAGGGATCTGCTGTAACTCATGTAAGAAGAGTTCTGTCTGCTCCTTAGCGATCATATCTACCCTGTCATCATCATTTCCATAGCAGGGGAACTCACCTGTGGTCTCGAAATCCTTGATGAGACCGTTTTCATCACGGATTACACGAACCTTGGCATATTTGATCGCTGATAACGAATCTGCCAAAACTGACAGACCGGCTACACCAAATGCCATATATCTGTGAACATTGGTGTCATGCAGAGCCATCTGAGTCTTTTCATATGCATACTTGTCATGCATATAGTGGATCATGTTCATGGCGGTAACATAGGTCTTTGCCAGCCACTTACGATAGAAGCTCATACGCTCCATAACCTTATCATAATCAAGGTATTCGTCTTCGTATACAGGCATCTCGGGACCAACCTGCGTATCGTATCTCTCATCCTTACCGCCGTTAAGGCTCATAAGCAGTAGCTTTGCAAGATTAGCACGGGCACCGAAGAACTGCATATCCTTGCCAAGACGCATAGCAGATACACAGCAGGCAATGCCGTAGTCATCACCGTAGATAGGACGCATAACATCATCGTTCTCATACTGGATGGCGTGAGTATCGCAGGAAACCTTTGCTGCAAAACGCTTGAAGTTCTTAGGCAGATCCTTTGAATAAAGGACTGTCAGGTTGGGCTCAGCAGAAGGTCCTAATGTATAAAGTGTATTTAATATTCTAAATGAATTCTTGGTAACCAGAGTCCTGCCATCCTCTCCCATACCGCCGATGGACTCAGTGATCCACATAGGATCGCCGGCAAAAAGCTCATTGTATTCAGGTGTACGGAGATGTCTTGCCATACGGAGCTTCATCACAAAATCATCAAGTAACTCCTGAAGCCCGCTCTCGGTATATGTGCCGTTTGCAAGATCTCTTTCAAAATAAATGTCAAGGAATGTGGATGTACGGCCAAGGCTCATGGCAGCGCCGTTCTGCTCCTTGATGGCACCAAGGTATCCGAAATACAGCCACTGGATAGCTTCGCGTGAGTTAGTTGCGGGCTTGCTGATATCCAGGCCGTAAAGAAGCGCCATATCCTTTAACTTACCAAGGAAATTGATCTGCTGATACAGCTCCTCCAGTCTCCTGATGGACTCAGCATCCTGAAGCTGTGAAGCAAGCTCGGCCTTATCCTTCTGCTTGCACTCTATAAGTCTGTCAACACCGTATAATGCCACACGTCTGTAGTCACCGATGATCCTGCCTCTGCCGTATGCATCGGGAAGACCGGTGATAATGCCGACATGACGTGCTTTTCTTATCTCATCACTGTACACTCTGAAAACACCGTCATTATGAGTTGTCCTGTAAAGGAACTCCTCTTCTACCTTTTCAGAAAGCTCGTAGCCGTATGCCTGGCAAGCCTTTCTGGTCATATTAAGTCCACCAAAGGGGTTTACTCCACGTCTTAAAGGACGGTCAGTCTGGAGACCTACGATAAGCTCCTTGTCCTTATCAAGATATCCGGGCTTATAGCTTAACAGAGAGGTAACATGCTGGGTATCGATATCAAGCACTCCTCCAAAACGCTGCTCGAGCTCAAAAAGTCCGTTCAGCTTATGCATCAGCTCGCTTGTTCTCTCCGTAGCTCCTGCGAGGAACCTCTCGTCTCCGTCATATGGTGTATAGTTCTGCTGGATAAAATCACGTACATTAATCTCATTCTTCCATGTTTCACCTTTGAATCCTGCCCAAGCTTCCATATTAACCTCCCAAAATTTATAAGTACTTACATTAAAACATTACCGCTTTAGTTCACAAAAGAGTATACAAAAAGGGCAGTGCTTTCAAAGAAAACACTGCCCAGACGGTCGGCTTGATCTAACTGAACAGGCTCACCGTAGTTGATTCTACGAGTACTCATCCGTCAGAGTCCTGTTCTGATTATAAAGATAACATAAGCTTCAATTTTAGTCAATATACAAAATCAACAAATTTTTCTTTTTTATCTGTACTTTTTCTCGGGATATTTCTTATAATATTCCTCTTTATCCTCATACATACGTCTGTCAGCCAGGCTCATGCATTCACGGATATCTATCTTCTCGGTTTCGTAACACCAGCCCAAAGCAAAGTTTACGTCTTTATCTGCATCGCAGATTTTTCTGAGCTGTGCGATTTTTTCTTTAATCTCATCCTCGGTGACGTTCATACAAATGATCATGAACTCATCACCGCCTGCACGGTAAATGTCCTCATCCACGAATACCTGCTGAAGCATTGCACCGCACTTTTTGAGCATACGGTCTCCTGCAGCATGTCCCAAACAGTCATTGGTCTTCTTAAGTCCGTTAAGGTCGGCAAATATTACTCCTATACTCTGAGGATAAATATAGGCAGGGTTATCAAATTCAGTTATCCTGTTATTCATGGCATTACGGTTTTTAGTACCTGTCAAGGCATCCATAATACTCATCTTTTCCAGCTTTGTAAGCAGCTGATAATTGGCAATTCTTGAAGCTATAAAGAATGATGTAAGCTCAAGAACTCCCTTTATCTTCATGACATTTTCTACAGCAAAGTTTGATGCCCATATATAACCGATAAGCTTGTCATTATACTGTAATTTGAAAAGCACCAGTGTTTCAACGGTATTTCTGTTTAAGGCCTCATACCAGACAGGATTTCTTTCTTTTATTATCAGTCTGTCCTGCTCATTTTTTACTATCAGGCTTGAACTTCCGGCCATTGTATCTTTCCAGCCCTCTACAGTTGTATAGAAGCCTTTGTTCATCATCTCACCGGTACGCTTGGCTATATAATCCTCTTGCAGCGAGTCGGCAAGCACCAGAGATTCCCTGGCCTCTTCATCTACCAGTATTACACAGCATCTGCGAGCCTGGCAGATATCCCTGATATCCTTTATGACCTCATTTATGGTTTCCTTGAAATCCTTTGTACCATGAAGCTTAATACACGAATCCAGTACAGCTTTTGATACATCCGGCGGCACATCCGTCATGATGGCGGTATCGACTCTATGGGTAACAGAATAGGTATACAGACAGTATCCGATATTTTCCTCATCGGACTTTATGGGAAGGAAATACATCTCGAGCCACTGAGCACCCTCAAATATTTCTATGTATGAGTGATGTGTCTGATGTAATATAGCACTCCTGTAGCAGTAATCCTCAAAATTCAGGCTTTTAGGCAGGTACTTAGTATACAGGTCATTTTCGGTAAAATCCTTTCCGGTCTGCAGTTTCACTTCTTCAATGTGTGCCCGGTTACCGGCTACTGCCCTGATATTACCGTATTTCCCGTCCGGGAATTTCTCCACGGAAAGTATACAGGCCTTACATATGTAATTGTCCAGTATTTTCTTAAAATCCATAACCCACCTGTACTCGACATAAACTAAAACATTTAATAAAACGATATATATAATATTACAACTAAATACAGTATTTGTAAATATGATTTACATTATTTTTACACAACATGCATATTTACGGCTCTTTTGTAATTTACCTGTCAAAAAAACAGTCATTCTCATTAACCCAAATGAGAATGACTGTTTTCATATCTGCAACCAATTTAATATATTATGACCAATAAGGCTTCTGTTCACTATTTGATACACCCTTAAGCTTCTCCTTGAACTCATCCAAGATCTCGGTATAATCTTCAGCCTTGTAATCCTTGATTTTCTTATTTTCCACAAG
>JAEEVK010000016.1 GCA_016287095.1 Lachnospiraceae bacterium
ACGGCCGCTCATAAGTTTGCCGTCTGTCTCGATCCTTACTTTATTTCTGAGGCCGTTTGCAACAAGTGTCTGATGGGTCTCAGCCAGACCGAGCTCCCAAGGAAGTCCTGCATTATGTATCGAGCTAAGAGGAGCCGCACCTGTACCACCGTCATAGCCTGATATAAGGATTACGGAAGCACCTGCCTTTGCGACACCGCTTGCGATAGTTCCTACACCTGCTTCAGATACAAGCTTTACAGAAATCCTTGCTTTTTTATTTGCATTCTTTAAATCATATATAAGCTCTGCCAAGTCCTCAATCGAATAAATATCATGATGAGGAGGAGGAGAAATAAGGCTTACACCGGGTGTTGAATGTCTGGTCTTTGCTATCCATGGATAAACCTTCTTTCCGGGCAGATGTCCGCCTTCACCGGGCTTAGCACCCTGAGCCATCTTTATCTGTATTTCTTCTGCGCTTATAAGGTAAGCACTGGTAACACCAAAACGTCCCGATGCTACCTGCTTTATCTTTGAGCTTCTGTCATTTTCGGTACCTGCAGAAGCTATTCTTTCATCACTCTCGCCGCCTTCACCGCTGTTCGATCTGCCCTGCAGATGATTCATAGCGATGGCTAAAGCTGTATGAGCCTCTTCGGAAATCGAGCCGTATGACATAGCACCGGTCTTAAATCTCTTTACGATCTCATCTTCGCTCTCGACCTCTTCGATGGGCACTGTGTTTTCAGGATAATTGAAATCTATAAGGCTTCTTAAGTATCCTGTCTCTTCCGCATCTACCATCGAGGTATATGTCTTAAACTTATTATAATCACCTTCACGGGTAGCGGTCTGGAGCATATGTATTGTATTAGGATTGTATCTGTGATTCTCTCCCTGGCTCCTCGACTTATGTCTGCCCATAGCGGTCAGTTCATTATTAACTGCGAGTCCTAACGGATCAAATGCTTTACTGTGCTGTGTATCTACTGCTTTACCGATATCTTCCAAAGTGATACCGCCGACTCTTGAAACGGTACCTGTAAAATATTTATGTATAACATCCTCTGAAATACCAATTGCTTCAAATATCTTGCTGCCCTGATAGGATTGGATGGTTGATATACCCATCTTTGAAGCTATCTTTACAATACCTGTAAGAACTGCCTTATCATAATCCTCACATGCTGCATAATAATCCTTGTCAAGCAGTTCTTCATCCACGAGCTCCTTGATAGCCGAGTGAGCAAGATAAGGGTTTACAGCCGAAGCACCAAAACCGAGAAGTGTAGCAAAATGATGTACTTCTCTGGGTTCACCGGTCTCAACTATGATAGAAAGAGCTGTTGACTTTTTGGTCTCTACCAGATGCTTGTGTACTGCTGCCACAGCCAGAAGTGAAGGCAGAGCCACATGGTTTTCATCAACTCCCCTGTCTGAAAGTACCAGTATATCGGCACCCTCACGGTAACCCTTATCCACCTGGATAAAGAGATGCTGTAAAACTCTCTTGATAGGAGTACCCTTGAAAAACAGTGTTGAAACCTTAGCTACCTTAAGTCCGTGATTCTTTAAATGCTCAATCTTTAAGAGATCAAGATCCGAAAGAATAGGATTATTTATCTTTAATACATTACAGTTCTCAGGCTTTTCCTCTAACAGATTTCCGTTCTTACCTACATATACGCAGGTAGAAGTAACTATCTTTTCACGCTCGGCATCTATAGGAGGATTTGTAACCTGTGCAAATAACTGCTTGAAATAATAGAACAGAGGCTGGTACTCTTTTGAAAGCACTGCGATAGGTGTATCAACACCCATTGCACCGATGGGCTCAGAGCCGTTTAATGCCATGCTCAGGATTGAATCATGGTAATTCTCATAAGAATAACCAAATGCCTTCTGTAAACGCTTCAGCTCATCCCTCTCATATGATTTAACCTTGATATTGGGGATTTTTACATCCTTTAACTGGATGATATTTCCGTCAAGCCACTCACCGTAAGGTTCTTTGAGTGCGTATTTTTCTTTTATTTCTTCATCGCTGATAATGCGGCCTTCTTTTGTATCTACCAAAAGCATCTTGCCGGGATGAAGTCTCTCTTTTTTGATGATGTGCTCTTCATCTATAGGAAGAACTCCGACCTCTGAAGCCAGTACCAGTCTGTCATCATCGGTTACATAATATCTGGAAGGACGCAGACCGTTTCTGTCAAGTATAGCACCCATCAGATCACCGTCTGAGAAAACGATGGAAGCGGGACCGTCCCAAGGCTCCATCATGGTTGCATAATACTGATAGAAATCTCTTTCCTCCATCGACAGAGTCTCATTGTTAGCCCAAGGCTCCGGGATGGTGATCATAGCTGCCAGAGGCAGATCCATACCGCTCATCATAAGGAATTCAAGAGTATTATCCAGCATAGCCGAATCAGATCCGCTCTGTGAGATAACAGGTAATACCTTTGTCATATCCTCTTCCGAGAACTCGTTTGTATGCATGGTCTCTTCACGAGCCAGCATCTTGTCTGCATTGCCCTTTATGGTATTGATCTCACCGTTATGTACGATCAGTCTGTTAGGATGTGCACGGTTCCAACTCGGTGTCGTATTGGTTGAGAAACGTGAATGTACCATAGCTATGGCAGATTCGTAATCCTTATCCATCAGGTCCTTAAAGAATGTACGCAGCTGACCTACAAGGAACATGCCCTTATATACGATGGTCCTGCATGAAAATGAAGGAATGTAAGTGTTTTCGTTACTCTGTTCAAACTCACGGCGTGCAATATAAAGTAATCTGTCAAAATCAAGATCAATATTGCCATCAGCTTTATCATTTAAGCTATCGGGTCTCTTAATAAATACCTGCCATATATTGGGCATGCACTCTAAAGCCTTGCTGCCAAGTACGCCGGGATCGGTATCAACCTTTCTGAAGCCTAAGATCTCGAGTCCGTTTTTCTTTGCTATAACCTCAAACATAGCCTTTGCCTGTCTGGCCTTCAGCTCATTCTGAGGGAAGAATATCATACCTACGCCGTATTCTCTTTTACCGGGCAGCTCAACACCCTGCTTCTTTAATACTTTTTTGAAAAACTTGTGAGGTATCTGTGTAAGTATACCGACGCCGTCACCTGTTTTTCCCTCAGCATCCTTACCTGCACGATGCTCAAGGTTTTCAACTATCGAAAGTGCATCAGCTACAGTTGCATGATCAGCTTTTCCCTTGATATTTACTACTGCACCGATACCGCAATTATCATGTTCAAAATCAGGATTGTATAAACCTTTTTTATATACTTCATTTAATGTAAGTTTCATATTATCAACGACCTTCCGTTTCTATCTCAATCACAGCTTTTGTTATAAACTTGAATACCCCATCAGATATTCATCTACTTCTTTTGCTGCAGCCTTACCTTCTGCTATGGCTCTGACTACCAGTGACTGTCCGATATGCACATCACCTGCCGCAAATACTTTTGCAGATGCCTGATGCTTTCCTTCCTCGGTCTTTACATTCGTCCTGCCGTCAACCTCTACACCAAAGCTCTCGGTTACGTAGCTTTCACTGCCTAAGAATCCTGCAGCTATAAGTACAAGCTGTGCAGGCACTTCCTTTTCAGACCCTTCTACAGGCACCATACTCATCCTGCCGGTCTTCTCATCCTTCTTTGATTCAAGAGAAACCAGGATAACACTCTTAAGCTTTCCTTTTTTATCCTTCTTGAATTCTTTAACTGTGGTCTTATATATTCTCGGATCGGATCCGAATTTGTAAATTGCTTCTTCCTGGCCGTAATCAACTTTAAGCACCTTGGGCCATTCGGGCCAGGGATTTGATGCAAGTCTTTCCTTCGGAGGCTCAGGCATCATCTCCAACTGTGTAACACTCTTTGCCTTAAGTCTTATACATGAACCAACACAGTCATTACCCGTATCGCCGCCGCCGATAACGATTACGTCCTTGCCTTCAGCCAGGTCATAAGGGAACTCTTTAAACTCAGAATCAAGCAATCTCTTCGTTACCTGCTTTAAGAAATCTACTGCAAAATAAATACCGTCCGCATCCCTGCCGGGAGCATTTATATCTCTGGGATGTGAAGCACCGCATGCTAAAACCACTGCATCGTACTCCTTCTTTATCTCTTCACCCGAAATGTCTTTTCCTATATTACAATTAGTCTTAAAAGTGATACCAGCTTTTTCCATCAGTGCAACTCTTCTGTCGATCACTGATTTATCAAGCTTCATATTCGGGATGCCGTATCTGAGCAATCCACCCACACGGTCACTTCTTTCATATACTGTTACAAGATGTCCGCGTCTGTTAAGAAGCAGTGCTGCTGCCAGACCTGAAGGACCGCTGCCGATAACCGCTACCTTCTTACCTGTCCTTACCTTAGGCTCGGGCTCATCAACAAGACCATTCGCAAATGCATACTCTATAACAGTCTTTTCATTTTCTTTTGTGGATACAGGCTCCTGATGAAGTCCGCATGTACATGCGTGCTCACACAAAGCCGGACAAACTCTTGAAGTAAACTCAGGGAAGCAATGAGTGATAGACAAACGTCTGTAAGCTTCTGCAAAATTTCCTCTGTATACCAGATCATTTACCTCAGGTACCAGGTTATTTAAAGGACAGCCCGATATCATACCCGATATCTTAACTCCTGCCTGACAAAACGGAACACCGCAGTCCATACATCTGGCAGCCTGTTTTCTCTGCTCTTCTGCATTCAGCAGCGAATGGAATTCTTTAAAGTTTTTAATTCGGTCTGCTTCCTTTACAACTGCACCATCTTTTCTCTCATACTCTAAAAATCCGGTAGGCTTTCCCATGTCTCTTCCTTCTTTCTATATACTTATTTATCAACTAAAAACTAAAAAAGGGTATCTGAAATAAATCCAGACACCCTTGCCTTGACGATGATGTATATTACATGTTATTACAACTTGCTAAAAACCATGATAATAGAAAAGACACCCTTGGTATAACCAAAGGCGCCCTTGTCTTCATTTGTGCATTATAAAACTACAAAAGCGATTTGTCAAGAAAAATTTTTTAATTTTTTAAATTCCTTATCCTATTAAGTCATTCTGGAATCTCGAAAGATGTTCAAACGGCAAGATCTGACGCCCTCTGAATAATCCGCATCCGTCATTTATCAGATGGTTACTGTATGCCTTAAACATGTTTACATCCACAGTGGACAGATCAAGCTCCTGCAGCTTTATCAGCCTTTCATAAGCTTCATCAAAGTACTTGCATTCTCCGGGACGGATAATATCTGCTCTCGTCCTGTTAAGCTCCTGGCTTTTCTCATATCCGAAATGATTTGCTTCACCTATCTCAGCGTAATCATCCATATCCTTTGTACGGAGCTGCAGTTCTGTATAACATCTGGTCAGGTTGTCATAAAATGTGATATGTAACGACCTGTATCCCGAAGGGCGCGGTGTCTGCACATAATCCCTATAATAGGAAATATTATTCTCGTTTAACCCTCCTGCATATCCTTCATATGATCCATCCGACAACTGAGGAGAAAACCCTTTTTCTTCAAGGAACTCCGGCATCTTGTTTGCTATCTCGTATAAGTATTTGAGCTCCTGTTCTTCACGGCTTTCATCCTTTTTTACATGACATTTGGGGAGTGAAAGTACAATCCTGTATGCTATCAGATCCCTAAAACAGTTCAGATTATTTTTTATTTCAGCCTCGTTCGGATATCTGCCGTTTTCCTTATAAAAATCATAGATATACTCCAGGATATAACCGTTAAACTTCTCTTCGGAGCGTATAAGCGATTTTATCCTGCCCTTGAAAGTAAAAGCCAAGAACGGATATTTCTGAGTCATATACAGATAAAATTCCTTGATCCTCTGCGACTGTGATGACAGGAAATCAGTATGTTCCAATAGCTCTATTATCTGCATCAGGAAATTGCTGTGAGCGAGATCAATAGAATTATGTGATTCAATAGCCTCTTTCTTTAAATCCGATGAATACTGTAAAAGGATTTTCAATACAGTATTTCCTGAAAATAAATAATCATTTAATGTTATCATATTTATCACCTGCAAAAAAATATACGGCGCCGAATAAATTCAGCGCCGTTGCCACAACCTTTTTATAACACATGATAAAATGGTTTGTCAATGGTTATTTTATCGAAAAGCTTTATTATACAGATCCAAGATATCCTGCCTTGTTGTCTGCCTGGGATTTACTGCAATATTTCCACTCTTCATGGCATCATCAGTCATAAATTCAAATAGTTCTTCCTTTACACCGACTTCCACAAGTGTACCCGGTATATCCAGACTAAGATTTAATACCCTTATCTCCTGTGTAAGCATATGGGGTACAAAATCCTTCTTAGTTACAGGAGCTAATGATATACACCGGTATATATCATAATACTTACCCTTATCAGATAATTCGTTAAACTCTGTAACAAAAGGAAGCAATATTGCATTTGCAAGTCCGTGAGGCACATCAAAATATGCACTCACCGGATGACTCATCGCATGAACATTTCCAAGTCTTGCATGAGAAAATGCTATACCGGCATAAAGAGAACCCTGCAGCATCGCATCGGCAGCGATTTTATTCTGACGATTGGCAACATAGGCTCTGAGATTCTTACCGATCAATTCCAGAGCTTTTAATGCCATCATATCAGAAAACGGTGAGGCCTTTAAAGAAATATAAGACTCTATAGCATGTACAAGTGCGTCCACTCCGCAAGCCGAAGCAGTTTTAACGGGCACCGACATGATCAGCTCCGGATCAAGTATAGCACATTTGGGTAAAAGATAATTGCTTCCGACTGTAAGCTTATAATTTCTGCTGTGATCGGTAATAACAGAAAATGCTGTAACCTCTGACCCCGTTCCGGCCGTTGTAGGAATAGCTATAATTGGTATTACCGGTCCCGGTACTTTACCCACTCCTTCATAATCCGTTATAGCACCACCGTAGGTACCAAGTATTGCCACCGCTTTAGCCACATCTATCGGAGAGCCTCCGCCAAATGCGATTATCAGATCCGAGCCGCTGTCCATAAATAGTTCAGCAGCTTTGTCCACCGTATCCGTTCCCGGATTTCCCTCGGTTTCTGTAAATATCCCGCTCTTTATACCTGCTGCCTTTAATGCATCCCTGCATTTATCAACGAGTCCAATCTTTTTCAGATGTGGTCCTGAAATAATAAATGCTTTTTTACAATCAAGTTTTTTAACATATTCCGGAAGCTTATCCAATGTACCTCTTCCAAAAACAATCTCCTGTGGAACTGAAAATGAATATGCAGCCATCCCATATACCACCTGCCCTTACTTAAGTATAGCCTCTACTGATTCCTTAATAATATCATATGCCTCATCACAATCTTCCTCTGTTATGATCAGTGGCGGAACCATACGTATAACATGCGCCCCTATTGCTGTCAGCAATAAATGTCTGTGCAGGCATTCATGTTTTACATCTACACTGCTAACAGCATCATCAAATTCTACGCCAACAAGCAGTCCCTGCCCTCTTACCTCTTTTACATGAGGAAGAGTTTTCAATTTTTCCATAAAATATTTACCCTGCTTTTCAGCATTCCCTGCCAGATCCCTGTCAAGCAGCTCACCAACCTGAGCTAATGCCGCAGCACAGCTTACAGGATGTCCGCCAAAGGTTGTACCATGTGAACCCGGAGTAAACGCCTTTGCTACCTCCGCAGTCGCACATATAGCACCTATGGGCATGCCGCCTCCCAAAGCTTTTGCCATAGAAACGATATCCGGCTTAATGCCATAATGCATATAACTCATAATCTTTCCTGTTCTGCACCATCCGGTCTGCACTTCGTCTATTAATAGAAGCATCCCTTTCTCATCACAGAATTTACGCAGGCCGGTCATAAATTCATAAGTAGCCGGATGTACTCCGCCTTCACCCTGAACAGGTTCTATCATGATAGCGATCGTGTTTTCTGTACAGGCATCTATAAATGCCTGAAGATCATTATAAGGTGCATATGAAAAACCATAGGTCATAGGTCCGAAACCTACCTGACATCCGTTTCCGGGCTGACCTGTCGCAGACATCGCACCAAAGGTCCTGCCATGAAATCCCATTTTTGCTGTAACGATATGATATCTGTTGGGTCCATATTTCTCTATTCCGTATTTTCTTGCCATCTTGATCATGGCTTCATTCGCTTCTGTTCCGGAGTTTTGGAAAAATATCTTATCCATTCCTATAGCGGTACATACCTTTTCTGCCAAAAGTGCCTGTGGAATGGTATAAGGATAATTAAATGTATGCATAAGAGTTTTGGTCTGCTCAATAACAGCTTCCACTACCTTCTCATTACAGTTTCCTGCAGAATTAACTGCTATACCTGCATAAAAATCAAGATATGCTTCTCCTTCTTCATCATATATATACTGGTTTTTTGCACTTTCCGCCAGAAAATCAAATCTCTCATAGGTCTCAATCATATATTTAGAGACTTTGTCCTTAATGTCCTGTGCAGTAAGTCCTATTTCCTTCAGTTTCATAATTATCATTCTCCCTTCCACTCTATAATTATTTTCACGGCTTAAACATCAGCTGAGGACACTTTAATATCATCTGCTGTAATAAAGCCCTTTATCATCAGATATTGTTCTATTACCTTCACGCAATCCTTGATCCCAACCTTTTCGCTGTTAAGCGTCATATCATAATTGACCGGATTCGTCCAATAATTACCGTGAGTATAATATGCATAATAGTCTGCCCTGAACTTATCTGTCTGACTGATGGTAGCATGTGCTACCTCCTCAGTCACTCCCATATGCTCTATAGTCCTCTGTACACAAAAAGCCCTGGGTGCCTCTATATAAACGCTTACAACATTTTGTCGGTCTCTGAGCACATAGTCTGCACATTTTCCCACTATCACACAAGATTCCTGATCTGCCAGGCTTTTTATGATCTCACATTGGTATTCAAACAATCTGTCATCAGAAACAAATTTTTCATTTCTCGCAATATAATTTCTGGCTCTGGGAAGTCCTTTCATAAAGCTCGAAAACCCACCATTCTTCCTTACCTTTTCATTTACCTCCTGAAAAAGCTTTTCATCCAGGCCGCTCAGCTGGCTGGCCAGAGTAAGAATACGGTTCTCATAACAATGTATTCCTAAATCCTTTGCCAATATAGAAGCTATTTCTTTGCCCCCCGATCCAAACCCCCGGGCAAAAGTAACAACAAATCTCTCCATATGTCATGCCTCCGTTCTGTATGATCGGCTTTATCCAGCCAGATAACGTTTCAAGAATTCTCTGGTACGAGGATTCTTCGGATTTGTAAACAATTGTGACGGAGCCGCATCCTCAGCAACATAACCTCTGTCCATGAAAATGGTCCTGGTAGACACGTCCTTTGCAAAGGCCATTTCATGAGTCACTATTATCATGGTAAGGCCTGTTGTTGCCAGCTGCTTCATAACCTGAAGCACCTCTCCTACCATCTCAGGATCAAGAGCAGAGGTCGGTTCATCAAACAAAAGTACTTCAGGATTCATACAGAGCGACCTTGCTATGGCTACTCTCTGTTTCTGACCGCCTGACAGCTGCGACGGTTTAGCATGTATAAAAGGAGCCATTCCTACTTCCTTCAAATGTGTGATTGCCCTGTCAAAAGCCTCTTCCTTGGAAAGATGCAAAACCTTCCTGGTACATATCATACAATTTTTCAATACCGTCATATTGTTAAACAGATTGAATGACTGAAAAACCATACCCACCTTAGCACGATATTCATTTATTTCACGCTGTGAATCGCGAACCTCTTTTCCATGGTATAGTATCTTGCCCGCAGTCTGACGCTCAAGTTTATTAATGCATCTGAGCAATGTGGATTTACCCGAACCTGAAGATCCGACAATGCATATTATCTCACCCGCATGTATTTCCATATCTATTTTTCTCAGCACCTCATGATTGCCGAAGGATTTGCTTAAATCCTGAATTCCGATGACAGTCTCTTTCATATAAATTCCTCCTTCGTGATTATTCCAGTGCCGTTTTATTCATTGTCCATATACTCAACAGCCAGTGTATAATCGTTCTTTCCTTTCATACGCTTTTCAATCAGCTTGAATAATTTATTAAATACAAAACACAGAACGAAATAAATAGCCGCTATAACAAGATAACTTTCAAAATACTTATAATAATTTCCACCGACTGTTTTGGCAGCCATAAACAGTTCCTGTACTGCTATTACATTTAATACTGAAGTCATTTTCAGATTTGTCAGGAACGTATTTGCCATTTCAGGTATGATATTTTTAAATGCCTGTGGAAGTACTATATACAGCATTGTTTTCATAGGTGACATACCCATTGCCCAAGCACCTTCGCGCTGTCCCTGATCTATGGATCCGATGCCGCCTCTGACGGTTTCCGCCATATATGCCCCGGTATTTAAAACAGTTACTATAATACCGGCAACTATAGGAGTCATATTTACTCCCATCTGTCTTATTCCGTAATATATTATCATCGCCTGAACGATCATCGGGGTATCACGGAAAATCTCTACATATACGGAAGCAATAATCTTCAGTGTTTTAATCAATATTTTCTTTATAAAGTTATCACCCTGATTAATCTTCAGATCCTGAATGATTCCAACCACGTATCCTAAAACAAATCCCAGGAGTGTACCCAGCACCGCTATATAAAGCGTAAGCCAGGTACCTTCCAGGAACATATTCAAATACTTATCGGTCAGATAGACCATCCATTCAAGGGAATTCTCAGGATTTTCAATCGCCCATATGTTAAATCCCATATTCTATCCCACCTTCAATAATCTTAAACTTAGTTTGCTGCAGGCTGCTGTCCGATCACCTTATTCATAAGTTCATCCATTTTTGCCTTATCATTCCATCCTATAGCTGTCATAGCACCCTGAAGCTTATCTCTTAATGCTGTATCACTCTTTCGTGTTGCGATGCATACATTTACCATTTCTTCATCGCCCTTAAATGTATCATCTGCTGCAAAGGTAATGATCTTTAAATCCTTGTTTGTGAGTAATGCTGACTCGGCAGTAGGAAGATCGACGATACATACATCAGCTACACCGTTTGAAACAGCCATAAAACACTCTGAAGTTGTTTCATAATTGCTGCCTGTGATGCCACCCTCAATCTGATCCAAAAGAGGAATCCAGCCTGTACCAAGCTGTGTAGTCACTTTACATCCTTTTCCTGCAAGCTCCGAAAGTCCCTTAACATCTGCAAAAGGTCCGTCGGCTTTGACTACAACACAGTTATCACGATAGTAATAAGGATCTGTGAACGAATAAGCCATTTCTCTTTCTGCTGTACGTCCCATGCCGGCTATAATACAATCATAATCTCCCGCATCCATTGAAATACCGATTGATGACCATTCAACTTTGTGTATCTCCAGATCCATGCCTAATTGATCTGCGAGTTTCTGTGCTACGGCTACATCGTAACCATATGCATAAAATTGTGAATCATAAATCTTTACTGCCTTGCTTCCGTCAGGTGTTGTATCCGCATCCTGAGTCCAGTTAAAAGGTGCATATGCACATTCCATACCAACTCTCAGTACCTCTTTTTTTGTTTCATCGGCCTTAGTCTCATTTGTACTCTGCTGTCCCTGTGTCGGAGTTTCCGTTTTATCCGATCCTCCTGAACTGCATCCTGCCATCATCGCCATCGTAAGCAGGCTCACCATCAATGTTACAAACCATCTTCTCTTTTTCATAAGTCCCTCCTTCTGCTATTTAGTAAATAGCAATTAGCTTAATACAAAAGGCGCCGGTTGAAACTGTTGTTTCCCCAGCGCCTTTGCTTGTGCTACATAATAAGGACTTTTTCCCTGTTTTGCAACTTGCAATGTGCACAATCTTATTCAACATTATGCCTAAACGAACATCCACTGTTTTACTAAAATACAATTTATCAGATCCAGATATTCCACATAATCCGTCATTTCCATATCAAGCAATTCCTCAATTTTTTTCAGACGATACAGCAGCGAATTTCTATGTATAAACAAAGCCTCAGCAGTCTTTACGGTATTAAAGCCATTCATATAATATGTCAGCAGAGTCTCCTTAAGAAAGGTACCGTTTGCATGATCATATTCATCCAGTTTACTTAGTTTGTTATTGCAATATTCAAGTATTTCACCCTGATTATTACTATGGAACATATATTTATATATCCCCATCGAACTTGCACTTAAAACCTTTTTATGCGAAGGATTGGGCAATTGATCCTTTTTAGGTATCAGGTTTTTTGCCTCCTGATAGCTCTGTCCGAATTTAGAAGGATCGGTATACGGTGCTCCTAAAATACAAGAGCTTTGGATAACTCCCTTAAACTGAGGATTATCATCCAGCTTATGAA
Source organism: Lachnospiraceae bacterium (assembly GCA_016287095.1). Lineage (GTDB taxonomy): Bacteria > Bacillota > Clostridia > Lachnospirales > Lachnospiraceae > RUG11977. The sequence continues at coordinate 12,429 of JAEEVK010000016.1, forward strand.
GCAGTTTTTCCAATTCTTTTTCAATACTTTTGTCCTTTCTTGCCTCAAAAAGCAATACAAATTTGTTAAGAAAACGCATAAACATGGGATGCCCTTCCATGCTGATTATCTCCTGATTCAGACAATTTGCATAGTATTCATAGATATGCTCATCCTGTTCAAGGTTTACTCCGTATGTCCTATCAACTGCAATAATACCGACTCTGTAAGGCTTACTGAAATCAATGCCAAACTGGCCTGATATTTTCTCAACATAACGCTCATTCACACTGTAACCAAAAAGCAGATTATATAGATAATCTCCGGTTCTCTTGTTATGTATATCAGATTCCATGATCAGGCTTCCGACGCTTTGGGAGATATCGACAAAAGATGCTCCTTCCCACCTTATATAAAATAACGGGAGACGGAGTTCTTCTGCTCTTTCGATGATTCTTTCCGGTATAGCTTCCCTGTCATTTTCAACAGAAAGACCAAGTCCTGAGATCCCCAGTTCATTTAATTCTTCCATTGTTCTTTCTACTTCATCAAAATCAAACCTTACATAGTCTATCACGATCAGAGCAAAATTTCCCCGATTCATATGATCCTCATAAGGTCTGGTCTGTACGAGGTAAACCCATGAAACGACTCTGCCCAGCCCCGATTCTCCGGCTATGAGTTCCATTCCATCCAATTTCAGATTATTTATATCCCTGCAGGTAACCATAAATATACTGTCTCCATTTTTCAATCCATCATAGCAGTTATAAAAGCCTTGAATATCTTTTTACTGTTATCGTCTGTAATATATGAAAACTCAGGATGCCACTGTACACCCCAAAGGAAACGATGGCCTGGCATATAAAGAGCTTCTGTCAGCCCGTCCTCCGATGTTGCCATTGCCTTTAATCCAGGAGCTATCTGCTTTACAGCCTGATGATGATAACTGTTAACATGTAAGGTATCAGTATTTAGACATTTATGTAATGGTGAATCCACATTGATCGACACAACATGAACAGGTTTATTGTAAGGTGGATTTTGATGATGTTCTACATTTGACGGATGCTGCAGAGGGATATCCTGGTATAGTGTTCCTCCGAGTGCAGCATTTATAAACTGTATTCCCCTACATATGCCAAGTACAGGTTTATCATTCTCTATAGCGTTTTTCAGCATAAATTGTTCCATTTTATCACGTCTTCTATTGGAACTTACCTTACCTTCTAAAGGCTTCTCACCATATATATCCGGTGAAACATCATGGCCTCCGGTAAACAAAAAACCATCACACAGTTCTGCTGCCTGCTCCAGGTCACCCTTGTCTTCATTAAGCGGTAACATAATAGGAATACCTCCGTTAACGGTTATTCCATCAAAATATCCCGGAAGCATCCATAAGCTTTCTTTTTCATCATCCCATAGAGGCATCACGCCAACGATCGGTTTTCTCATACTAATCTCCATTCCGCCGCCTTCAGCTGGCGGCACAAATAGTGATGAAAGTGTTCCAATTCTCTACACTGTGTTTTAAAATAGCTTGTAAGAAGCTACACTACAAAGCACGGGAGGAGGAGTTGTAACAACTTTCTTCGTTTTAGACAGCATACTAATCAGTGTAAGTTCTGCCTTTTCAAGCACAAATAAGTGGTATTACGAATCCGTACACTAAGAATTGTTTAAGCACCTTAGTTTAATTGTGTGGCAGTTCAGTCAATGGCTTCTTATCATATACGAAAGGAGTCTGACTATGAAAGTTACTTATCAAACCTGTTGTGGTGTCGATGTTCACAAATCTTTTCTCGTTGCCACAATTGTAAAAACTACTGGTGGTATTGAGCCTTCTTATCAAAAGAAACGCTTTTCTACCTTTAACAATTCAATTCTTGAATTCAAGCAATGGCTTCTCGACAATGACTGCCATGATGTCTGTATGGAATCCACAGGTAAATACTGGGTTCCTGTCTTTAATCTTCTGGAAGATGAAATCAATGTTGTCATCGCTAATCCTAAATGGGTAAAAGCAGTGAAAGGCAACAAAGATGATACCAAAGATTCTAAATGGATTGGAGATTTGTTCCGTCTTGGACTTGTCAAAGGCAGTTATATTCCTTGTAAGAAAGTCCGTATTCTCAGAGAATACACTCGCTATAGTTACAAGCTTGTTTCCTGCCGTTCAAGTGAAAAGAATAGATATCAGAATGCTCTTACTGTTTGTAATGTTGCATTAGATTCTGTTGTTTCCGATATCTTTGGGAAGTCATCCACATCCATTATCGACTATCTGCTTGAACAATCGGGTACATCCATTAACCACGAAGAAATCGCATCTAAACTTCTAAGGAGCCTCAAATCCAAAGAAGATGCTGTTATAGAATCCGTCGAAGGATATCAGATGACTGATGCCCAAAAATATCGCATGCGCCTTGTCCGCGCACATATGGATTATATCACAGCTGAAATCAATGATGTTGATAAAATGATTGAAAATATGATTTCTTCTAATCCTGATTTTGAAAATGCTGTCCAGTTTCTCTGTACCATTCCGGGTGTAAAACGTGATAGTGCAATCACTATCATCTCCGAAATTGGTACCGATATGTCTCAGTTCTCGAGTTCCAAACGCTTATGTTGCTGGGCTGGTCTAACCCCCGGCAGCAATGAATCCGCTGGTAAGAAGAAATCTGTTCGGATTACACGTGCCGGTGTCTACCTCAAACCTGCATTAGTACAGTGTGCTCATGCAGCCGTAAAATCTGACAAATCTCCTTACTACAAAAAGAAATATGAATCTCTTGTTAAACGCCGTGGCAAGAAAAGAGCCATTATCGCTATTGCCCGTATGATTCTTACCGCCATCTACCAGATGCTGTCTACCGGTGAGCAGTGGAATCCGAGCGATCTTTACAAGATTGATATGCCTGAAGCTCTTGTTGAAAAACAAAAGGCAAAAGCTATCAAGCAAGCCAAGAAACTATTGCAACGAGAGGGATTACTTCCTCCTGATGAACCATTAGCTTCTTGATCTATTTTCCTAACTCTATAACACTTCAAAAAGTTGCCTACCTTAGACAGCTTATTTAAGTGCGTCCATTTATGGTTTTCCTCTACTTTCTTTCACACTATCCTCCGATATTCAAAGTCAAGGTCACCTTGAAAACGCTTCCAGCGTTTTCCCATTATGGTATACCGCTTTTTACTCTGTCAAATGCTGCCATATTCTGCTCCTTTCGACATAAATATAATGTTTGCAAACCAACTTACACTGAGGGCGTTCACTTATCAAAAAGCTCAGAATCCAATGGCAGAAGATTCTGAGCTTTTTTCTATATTATTACGAAGGATTTTAGCTTATTCTTTATTCAACATCCTGTAATGCGTCATAACCTTCTTCACCGGTTCTGACTTTTACTACGTTCTCAACATCGTATACGAAAATCTTACCATCGCCGATATGTCCGGTGTAAAGAACCTTCTTTGCAGTTTCGATAACTGTTCTGACAGGTACCTTGCTGACTACGATATCAACCTGTACCTTGGGAAGCAGTGTAGCCTCAACCTGTACTCCACGGTAGTATTCAGGCTTGCCCTTCTGTAAGCCGCAACCTAATACGTGGGATACCGTCATACCGGTGATACCTACATTCATAAGGGCTGACTTCAGGGACTCGAAACGCGATTCCTTACATACAATCTCAATCTTGGTAAACTTGTGGTCGCCTTCTTCAAACGAAGGAACTTTCTTAACCTGTACAGCTTCAGCTACAGGAACATCGCCGTCTACAACTACGGGTGCGTTACCTTCTTCAATATATTCAGGGGTCATAGCAAATCCTGCATAAGCTGAAGGAAGACCATGCTCAGTAGCATCAAGACCTGTCATTTCTTCTTCACGGGTAACACGAAGTCCGATAACCTTCTTTATGATTGTAAATGTAATAGTAATGGTAACTGCTGTCCAGCAGGCAACTGCTGCAAAACCTGTAAGCTGGATACCAAGAAGCTTAAATCCGCCGCCATAGAAAAGGCCTTCCATCATAACACCATCAGCGTCAGCAATTGAGTAACCGGGTGCTGAAGATGTAGCAAACAAACCAACTGCGATTGTACCCCAGATACCGTTTAAGCAATGAACTGCTACAGCACCGACAGGGTCATCAATATGAAGCTTGTGATCAAGTAACCAAACACCAAATACAACAAGTAAACCACTAACGGTACCAACCATGATAGCACCGAAGCAATCAGTTACATCACAGGGAGCTGTAATACCTACAAGACCTGCAAGTGAAGCGTTCAGACACATTGAAACATCGGGCTTACCATATTTGATCCATGTAAAGATCATACAAACAACTGTTGCAACAGCGGGAGCTACGGTAGTAGTAAGGAAAATAGAACCTAACTGCTCAAGTGATGTAGCTGCGGCACCGTTAAATCCGTACCAGCCAAACCAAAGAATGAATACACCAAGTGCACCGATACAGATATTGTGGCCGGGGAATGCGTTAACCTTTGTGATCTTGCCCTTTGCATCCTTAACGAACTTACCGATACGGGGACCTTCCAACTTAGCACCGATGAGTGCGGAGATACCACCAACCATATGAATAGCTGTTGAACCTGCGAAATCATGGAATCCCATTCCGCTTAACCAGCCGCCGCCCCAGATCCAGTGAGCCTCGATGGGGTAAATGAGTGCTGAAATCACACCTGAATAAATACAATATGATAAGAACTTTGTTCTTTCTGCCATGGCACCTGATACGATAGTAGCTGTGGTAGCACAGAATACCAGGTTGAATACGAAGTTAGAAAATTCAAAGTTTTCATAACTGGTAAAAAGATCAAAACCGGGCTTTCCGATAAGACCTAATGCATCCTCACCTAACAACAAACTGAATCCGATAAGGATAAATACTACTGTACCGATACAGAAATCCATCAGGTTCTTCATGATGATATTACCTGTATTCTTTGCTCTGGTAAAGCCTGCCTCTACCATTGCGAAACCTGCCTGCATCCAGAAAACCAATGCTGCACCTATCAAAAACCAAACCGCGAACACTTCGCCTTGAGTTGCCTCTGAAATTAAACTTCTGATTTCTTCACTCATAACCAAATTCCTCCCAATTATCTTTTTTCACTTCTAAACGCTGGGAGACGACCGGCCGAATCAGTCTCAAATTTTTAGAAGTGCTTCATTTCTCTTTTAATTTTCACTTTCCGGCAAAGAGAAGGGCGTCCAAACTTATTAGTTCAGACGCCCTTGCCCTGCCATACGTTGATAAATGAAGTATATAAAAACAAATCGGCGCCTCTGGATAACCAAAGGCGCCCTTGTCTTTATGTGCGAGATTATAACTCGATGATTTTCATTTGTCAAGCAGTTTTTTTAAAATTTTTATATTTTTTTTAGATTTGTTGAAAATAATTAAAATTTATTATAAATATAGATGGTGTTTTTGTTGATTTTTTATTGACATTTTCCTTAAATATATGGTATATAAAAGTAAAAGCAACGGGGCTGGATTTATCTGCGCCGTTATTTTTTTAAGGGATTCGGAGGAAATTATGAGAGACGGATATATCAAGATAGCGTGCGCAACGCCGGATCTTAAGGTAGCTGATTGTGAATATAACACCGGCAGGATAATGGAACTGATAAAAGAAGCAGAAGTCAAAGGAGTAAAAATAGTCTGCTTCCCTGAGCTGTCGATCACGGGATATACCTGTGGTGATCTTTTCTTACAGGAGGCACTGTTAGATTCGGCAAAGAGCGGACTGTTAAATATTATAGAAGAAACTACAAATATAGATATAGTATCTATAATAGGTATACCGCTTGAGCACGGAGGAAAGCTTTATAACTGTGCCGTAGTAGTAAACAAAGGAAATATCATCGGAGTTATAGCAAAGAGAAATATACCTAATTATAATGAATTTTATGAAGTACGGCATTTTACACCGGCTGATAAAAAGCTCTGCGCCGATATTAGGCTCAATGAAAGATACATAGTTCATCTTGAAGAAAAAGTCTTTTCTTGTGAAAAAATGCCGGGATTAACATTCGGTATTGAGATATGTGAAGATTTATGGGTTAGTTCTCCACCTTCAGAGAGTCTCTCTGCCAATGGAGCTAAAATTATATTTAATCTATCGGCCAGTGATGAGATGATAGGTAAAGCGGAATACAGACGTACTTTAATAAAAGCCAGGTCGGGGTCATTGGCTTGTGCATACGCCTATGCAGATGCAGGCGTTGGAGAATCGACTCAGGATATGGTATTCGCTGGACACGATATCATAGCCGAAAATGGTTCTATACTGGCCGAATCAAAGGCATTTTCAAAAGGACTCACAATAGCTGATATAGATATAAGGAAATTAGAGCACGAGCGAAGGAGAATGAATACTTTTGAAACTGAAAACAATCTAAATTCAGCTTCATTTTCTCTTGATATCACAGAAACAAAACTAAACAGATATTTCCCCAGGACACCGTTTGTACCTGCGGACAAGGAATCACTCGACAACAGGTGCAGCGAAATACTTACCATGCAGGCTGTAGGACTTATGACAAGACTGCGTCACATAGGTTGTAAAACTGCAGTTTTAGGATTATCCGGAGGCCTGGATTCCACCTTGGCTCTTATCGTTACAGTTCGTGCGTTTGATATGCTGGGGCTTGACAGAAAAGGAATACATACCATTACAATGCCATGTTTCGGTACTACCGATAGGACATATAATAACGCTCTTGAACTTTCAAAGGCTTATGGGACTACGCTATCAGAAATAAACATTGTAAAGAGCGTTACTCAGCATTTTTCAGATATAGAACAATCTTCAGAGATACATGATATAACATATGAAAACTCACAGGCCAGAGAGCGTACTCAGGTACTTATGGATAAGGCAAACCAGCTTGGCGGCATTGTAATAGGTACAGGAGATCTTTCAGAACTCGCACTGGGCTGGGCTACATACAACGGGGATCATATGTCAATGTATGCCGTGAATGCATCCATACCTAAAACACTGGTACGCTGGCTGGTAAAATATGAGGCTGATATATCGGAAGGCCATCTCAAAAAAGTGCTGATCGATATACTTGAGACCCCTGTAAGTCCCGAGCTTCTTCCACCCGAACAGGATGGTACAATATCTCAAAAAACTGAAGACATAGTAGGACCATATGAACTGCATGACTTCTTTATGTATTATATGCTTCGTTTCGGTTTCTCTCCATCAAAAATATTCAGGATTGCTTGCATAGCTTTTGACGGAGCATATTCAAAAGAAATTATTATGAAATGGCTAAAAACTTTTTACCGGAGATTTTTCTCACAGCAGTTTAAACGCTCATGCCTGCCTGACGGTCCCAAGGTCGGTACTGTTACGCTTTCACCCCGTGGCGACTGGCGTATGCCAAGCGACGCTTCTGTAAATATATGGATGAAGGAATTGGAGCATATTTCAAACAACTGAGAATAATAATTGATTATGCTATTATGGAAAGGAGCAGAATATGGCAGCATTTGACAGAGTAAAAAGCGGTATACCGGAAATGGATGTGGCTCTTGATAACATACGTTTGGGTGACAATGTCGTATGGAGAGTTTCCGACCTGGCAGAATTCAAACTTTTCATGGAACCCTATGTCAGACAGGCTATAGAAGATAAAAGGAACATTATCTATCTTCGTTTTGCCAGTCATGCTCCGCTCATCGATGAATGTCCGGAAGTAAAAACTGTCGAAGTTCCCCTGACACACAGATTTGAAAACTTCACCGTGGAGATTCATAATATTATAGACCGTGAAGGAAAAGATGCTTTCTATGTTTTTGACTGTCTTTCTGAGCTTCAGGCAGCTTGGGCTACTGACCTTATGATGGGAAATTTTTTCAGGGTAACATGTCCTTTCCTTTTTATCTTGGATACAGTTGCCTTTTTCCCTATAAAAAGAGGAAAACATTCCGTACAGGCAGTAAATAAAATACTTAATACCACTCAGCTTTTCTTTGATGTATATTCCGACAGCAAAAACATATATATAAGACCTGAAAAGGTCTGGAACAGAAATTCTGATACTATGTTCCTTCCGCATACTTATGATCCGGAAACAGGTCATTTCCGACCGATACTGGACGGTGTAATATCCAGCCGTTTTTATCAAACTCTTGGGCGGGCCCAGCGCTCAGCCGAAGAACAATATTCGGACTCATGGGACAGATTTTTCAATCGTGTAAAGCTTATGCAGGAATCCGGGCTAAATATCACGGATGAATGTTCAAAGATGTGCGATATCATGATGACACGTGATACAAAGATGCGTGAGATGGTAAAGAAGAACTTCACAGCAGAAGATTACTTTGCCGTCAGGGATCATATGATAGGTACCGGTATGATAGGAGGCAAGGCCTGTGGAATGCTCCTTGCGAGAGCAATTATCCGTAATAATGAACCCGATATAAGCGAGGTACTTGAGCCGCATGATTCATTTTATGTAGGTTCAGATCTTTATTATACATATATAGTTGATAATAATCTATGGGATACCAGGATAAAGCAACGTACGGATGAAGGTTATTTTGAACTGGCAGAAGAATTTGCCTCTAAACTTATGGGAGGCACTTTCTCTGATTCTATGAGGGAACAGTTTGTAAGGATCATAGAGTATTACGGACAGGATCCTTATATCATAAGATCCAGCAGTATCCTGGAGGATGGATTTGGAAATGCATTTGCAGGGAAATACGAGTCGGTATTCTGTGTAAACAGAGGCAGCCTTGAGGAAAGGATAGATGAGTTTGAAAATGCAATAAAGATAGTCTATGCCAGTACCATGAGCCTGTCTGCTCTTGATTACAGAAAAAGACGCGGACTTGATAAAAGAGATGAACAGATGGCACTGCTTATTCAAAGAGTTTCCGGTTCATACTATGGAGCAAACTATATGCCTTGTGCTGCAGGAGTCGGATATTCCTACAGTCCCTATCGCATCATGAAGGACAGTGATCCTACCGCAGGTATGTTGCGGCTTGTAATGGGACTCGGTACATCGGCGGTTGACAGGACCGAGGGCTCATATCCAAGGATAGTAAATCTCGATATGCCCGAAAAAACATCATATTCTTCATCAGCTGATAAACATAAGTTTTCGCAGGGAAAGGCTGAAGTTATAAATATGCCCGAACAGGTATTAAAAAGGCTTTCACTTGATGAGATAAGTCCGGATTTACCTGTTTATCTCGATAAGATACTCCTGGAACATGACTATGATGCCGAGGACAGACTGCGTGAAATGGGCAGAAACAGGGAGGTAAAATTCATCTCATGTAAGGGACTTGTGGCAAATAAGACCTTGATGGAGCAGATGAAGAGGATGCTTCACTCTATTCAGAAAGAATACGAGTATCCGGTAGATACGGAGTTTACCATTAATATTTCAGAGAATGGAGAATACTCGATAGATCTGCTGCAGTGCAGGCCTTTGCAGGTACAGAAAGGAAAGACCGGGACCATGATACCGGCAGATATACCTCAAGAGAAAATACTGCTGGAGAGCAAAGGAGCTTCTATGGGTATGTCTAAAGCCTCGGAATTGGATATTATTGTATTGATAGATCCGGTCAAATATTATGAAATGCCTTATAAGGATAAGATCAAGGTTGCAAAACTTATAGGAAAAATAAATTGGTATTTCCGTGATAAGAATAAACACATGATGCTTATAGTGCCGGGACGTGTTGGGACAACATCCCCTGAACTCGGAGTGCCTACGGCATTTTCAGATATAAGTGCATTTGAGATTATTTGTGAGACAGAGGAATCCAAGGCGGGATATAACCCTGAGCTTTCATATGGAAGCCACATTTTCCAGGACCTTGTGGAAGCGGAGATATTGTATACTGCGGTATTCCATAATGAGAAGACTGTACATTATTCACCAGAAAAACTCGAAGGTTCAAAAAATATCTCAGCAGAATTTGATGACAGCTCCGAACTCTTGGATATAGTGCATGTTTATGATGTATCGGACAGAAAATGTGAAGTATATAATGATGTAGCTAATGAACATCTGTTGATCACTTGTTGAAAATTATAAAAAACTCAGGATATTTTACTATTTGATCCTGAGCTTTTTGTTTTTCTTAGATTCTTAATTATGTTCCGAATGATAATACAAATAATATCATTCTACTCCAAGTACCTTGTAATCCTGATCCTCTACTGCTTTACGTAAAACATCATCTGCAACCTCGGCATTAAGTGTTACTACAGCAGTACCTGCTTCATGGTCGGCTACTGCACTCTCCACACCGGCGATAGCCTCAAGTGCTTTCTTTACACGTGCCTCACAGTGCATACACATCATACCTTCTACCTTCAAAGTCTTAGTCATTTGTTTGCCCTCCGTTATTTTATTATCGTTACTTCTTATTACATTCTCATCGAAAATATCTGTATCCGGTTTGGCCGGATGTCTCAGCTTACGGTCATGTTTTGCATCATGTACCTTAAAAAGATTTAATCTTAAGGCATTCATACATACAGTAAAACTTGATATTGACATCGCTGCGGCTCCCCACATCGGGTTCATCTGAATGCTCTTAAATACTCCTGCTGCCATAGGGATAAGGATGATATTATAAGCAAATGCCCAGAACAGATTCTCATGAATGTTTCTGAGAGTAGCCCTGCTGAGCCTTACTGCTCCCGATACATCCGTCAGCTTCGAATTCATCAGAACTATATCTGCCGAATCGACAGCCACATCAGCTCCTGCTCCGATGGCTATACCGATATCAGCACGGGTCAGTGCCGGAGCATCGTTTATACCGTCTCCCACCATGGCTACCTTACCACGCTTTTGCAGGTCACGTATCACTGCCTCCTTGCCGTCAGGCAGCACACCGGCTATCACCCGGTCAACTCCTGCCTGCTTGCCTATAGCTTTTGCAGTACGCTCATTATCTCCTGTGAGCATTATTACTTCAATACCCTGGTTCTGAAGTTCTTTAATGCCCAAAGCAGAATCTTTCTTTATTACATCCGCTACCGCTATTATACCTAAAAGTTTTCCCGACTTGGCAAAAAACAGCGGTGTTTTTCCTTCTTCAGAGAGAGTTTTTTCAACATCTCCCATTTTTGTATCAATATTTGTTACTGTCCTTATAAATTTACCCGAACCGGCATATATTTTTTCCCCATTCTGCTCTGCGGAGACACCGTTGCCGGCCAAAGCCTGCCAGTTTAGTACCGGATATGCGGGGCACGGAGGCTCTTTTACTTTAGATACGATCGCTTTAGCTAAGGGATGCTCGCTCCTTACTTCCAGCAGATAAGCAAAGTTAAGCAGTTCATCATCACTTATACCATCCACGGGGATAATATCGGTCACTTCAGGCTTTCCCTCTGTGATAGTTCCTGTCTTATCCAGTGCTACGATCTGCACCTTCCCGGCAGACTCCAGAGATTCACCTGTCTTAAACAGGATACCGTTTTTCGCTCCCATACCGTTGCCTACCATTATGGCAACAGGTGTAGCAAGTCCCAATGCACACGGACAGCTGATAACCAGGACGCTTATGGCACGCTCCAGTGCAAACACAGTACCTGACCCGCTTATCATCCATATGATAAATACTATAACAGCAATACCTATAACCGCAGGTACAAAAACTCCCGATACCTTGTCTGCGATACGGGCGATCGGAGCCTTTGTCGCTACTGCATCACTTACCATTTTTATGATCTGTGAGAAAGTAGTATCCTCTCCCACCCGCTTCGCTTTTGCACGGATAAATCCCGACTGATTGATAGTAGCGGCACTGATACTGTCGCCTTCTGCCTTATCCTGAGGTATGGACTCACCGGTAAGAGCCGATTCATCCACTGCAGTGCTACCTTCTATAATGATACCGTCCACCGGGATGGATTCACCCGGTTTTACTACAAATATATCATCAGCCTTTACTTCATCTATGCCTACTTCAGTCTGCACACCGTCACGCTCTATCACAGCAGTCTTCGGAGCCATCTTCATGAGGCTTTTTAACGCATCTGTGGTTCTGCCCTTTGACAGGGATTCCAGCGTCTTTCCTACAGTGATCAAAGCAGGTATCATAGCAGCTGATTCAAAATACAGCTGACTGTGATATATCTCCATGAGCTCCATTGCAGGCGTACCTGTGGATACCAGATATGTCAGCCGGTAAAAAACATATACCGACCATCCGAATGATACCGACGAACCCAAAGCAACCAGAGTATCCATATTGGGACTAAAATGAAACAAAGTCCTAAATCCCGATATAAAGAATGCTCTGTTTATATACATCACTATGACAGCCAGCAACAGCTGTGTCAAAGCCAGTCCTGTATAGTTACCCTCCAGGAAGGACGGTACAGGCAGTTTAAGCATGTTGTGGCCCATAGAGAAATACATAAGGACCAACAGAAAACCAACCGACCATAACAGACGTTTTTTTAACTTAGGAGTTTCATGATCCTTTAATGCCTCTTCTTCAGCCTTTAATCTTTCGGATGCAGATGTCTTTTTAACATCAGAAGAACCGTCATTTTTAAGTTTTGCACCATACCCGGCTTCCTCTACCGCATGAATGACTTCAGACACAGCAACATCACCTACCACTCCCATGGAGTTGGTAAGCAATGAAACGCTGACTGATTCAACACCCGGTATTTTGCTTACCGCTTTTTCGACACGCGCCTGACATGCGGCACAGGTCATACCGGTTACTATGTATTGTGTCATTCTCTGCTCCTTTTGCTCACTTCGGCAAACTGTCCTGTAAAATACTCTTTATTATCACAATTATTTCAGACCTCATCACCTCGTTATTTAATCCTTCGTGATGATGGTAAACAGTTTCGTGGCAATAGTTTTCTATTAGTCCATATATGATATGTATCTTTTCTATCGGATTTTCCAGGATGATATTGTTGCTTTCAAGAAATGCGACTATTTTTTTCGTCATGGCCAGTTCCGATGAATTAAAAACTTCTGCAATCTCTTCATCGGCATGAGCCATCATTTCAAGCTCCTCATGTGCCTTCTGAGTCATCCTATGGCTCTGGACAGTCAATGTTATAATCCTGTCCAGTATCTTTTCTATATCATTCAGATCAATCTTTGCAGGATTAGCACTTGATGCATCCAGGATATCCATCATCGGAAAGAGGACCGAATTAGCGAAATACTTCAAGCCCTCCATAAATATTTCTCTTTTATCCTTAAAGTATTGATATATGATCCCGGTAGATACATCTGCAGCTTTTGCAATATCAGGAGTGGTAGTCTTGTAAAAGCCTTTTTCACACATAAGCTCAAAGCCCTTTTCTATTATCCTGGCACGCTTAGCCACAGCCTTTTCACTTTTTGGAATTCTGGTTTCGGGCATAATGTTACCTTATCTTTCTATTCCTATCCAACTAACTCCACTGTTACATAGCGGAGCCGTGTCAAACGCTCCTTACGGAGCATTCGACCTTACTCATTACTCTTTAAACTTGATACCATATCAATACTGTTAACCTTTCTTCCCAGGAACATTGATACCACAAACGATACCAGGAATGTTCCTGCAGCGCCTAAAAAGTAGGTAAGAAAACTAATATATGTATCAATATCAAACTTATCGTCTATACAGATCTTAAACAGCCATGATGTAAGTCCTCTGCCCAGCGGCAATCCGATGATTATGGCAGCGATGGCTATCCAGTTGTTCTGCTTGATGAATATTCTTTTTATCTTTGAATCTTCAAATCCTAAAACCTTTAAGGTAGAGAACTGATATTGTTTCTCACTGTATGACAGGATGCTCATACTGTAAATGATGATCACGCCTAATAAAACAGCCACAAAGATTATGATAACGATCATTGTTCTCATCATCTCGAGCATACCTGAGATATTTTCCTTCAGGTTACTCTTATCCTGAACTACCTGGACATTTGCTATATCCTTTTTATTTGATAAGTCATCATTAGTATATATTGTATCGGGCATATAGTCAAGTCCCAGACTTTCAATATATGTGCGTGTAGCTGTCACACCCTGTGTCTGCGGATCCTTATTGTATCCTACTACCTTTGATTCATAATAGTCCTTTGATCCGTATATATGCCAGGTTATAGTATCCCCGATCTTAATATTCTCGTTTTCCCCAAGCTTATGAGTTATATAAACACCGTCATTCCTATCCAGAGTCATGAAATCATTATCAGGATCTATAAACCTTACAAGATCACCTGCATCATGAACAAATACCGTATTTGCTGTTCTATTCCCGGTACTGTCCTTTATCTCTATGCCGAGAGTCTGTGAAGTCCTATCCCCGTATGTATCAGTCAATGTCTTTATCTCATCACCTGATATACCCTCTTTTAATGACAGACTGTAATTGAAATTGTACAGATCCTCAAATTGTAAATCAATGAAATGATCAATACTGTTAAGCATACCCAGCGCACAGACTATAAGTACGCAGCATCCTGTAATACCTACTATTGCGGTAAGGGTTCTTATCTTGTTTCTTATAACATCCCTTATGTTCCACTTTGTAGCAAACTTCATCTTTTTGAAAACAGATGTAGTTGTGAAGCCCAGAGAACCGGATTTAACTTTAGGAAGTTCTATCCTCAAGGTCTCTGCGGGATTTTCCTTTAACTGTTTACGGCATGTAAGATAAGTAACAAACGAAATTCCCAGAACTACCGCAAATGCAACCAGATAGTTCAACGGATTCATTACAGAGCCGTTATTCGGGATTTCAAAGAAATCCATCTCAAGCCCCATGAACACTTCGCCAATAAAGAACTTTCCTGCAAGCAGACCTAAGCCCGCTCCTATGAGGGACACCCAGAAACCATAGCCTATATAATGCAGCTGGACCTTCATATCAGAGAAGCCCAGAGCCTTTAATGTACCGATCTGTATTCTCTGCTTCTTTATAACCCTGGTCATGGTTGTTATAACAGAAAGTATGGCGATAAACAGGAACAGACCTGAGAAAATACCTACAAAGCCCCTGCCCTCATCGATTTCTCCCTGATATGTCGAATAAGAAAGCGAGTCCTCAATTTTTATGATAGCCATTGCCCCTTCTACGGCATCTTCTATACTGTCCTTCACCGCATCAACATTTGCCTTATCATCCACATCAACCATTATATAATTGAAAGGAAGAAATGTTTTATAATCAAAATCAGGCACTAACATATTGAACAGAAGGTCATTAGCTATACCTGCTTCCTTCATGATCATCTCTTTAACATAATCTTCAGGAATTTCGTTTACCGAAAGATACATAAAACCAAATGTTGAATGATCTGGAAGCAACGCAGATTCATCTTTTATGTCATAGATATGGTCAGGAAGCTTTATTGCTCCGACTACCGTCTCTTCTAACTCCAGAGTATCATACTTAAATTTTATCTTATCGCCTATCTTTAAATTATTTTCACTTAAGTACCATGCATCAACCCATGCACCCTTGGTATTAACATCAAACGGTACACCTTCTTCAACATAGAATTTTGAAATATCATTTGATTCTATAAATGAAACCACAAAACCCTTGTCATTATCTTCGCTGTTTATAGCATTGATTACAAGCTTTCTTTCAGCATTCTTTACATGCGCCAGACCTTTTACGGTGTCAAGATCATCCGATGAAAAACCTGCACCCATAACATCGAGGTCCTGCAGATTATAATTTGTGTAAAAATTGTCGGCGGCTTCTATCATTCCGTCCATATATGCTTCTATGCCGGAATAAGCCATAACGCCTATCATTACCATAAGGAGTATCGTGATAAACTGTGATAAGTTCTTTCCGATCTCCCTGAACAGTTTCCTTCTTAACATTACCACTCCACCTCCTCGATATTCTTAGGATTGGAGTTTACTTCATTGCTGCGTATCTTACCGTTCTTTACACGGATAACTCTGTCCGCTATCTCTGCTATCAGGCTGTTGTGAGTTACGACTACGACTGTGTTCGCATCCTCACCGCACTGAGCCTTTAGGAGCTTTAGTACCTCCACACCTGTCTGTGAATCAAGCGCTCCTGTCGGTTCATCGCAAAGTAAAAGCAGAGGGTTCTTAGCTATAGCTCTGGCTATAGACACTCTCTGCTGTTCTCCACCGGAAAGCTGGTTAGGAAACTTTCCTGCATGCATATCAAGTCCGACTCCCTTTAATACCTCCATGGCAGGCTTAGGGTTCTTTACTATATCATTAATGAGTTCAACATTCTCCTGCACTGTCAAAGTAGGCAGGATGTTATAAAATTGGAAAATGAAGCCTATGTTTTCTGCTCTGTACTTTGTAAGCTCCTTACTTGAGAGCTTTGAGATATCCTTTCCGTCAATGATTATCTCACCTGATGTAGCCTTATCCATACCGCCGAGCAGATTCAATATAGTAGATTTGCCCGCGCCGCTGGGTCCGAGTATAACTACAAATTCACCCTTGTTAATACTGAAGCTTGCTCCGTTTAAAGCGTCAAAAGACTTCTCACCTATAGTATATGTTTTCTTAACGTTTCTGAAATTAATTAATTCTTTCATGTGACCCTCCAAAATGTGAAATATGTTTCATATCTTTTACAAGTCAGCATTATAGAACTAATAATTTCATTTGTCAACAAAAATATGAACTTTTTTTCATATTTTGTTATTTTTACCAAAATAAGCATGTTTATTTTGTCATAACGGTTTATAGTGCACAAAAAAAGTGCCCTTTACAAGCACTTTTCCTTTAATAACAATATATAATATATCAAATTAACGTTTGCTATGCCATACATATTCCGGATGTCTTGAATAATAATCGGCTTTGACCTCATACATCCTTGCATCGGCTTTCTGCATTGCTTTCAGGATATCATCGGTTTCATCACTATGGCATAATCCGATAGCAAAATGAGCTCTGTCGGGACGTTCTGATTTATCTATAAGTGACATTTTCATCTTTGCAAACTCATCAAAAGATGTATCCGTAGAGATGACCATAAACTCGTCTCCGCCCACACGGTAGATCTCTTTCTTTTCATTCTGGTATTCCTTAAGGGTAGATGCCACATCTTTAAGCAGATTATCTCCTGCCAGGTGACCCTTGGTATCATTAACCGTCTTAAGTCCGTTTACATCAATAAAAAATATTCCGAATGGTTTCTTTATCGCATTATTACCGGTTATCTCATCACTTATCCTGTTATTCATGGCATTACGGTTATAAACACCTGTCAGCATATCCGTCATGCTCATAACCTTCAGCTTATGTATGTTCTGCTCATTAGCTATTTCGGTCGACAGTATGAAGGATGTAAGACTCAAGGTCTCCTTGATCATAAGTGTCTTTTCCGGAATGAAGTTTCCTGCCCAGATATATCCGATAGTCTTATTATTTGATCTCAGAGGGAAAATAACAAGGGTATTGACACCATTAGCTTTAAGGGAATCCATCCACTCCGGAGCAATCTTATGAGCCTCATCCATATCCTTTTGATTTGCAATGATGAAACAATTACTCTTATTCATCAGCCTGGGCCAGGTCTCAATTACCTTTTTAAAGTGATCGGTAATGAAAAAATCCAGAGGGAACTGTTCCGGATCACCGTCAAAATCCTCCGCCAGCATGGAATAATGTCTGTTTTCAAAATCTGCAAGCAAAACGCTGCATCTTTTTGCTCCGCACTGCTCACGGATATCCTTGATAACAGAATTCATTGCCTTGTGAAAATCATCGGTTTCCCTGAGCTTCAAACAGGTCTTGAGAACATTGGTCGCTGTCTCGGATGAAATATCTGTCAGTTTATCAATATCAGCCTTGGGATTCATCTCATAAGAAAACAGAAGCATCTTCTTATTCGGATTATCGGATTCAAGAGGTGTCAGAAACACCTCCATCCACGCATTATACAGCTCTATATCAAAATATGTATGTATCGGTCTGTCATCATTGACACAGTTATCGCACAATGCTTCAAAGTTTACAGCCTTTGGGATATACCTTGTATACGGAACATTTTGTTCAAAATCTTCAAGATTCTTAACGACTGTTCGCTTATAAGCATCATTTGCATCGACAACATAATATCTGTCGTCGCCCTCTTTATCAAGATTAACAGACATAACACAGGCAATACGCCTGAAATTAGATAAGAATTCCTTATAGTTCATATTTTTCCTATCTGTAGATGGTTTATAGTCTTCTGCCACATTTTCTTTAATATACATGCCTCCAAACTATTAATATATCAAAATACACTGCGCAAGTCAAACCTTTCTTAACAAAAAAATAATGCCGATGTAAAACACCGGCACTATTATCAAAATCTTAACTTCTGCTCTGATCTACAACATTATCGCAGATAATAGCTAATGCTATTACTAAATCCTGCTGACTTTCATCGAGAACAGTAATACGATAAGCATCTGAGAACCACTCACATGAAGTATCTATATGACCTATGGTCTCTCCACCAACCTGCAGGTCAAAATCAAATCCAAGGAGATCTCCAGCAATCTTAAGTTCCTTGCCGTTCACAGTTCCGTTAAGCTCAGGACTAGTAAACTTCATTTTCTTCTTAATCTTAGCAATCTCTACGCCGCTCTTCTCTACTGAGTACTCTGACATAATTGCAATTGCCTTTTTCTTAAGCTTCAGAACTTCAGTCCCATTTTTCTGAATAGAGAAACTAAGTCGTGTGATAGCACCCTCAACATGATATGCTACAGCCTGATTATTATCGAATATATCAAATTTAGGCTTTACAGAAAATGCCTTCTGTTTCATATAGAAAGATATTGCTTCACCAGAAAATGTCTTAGCAGGTGCTGCAGCAGCTGTCTCAGTCACTGTCTCTCCTGCTTCAAACTTCTTTATAACCTCTAAAAGCTCATCAACTGCTCTGTCAGCTTTAGATGTGCCTGCATCCTTATTCCCTGCAAATAGATCTAATCCTGCACTTAAAGCTGTCTTAGCACTGCTTACACCATCGGCACCAATTTTGCCCATAACAATCTTGTCTTTATCTACTCTTACAAAAATATCAAATTTTTCAGTCACGTTTTTATACATAACTGACTGTGTGCCCTTGATATCTCCCATTATAGGCGTACCAAAGCTTACCTTGACCTCTGACAATTTTGCCAGAATATCCTCATTAGTGAAATTTAAAGTGTTTTTTACGCTGGCATATCCCATATTGCCGCCACCTGACATATTAAAAAATCCCATAGCACCTTCTCCTTTTTATAAATTATTTTTTATTCCTCGTAGTATTCCTCGTCACCACCTTCATATGACTCTTCGCCACCTTCGGAAGCACCCTCAGAAGCACCGCTCTCAGCCTGAACAGCTGCAAGAATATCAGTTGCACCCTTTGTAAGGACATATGTCTCAGCATTTCCGTTTGCTCCGGTTGCGCTGTAAGAAAGAGTATTCTTATCGCTGTCATAAATAAAGCTTACCTTACCACCGTTGCTATCGGTAGCTGTAAAGCCATTTGAAGTAGCTTCAATAGAGAGCTCTGTTGATACTTTAACTTCACCAGAATTGGGATCATATGTAGAAATTGCAACCTTATCACCAATGCTGTAATTGTTCAGCAATGCATATGAAGGAAGACCAAGCTCAGTGGCTTTGTCAGCAGGTGACTTGCCATCAATTGAGCTAAGTGTCCAATCACCCTTAACCTTGCTCATATCCATTCCACCACCACATGCTGTAAGGCAGAACATCAAAACGCCTACCAATACTACTGCTAAAAACTTCTTTGATACTTTTTTCATTTCTTTTCACTCCTCTTTAGATAGTCTTTTTTGTTATTATAATATATTTTATCACACAACCGCCGTTTTTATAACACATTATAATTGGAAATGCAATATGATTGGCACAAACAAACTTTTTTTGGCACAAAAAATTATCTACAATATTTCTGCTGGCACAAAAGAGCCTTTTTGGGCACAAAAAGTTGATGAATATAACAGAAAATATGTTATACTAAATTTTGTATGTAGATTTTTAAGAAAGGCATGCTATGAAAAAACTAAAAGAATTTGTTGAGGGTAATTTTTTTCAAGGTTTTATCCTGATAGTCATTATCATAAACTCCACTGTTTTAGGTTTACAGACATCCGAGGCTGTTAATAATTCTATAGGGAATGTCCTTTCTGTAATTGATACCATATGTCTGGGTATATTTATTATAGAAATGATACTTAAAATGATAGTCAATCATTTCTTTGGTTATTTTAAGAACCCTTGGAATGTTTTTGATTTTTGCATCATCCTGATGTCTGTACTATCCGGACTATCAGTATTATCATCACTCCGAGTACTCAGAGTGTTCCGTGTATTCAGGTCTCTTAAAGGCTTAAGGGGCTTCAGGATGGCAAGTTCGCTCAAGCCTTTGCAAATCATTATTTCAGCGATTGGCAAATCACTACCCGGTATTTCCTGGGCTATGCTCCTGATGGTCATTGTATATTATATTTTCTCCATCATAGGGGTTACAATATTCGGAGAGACCTTTGATGAATGGTTCGGCAATATACCTAAGGCTATGTATACTCTGTTCCAGGTTATGACGTTGGAGAGCTGGTCAATGGGCATAAGCCGTCCTGTAATGGATGTGTTCCCTTATGCCTGGGCATATTTCGTACCCTTCGTGCTCACATCTTCATTCATAATGATGAACGTAATAGTCGGTATCGTCGTAAATGCAATCAGTGAGGTAGCTGAAGGTAAGAAAAAGAATCAGAAAGAAAGTGAAGTCACTAGCGATAAAGACCGCGATACTTTATTAAAGGAAGAAATAGCGTTAGTTAAGGAGCATCTAGAACAGCTTGAAAAAATGCTCCAAGAATAAATAACTATACAATTTTAGGAGGATTTTATGTCAGAAGAAGTAAAAGACAAAACAAAGGATGAGAAAGAGACCGCAAAGAAAGGCCTTTTCTCCGAATCAAAAATTGAGATGATAGTAGCAATCTTTCTCGGTATTACCGCCCTTCTTACAGCATGGGCTACTTGGATTGGATCACTGCACGGTGGCAACCAGTCTACAAACTACACCAAAAGTAACAACATAGCTTCGGAAGGAAATTCAGAGTATAACTCAGGTCTTCAGACCTATCTCTCAGACCTTATGGCCTGGAATGAGATGATGAATTACTATTTTGATATTGAAATAGCTAATCTTAATGGGCGCGATGACGAGGCAGAACTCATTCAGGAAAAACTTGATGCTTACGTTGAACAGAACTGTAGCGATATTCTGGCTGAAGGATTAGACTGGATTGCTCAAGAAGGAAATGGAGCTGAATCACCTTTCGAAATGCCCGGACTTGTTGATAAATACTTTGAAACTGCTAACGATTTGTTAGCTGAATCACAAGAGCTCTTAGAGCAGGGTCAGAGAGATAACGCAAATGGTGATAAATACGGTCTCGTAACCGTAATTTATTCATTAGTTCTCTTTATGCTCGGTATTATCGGCGTATTCAAAAAGCTTCCTAACAGGAAAATCGTGCTGCTTATCTCCATAATAGGCCTCGTACTTGCAACGATTTATATGCTGACAATCCCTATGCCCACCGATTTCAGTTTAACAAGTTATTTCAAAAGCTAATTCTTTAAAATATTAATCATTATGCTCTTAAGCCCTTTACCATTAGCTTAAGAGCTATTTTTTTATTGACATTTTAAGCTACTTGTACTATTACTATTATAAGGGTATCATTGGTTTTACTGCCCTTATAACAAACTGAGGAGGCTATAGACTGTATTATGATTGTAAAAATAGCTATAGTCGATGATATGTGTGAAGAATCAGGCAAGCTTAAAGACCTGCTTTCAGAATATAGTAATTACAAGGACATTATGTTTTCTGTTGATGTTTTTCAAAATGCTGAAACTTTCCTGAACAGTTTTAGCTCTTCCAAATATGACATAATATTTATGG
This sequence comes from Lachnospiraceae bacterium, assembly GCA_016287095.1. Lineage (GTDB taxonomy): Bacteria > Bacillota > Clostridia > Lachnospirales > Lachnospiraceae > RUG11977. Next base: position 34,418 of record JAEEVK010000016.1, read on the forward strand.
ATATTTATATGACAGGTATGACCGGCATAGAAGTAGCTGAAAAAATTTCAGGTTCACTAGAGACTACGCTTCTTATTTTCCTGACCCAGAGCAGCGAGCATATGCCCGAAGCCTTTCATCTGCATGCCTATGACTATCTGCTAAAACCGATAGATAGGTCTAAGCTTTCCAAGCTACTTAATGATGCTGTTGCAAAATTGACGACTTCTGAGCCCCGTCCAGAACTAACGTTCTATTCTGACAAAAATGAATATCATTTGCCTTTCGATATGATAATGGCCACTAAAAGTGAACGGCATTATCTATATATCTGTTCACTGTCAGGTGAAACCTACAAGACACGTACGACCTTCTCTGATATCAGTACCCAGCTTCTTTCTGACCCCAGATTTCTAGTCATACTGCGAGGCATCATCGTCAATATGGACTACATAAAAGAGATTCACGACGGAAGCTGCCTACTCGAACATGACCTGAGGCTTCCTGTACATTTAAAAAAATCCAAGGAAATTGAACAGACGTGGTATACGTATATGTTTAATAAAGTAAAAAAAGAAACGCTTGAAAGGTTAAAGGCTCGCAATTCATGAATTTTAAGGATTACATTATTGAGATATCTTCCTTTATAGTAATTATCCCGGCAGCGATTTTATGCCTGCTGCCTATGAAAAACCAGTTTAGATTTTCTGCCTTTGGAATGGCACTTCGGACAGCATTAGTAATGGTTATAGCCATACCTATCTTATCACTAATCTCCTGCCTCATTGCTGGCAATTCTACAAATACAGTACTGTTGCCATCTATGGTTTTATTCTATTTTTTGTATCACAAGAGTTTAAAAGTATCATATAGTAAATCCATCGCCATCTTTTTATATGTGATGGCTTATTTAGCTATCCTTTCTGATATTGCGCACGGCATCATTGCATTAGTTTACCAGAGTCTTAATTTTCACCAGGAAAATCTCTATTTTGCTCTTATTCAGGTAACAATTTTTATAATTTTCACTGTCTGTACATGGTATTCATTTTCTAAATATGGCTCAGAACTTATTGACAGCCTTACCATAAATAATGTATGGCTTGCTACCCTGCCTATCTCAATTATGATTATTCTGCTGTCTCTAAGAACCATACCGCAGAAATATGAAACTCTTTATGTTAACAACGTATTTAAGGCATTCTGGTTTGTTGTCATAGCAATGCTTCTCTTTCTCGTCTTCTGGTCGATCGTCTTTTATTATGTTTTTACTCAAATCAGGCACTCCCATGACCTGGAAAATAAAAATAAGATGCTTGAGTTTCAAGAAAGCCTTTTTATCCGAACTCAACAATTCTTAGATGAAACTGCTGAAACCAGACATAATTTCAAGCAGACCATATATACTCTTAAGGGTCTGGCCGATGAAAACAACTTGGAAAGCATTAAAGAATATCTTAGCGCTTATTCCCAGAATCTTCCACAAAACGATATAGTTTCCTATTGTAAAAATCGTCCGTTAAATGCCCTTTTAAACCATTATATTGCTGAGGCTGATTTTAACAATATCAAGATAAATCTGGGTATCGATCTTCCTGATGAACTCAACATCTCGGATATTGATCTTTGCAGTATCACGGGTAATATTCTCGACAATGCCATTACAGCTAACATTAAGGTGGATATACATAAAAGATTCATCAATTTTGTAATCTCTCAAAATCAGAATTCTCATATATACATAATGGCTGAAAATAGTTTTGACGGTAAGCCTAAAAAGAAAAAAGGCCACTACCTTTCCACAAACAGGAAAGGTAACGGCATAGGTCTAGCTTCAATAGATGCAGCAGCAAAGCGATACGGTGGAACCTCAAGATTTTATAACGATGATGAAAAATTTTATACCGAGGTTATGCTTTAAGTACTTAAAAATTTTTTTGTTTTTAATTTTTGTTTTTATCATCTTTCTTATTTGTATATCAAAATTCCTTCTGCAAGTCAAACCTTTCTTGTTATAAAAAAATCCTGATTTGTAAGTTTATAATATTTTTTAATTGTGGTCTTCACAAAAACGGTCAATGGAGTATAATTATCATTAACCGGAGCGGTCAATAAAAACAAAAAAGGGAAAACACTATGAATTATGCAATAGAAACTGACAGACTAACCAAAACATACGGCAAAAACAGAGGGATCAACGAATTAGAGCTTAAGGTTGAAGCCGGTGATTTCTTTGGCTTCATCGGTCCGAATGGTGCCGGCAAGTCAACAACCATCAGAACGCTGCTGGGACTCATCAGCCCTACATCAGGCAGCGCCAAGGTACTGGGATATGATATTGTCACTGAAAAAGAAAAGATCTTACAGAACATAGGTTATCTTCCGTCAGAAATAAACTTTTATCGAGGCATGAAGGTAAAGGATATAATAAAATACTCTGCTGACTTAAGAAAAACCGACTGTTCCAAAAAGGCAGGCGTGCTTTCCGAACGGCTCGGTCTCGATCTTAACAAAAAAGTCGACGAGCTCTCGCTGGGTAACAGAAAGAAGGTAGGTATAGTATGTGCCGTCCAGCATTCACCAAAGCTGCTTATCCTCGACGAGCCTACCTCCGGACTTGATCCTCTGATGCAGAGAGAATTCTTCAACATATTAAATGAGGAAAACAAAAACGGAGCAACAATATTCTTCTCCTCTCATATTCTCTCGGAAGTTCAGAATTATTGTAAATCTGCCGCGTTCATCAAGGACGGCAAGATAATTATAGCCGATAAGGTTGAACAGTTAGAGGAAACCGGAGCCAAAAAGGTGACTGTTAAGACAGAATCAGGTACTGAAGAATATCTGTATAAGGGCGACATCAAGGAACTGCTAAAAGACCTATCCGGTAAAAAACCTTTAGATGTAACCATTACAGAGCCCAGTCTTGAAGAAATATTTATGAACTATTACGAGTAATAAAAGGAGTCTCACATGACCATATTAAAACAGGAAATAAAATCACAAAAACTATCAATTACCATCTGGAGCCTTTCCATAGGCCTGCTCATCGCCGCATGCGTCCTCATGTATCCCGAGATGAAATCAGAGATGGGAAATGTTAATGAAATGTTCTCTGCCATGGGTAACTTTACAGCTGCTTTTGGCATGGACAAGTTAAATTTCGGTAGTATTCTCGGTTTCTATGCTGTCGAAGCAGGAAACATCCTTGGCATAGGCGGAGCATTCTTTGCAGCCATCACCGCTGTTTCTGCACTCATGAAAGAGGAAAAGGAACGTACCGCAGAATTTCTGATGACTCACCCTGTATCACGTACAAAAGTGGTATTAGAAAAGCTTTTAAGTACATTCGTTATAATCCTTATCCTCAACATTGTGGTATTTCTTTGCTCAGCTTGTTCAATATTGATCATCGGCGAAGAAACCGATTGGGGCATTATGGTACTTTTCCATTTAGCCGCACTCCTCATGCAGTTTGAGATTGCCGGTATATGCTTCTGTATATCCGCATTCCTGACCAGGTCCGGCATTGGCATCGGTATCGGTATTGCAGCCGTTATGTACTTCTTAAACATCATTGCCAATATCTCAAGCAGTGCAAAGGGATTAAAATACTTTACTCCGTTCGGTTATACCGAAGGGGCCGATATCATAAACGACAGAACTCTTAATATAGGCTATCTCATCCCCGGAATGGTTATCATGGCAGCCGGTGTAATTGTAGCATTTTGGAATTATAACAGGAAAGACATAAAGTAATATCCCATGCCTATAAAACAAGGCGTCACATCGTAGTTTGCTTTGCAGACAACGATATATCTCAGAATGACATGAAAAATCAATAATCTAACATAACAGGTGAAATTTATGAATGAAAAATTTTACGCACTCTCAGAAGAAAAGCAGAATGCAATAATAAACGCCGGATTCAAGGTCTTTGCCAGAAACTCCTATAAAAGAAGTCCCGTCAACGAGATTGCCATCGAAGCCGGGATCAGTAAGTCCCTCCTGTTCTTTTATTTCAGGAACAAGAAGGAATTATATATCTTCCTCTTAAAGAAATCGGAGGAACTGACAAAAAGGACCTTGATGGAATCAGGCGTAATGAACGGGACTGATATATTTGATATTATGTATCGCGGACTTCTCGCAAAAGCATCCATGATGAAAAAATATCCGGATATGGGGAACTTCTCTATCAAAGCATATTACGAAAAGGATCCGGAGGTTGTAAAGGACGTACAGAAAATCGTAGCCCCCTATACCAAAATGGAAACCAATATGACCTTGCCTCCGCTTGACAAGTCAAAGTTTAAGGAAGACCTTGACCTAAACATGATGTATCAGGATATGTATCTTGCGTCCGAAGGTTATCTTTGGCGCATGCAGCAGACCGATAGGCTCGATATCGATAGAATGGTTGCCGACTACAAAAAGATAATCGATTTTTGGAAATCCATATACCTAAAATAATATCGATATGGGTGGTGTTAACTCCTTGGCCTGTATCTTGGATCCTGTTCTTTCAAGTAGTACTCCTGTTTATTCTTATACATATCTTTATCAGCATCCTGTAAAGCTTGGCGTATATTTCGACTATCCTCTAAATAGCAGGATCCGTATGCAAAGCTTATGCCGTTTTCTTTCAGCTCTATAACTCTGTCCAGTTCTGAAACCAGCTTTTCAAATTCTTCTTTACTTACGCAGTCAACAAGTACGACGAATTCATCGCCACCGGCTCGGAATACATCACTGCCGATAAAAACATTTTGAAGCTTCAAGGCCGCATTTTTCAGCAAAAGATCTCCGACCAGGTGCCCTTCACTGTCATTCAGATATTTTAAGCCATTAAGATCGGCAAATACAACGCCCAAGGGCTTTCCTACTTCATCATCAGCCAGATCCTCAACCCTATTGTTCATCTCATTCCGGTTATATATACCCGTTAACAGGTCAATTGAACTCAGATACTTTAATCTGTCGAACATCTGACGGTTTGAAAGATCCGATGAAATAAAATATGAAGTAAGTTCAAGTATCTCTTTTATCCTATCGGCACTTTTGATCTCAAAATTCGTAGCCCATATATAACCCAATAGCTCCCGTCCGTTTTTCAAAGGTACCAGCACCATGCTTTCAACCGATGAAGCCTTGATCGACTCATACCATACCGGATTTTTCTCTTTAATAAGCAGCATATCCTGTTCATTTTTTAGAACCAGACAATTACTTCCGGCTATGATATCAGACCATGTCACAGCTATATCATAGAAGTTTTCAAACCAGTTATCATTTGTCACAAGAGTCGTGTTTTCAGCCTTGTCTTCGCATAACAGCTCACAGCTCTTTTTCAGAAAATCCATAGTCAGTATGCAGCAGTAGCTCGCTTTACATACTTCACGTATATCCTTTATGATAGAATTGATGGTTTCTTTATAATCCTTTACTCCATGTAACTTAATACACGTGTTTAATACTCTGTATGCAGTATCGGCTGATACGGTTGCCATTACTTCCGGACTTGGCTCATCGGATATTTCATGTGTATAAAGACAATAAGTAAATCTGTCATCCTCAAAATCAATCGGGATAGCAAACATATTAAACCAGTAATCATAACGCTCAGGAGTTATATAAGTCTGCATGCAGCGCTTTAAAACAGCACTGTTATATATGAAATGCTCAAAATTCAGATCTCTGTCAAGATATAATCTATAATCACTGTTCGGAACGAATTTATTATTCTTGTGGAGATTTCGCGGATTACTTTCTATAGATTCTACATATGCTTTATTGCCTGCTACAATCCGTATGGTTCCGTATGAATCACCCGTAATCTTTTCAACTGAAATTACGCAAGCTATTCCTTTTATGGCATCAACAATTCTCTGAAAATTCATATTAAAGCCTCATGTTAAATACGATTCAAAAGTTCTTTTTATATTGTTTTTCAGTATAACACATATTTAACAAGAAATAAATACAAAAATTTCAAAGTATTGGGTAAATAATTACATAAATTATGCAAGGCATGGTTAACTATAAGTTCCCTGCCTTGCAATACAGTTCCAAGTTACATTGCCCAGTTTTGTGATATCATCTGCTGTTTTGTCATCCTGCTGTAAATGCTGTCTGTCTGAGAAAGCTCTGACGGTCTGCCCTCTTCAGCTACCACACCGTCCTTCAGTACCACAATGTGGTCTGCATTGGCAATGGTTCTCATACGGTGTGCTATGATAAGTACTGTCTTATTCTTTATAAGCTTCGACAGAGCTTCCTGGATAGCAGTCTCATTTTCTGCATCAAGAGAAGCTGTTGCCTCATCAAGCAATATGATAGGTGCGTCTTTTAGGAAAGCTCTGGCTATAGATATTCTCTGTCTTTCGCCACCGGATAACTCACTTCCGTTTTCACCTATAGGAGTATTATATTTGTCAGGCAGCAAGTTAACAAACTCATCACAGTTTGCCATCCTGGCCGCTGCCATAACCTCTTCGTCTGTAGCGCCCTTTTTACCTATACGTATATTCTCCATAACAGTATTGTTAAACAGCGTAACATCCTGGAATACAATGGAATAGTTCATAAGAAGTGTCTCAGGATCTATGGATGAAACATCAACTCCTCCCAATCTTATCTTTCCTTCGGTTACATCCCAGAATCTGGCTGCAAGTCTTGATATAGTTGTCTTTCCACCTCCGGAAGGTCCTATAAGAGCCGTAACCTCACCCTGTTTTGCTGTAAAGCTTACATCCTTTAACACATCTGTATCATCTGAATATTTAAATCCCACATGATCAAACTCTATATCATACCCCTTATTTGCCATATTTGTACTACCTGTTTGAACATCATGTGACAAAACTTCATCCAGTCTCTCGCACTGTATTCCACAGGCTATTATAGCAGCAAAGTTCTGCAAGGTTATCTGCATAGGATCGTAAAGACGGGCTACAAGCATAAGGAACATAAAGAAAGTCAGGATATCGATGGATCCGCTTGCAAATAATGCTCCACCAACAAGTGCTGTGGTACCTATACCTATTTTAAGGATAATGGCTGCCGAATTAACATATACTGCCATCTTAAGTTCTGTATACAAAGCTTCCTTTTCAACAGTTCTGATCTTTCCTTCCAGTTTATCCATATATCTGCCTTCGGCACTGTTTGCTCTTAAGTCCCTAATGGATTCCAGACACTCCTGTATACCGTCAGCCATATCAAGCTTTATGGCAGAGTTTTTACGTACCGCTCTTTTTTCTGCTCCCGAGCATGTGATAATGATAATGAATGCTACAGGTATAACCCAAAAGCTCGCAAGCACCATCCTCCAGTCAAAGAAGAAGAATAAACTGATGCCGACAAGACTCGTAGAAATAACCGCTCCGATAAGTTCAGGTATCCAATGGCTTGAAGCAGTTTCTATCTGTGCACAATCACCCATAATATTGGTAGTCAGATCAGTCAGATTTTTCTTTCCAAAAAATGACAGTGGCAGCTTACGCAATGTTTCCGCGAGCGTTGTTCTTCTTCTGCCGCTTTCACGATATGTAGAAAGGAATGTAGCATTATACTGTATAAAATTCGTTACAGCTATAAGCAATATCACTCCCACACTTGCCACTGCATATATCCATATCCTGTCCGAAGTGAGATTCCTATCCAACAGATCTTTGATCAGCATATATAAAATACCTGATGACATCATCAGTACTATGTTAGTACATGTAACACTGATGCATGCCTTTATCATATCCTTTGCACCCTCTTCAGAAAGAGCGTATTTATGTTTTAGCCAATTTTTCATTATGCACTCACCTTCCAATCAATTGATTTAGAGTATTCATCAAACAATCTTCTGTACAGTCCGTTATTTGCCATCAGTTCTTCATGCTTTCCGCTCTCTATAAGCTTACCGTCATCAAGCACAAATATCTTATCTGCATTTACAACAGTACTGAGTCTATGCGCTATCATGATCAACGTCTTATCTTTGGAAAGCTCCTCAAATGCAGCCTGTACCTTAGCCTCGTTATCAGGATCGGCAAATGCTGTGGCTTCATCAAGGATCAATATCGGAGAGTCTTTAAGTACCGCTCTTGCTATAGTAATTCTCTGCTGCTCACCGCCTGACAGATAAGTTCCCTTCTCTCCTATAACGGTATCAATACCGTTAGGCAGCTTATTGATAATATCCATGCACTGTGCCTTTTCCAATGCTTTCATAACTTCTTCCCTTGATGCATCAGGCTTTGACATTTTTACATTCTCAAATATCGAAGCCTTGATCAAACGGCTGTCCTGGAATACAAATGAAACCATATCCATCAGCTTTTTCTGAGGCAGATCCTTTATATTCACACCGCCAACCTTTATCTCTCCTGCGGTTACATCAAAGAATCTGACTATTAGCTCTGCAAGTGTAGTCTTGCCTGAACCTGACGGACCGACAAAAGCTACATGCTCGCCCTGCTTTATATTTAGAGACACATTGCTCAAAGCATCCCTTGTTGCATCCTTGTATCTGTATGTTACCTTGTCAAGTTCTATGCTATTATCCTTAGCTGTTACATTTGTTTTACTCTCACTTAAAGGTTCCATGCTCATAATACCTTCCACACGCTTCATCGCATCAATCAGAGTCATTTCAGCTTCGCCTGAATATGCAATTTTTGTAAGAGTTACAGTTACAAGAGGTGTAACTATGATATAATACATAATATCCAGGATATCTGAATTAAGCACTCCGTCTCTTGTAAACAGATATGCAGCTATTACTATAAAGATAAATACTGCATTAATGCATGTCATAAATCCCATCATAGGAAATCTCAAATGCATGGTATAATCCGTGGTCCATTTTCCATAACTGTCTATAGAAGCTTTAAATTTCTTGAATGAAAAG
>JAEEVK010000098.1 GCA_016287095.1 Lachnospiraceae bacterium
ACCCTGATTTTGGACACTCAGGTAAACCTTGAGCTCATATATGGAACCACCATATATGAGCTTGTTTGTTTATAGTGGGTAAATGCCTGTAACACAGTACTGATAGTATTCTATCGGGGATAGTTTTGCCAGATCCCATTGGTATCGTTCATTGTTATAGTAGTCCATCCAATCATCAATAAAGTCTTGATTTTATTGTTGGTAAACTGATAAGTTTTTATACTATTCATATAACAAAAATGTTAACATAACATAACGCTAAAAATTTGGGATGAAAAAGTGATAAAAAGGGTTTTATCGATGGCTAACAGATTTGTTAAAGAAGATTGATTTTGCAATCTCATTCTGATATAATACGTAACATGGCAGGCCGGCTAAATACATTTGAAATGGAGATTAATATGAACGAAATTGGAAGCGGAATACTAGTGTATTTCGAAAACAGGAAGAACTTTAAAAACGTCGTATTTTTGCCCCATGGTAAGCGAGCCTATTATCAGTCAGGGGGGATGCTTTTTGAGTTGATTAAGGATGATGCAATTTTTATGGTTACAACAAAGGTTGTCAATATGATCAAGGCCTTTCCTGGTTATTATGCTGAAGCGTCTATTGAAAATGTAACAGAAGGTTTCAAATGGCTTTATGGAACAATCGAAGACGAGGATTTTCCTGTGGCAACGGAGCTGTTTCGTAGCTGTTTCAACGAGGTTATACATGATGTTGCTGGCAAATCAGAATCATATGATTGTGTTGGTAACTTTTTCTCAAAGTGCTATGAAGAATACGTTTCTCATATAGAAGTGTTTTCAATGTATGTGGATGCTATCGCAGCATATAACAGCGGTATGGCTGATGAATTTCAGGAGGATATTGCTAATAACTTTATTTCATCAGCACAAGAATTGTCTGACCTTTATATGCGTAAGTGTAGCGTTCGTCACAAGAACGGAAACATTGTGGTTGATACGGTGCAAATTAAAAGCTTTCTACAACTACTTACCTTTGAGTACTGTCGTATGAAGAAGGAAAATAAACTCCTTAAAATTTGTAAAAATTGTGGCAGATATTTCATCCCTCCAAAACGGAGTGATAGTATATATTGTCCAGCACCTTCTCCACAGAATCCTGAAAAGGCATGTAGTGAAATTGGTGCCAATTTTCGACAAACAGTTAAAAGACGCAATGACCCAATTGAACGGGAGTTCCATACCAACTCGTGTCGGATTCAAAATATTGTTCGCAGACTTTATGAAACTGGAGCCAGTGAAGATCACATTGAAAAGTTTAAGGTGGAACTTCAGAAAGAGAAGAAAAAATATCAAGATAAGAAGAAAATAGAATGATAAACCATGTAAAATGCAATATCAAGGTACTTATTATAATACATATTGTTAATTGCAGGTTATAGTAAAGTATGCATAAAAAGACGGCTGCTGATGAAAAAACTTTCAGTAGCCGTTTCGTAGTTATAAAGATTTAGTTATTTCATAAAGATATATTTCTATCTCTTTTCTTTGCCGAAACCGGCCTATCCTTTCTGGGTTCATCAAGGAACTTATAGAGATTTTCTTCTGCCTTTTTGAGCTGCTCGATTTCTTGCTCTTTAGCCTTGTAAGAGGCGGTGAGAGTGTTCTTGTCAGCTATCAGCTTTTGGTAATGTTCCTCTATCTCTTTGATTTTCAGAGTGGCGGGATCTATACCGGAGTTTTTGAGCCAGTTCTTTGATGCTTTGAACAGTTCGATTTCTGTGTAATGGTTACGATAATATCTTTCCTGATCTTTGGAATTCTCGTAGTTATTATAAATCTTTTTATTATCAACATAGAACTTAGCATAGCGGAGAATCTCATCAAACTGCTTGATTTCTTTGTCAATAGTATTGATGGATTTCTTCTCGTGGGCAATCTGCTTCTGAAGCTCTGCGATGTGGTTGGCACGTCCTGTTTTTGACTGGATATTTTCTCTGCCGAACTCTGCATATACGGAAGCAAACGTCTTGAGGTTATTCTTATCTGCCCATTTCTCCAGGGCAGGATTTGCTTTCATTTTTTCCGTATTAGTATCAATGTAATCAGTGCTGATTCCGTGATAGCTGTCACCTCTGTTATATGCGTTTCCGGTACCGGATGATGTACTGGTGTTGAGCATCTTTTCAGCACGGAGCCTTGTCTTTTCTTCGATGCGTTCCCAGATCCGTTCTTTTGTATATTCTGCACCTAAAGTGTTCGCCCGGCCTCTCACAAAACGGTCCTTGCCGAAGGGACGGAAGGAGATGTATTTGGCGGATCCTTCTCCGAGGGTTTCACCGTTTATCTCATAGCCTTTATCCCTCATTAAACGTAGGAATTCTTCATAGGAGAGAGCCTTCTTTACACACTCATTGATATCTTTCTTGACCTGGGCTTTCCAGGAATCCCCTTTCTTGTAATGATACCATTCGTGGTAGGTTTTGCCAGCTTCCTTGAAGTCTTTTATGACGGATTTGCCATGCTCGGCACAGAGCCGGTCACTGGTATTTCTGATCTTATAGTAGGTCTTTTTACAGTCATGATACTTGGAGTAGTCCACGCTGTTTACGGCACAGAAGATGATGTGCGAGTGGATATGGTTCCGGTCGATATGCGTTGCCAGTACATAGGGGTATTTTCCCTGCAGCACTTCATCGGCAAGCTGCTGGCTGATACAGTGTGCTTCTTCTCCTGTGACTTCTCCGGGAGCAAAGGACTGTATCAGGTGGAATGCCTGATTCGGGCTGCCGCTTTTGTTCTTTTTGAGTAGGAACTTAAACTCAAGATCCGCTATTTGAGGGGAACAGTCGAAAGAGGATATCAGTACTTTTTCGTCGGTTTTCTGCTCATTGCAGATATACTTTATTGCTTGGCCCAGGGTAGTTTTGATACCATGGATCTTTGTAACTGCCATATCTTATCTATCTCCTTTTTTAATTCGTCTATGTCGGTCTTAAAAATGCTCCTGGTTTCGTTGATGCGGTGGGCTATCTGGTTCACATTTGTCGATACCTTGCTGAGCAGGAAGTTGTATTCCTTAAGCTCCGAGAAGTTGACTTCCAGGATGTAGCCATCGACTATCATGCGGCGGACATATTCTGATTTGTTCTTGATGTTTGCGAGCCTGCATTTCCCTTCAAGTATCTCAAGTTCATCGTCATCTAAGTATAGGTGCAAACTGTGCTTCCTTCTTAAGTTCTTCATATCGTAATTCCTTCCTTATAAGTGTTTTAGAGATGTATTTTATTGTCAATTTTTAAGAAACATGGGTAGTGGTTGACTGGATTTTTCAGGCAGTAGCTGAAACATAAAAAGTGGGGCTAGGGGATACTTCCCCTACAAGCAGAAACGGCGGAATTTTGACTGGTCAAAATTTCACGTTTCGGGGCCGAGGTTGTCCAACCTGGCAGTGCTTGCTAACTGACAGCAAGCACCCTGCGGGGCTTGCGAGACTTTGCCGCCATAGGGCGGCAGGGCAAGTCTCAAGATGCCGGTTCCGGCATTAAAGCCACTGGTGAAAATCATCATGGATCCGGGCCGACACGAGTAGGGGAAAAACAAAAAAAACTGCTAAGGCTCTCCGGTTAAGAGAACCATAACAGTTTATGTGTTTGTTTAGGATAGGTTTATTCGAGAAGTATTGTAGCAGACGGTGGGGGAAAAGGCAAGAAGAAATTTTGACCGAAAGGCTGAAAAGTTATGGCAGAAAATCTGCCAATGTGATAAACTAACCCTATGCGGATTTGATATACTATATATAATAGGTAGAAACGGAGATCATATATATGGACGATAAAGAACTTGCTTGGGAAGAGATAGAGACGGAGCACATAGTTGAGGACGAGTGGATTGACTTCCGGAAGTCAACCTACAGGTATCCGGACGGCAGGGTATTCTCACCGTATTACAGCTATAGCCGACGTGATTATACTGTGATAGTTGCATCGGATGAAGATGGCAATTATCTCTGTGTAAGACAGTTCCGCCAGGGCATCAAGGAAGTGACTACAGAGTTCCCGGCAGGAGGGATAGAGCGTACCGATGGCAGGGAGTATGGAAACAGGGATGCTGCTGAAGCTGCACTTGACTGTGCCAGAAGAGAGCTGAGGGAAGAAACCGGGTATGAGTCGAATGACTGGACGCACCTGATTACGGTTCCTTCAAATGCTACTATATCGGATAATTATGCTTATGTGTTTATGGCAAAGAACTGCAGGAAGGCAGGGGACCAGCACCTTGACGATACAGAGTACCTTAATGTGAAGAAACTGACCGCTGACGAGATTGAGGAACTGATCCGTTCCGGCAGATTCCAGCAGGCAGTTCATGTGATGGCATGGCTCTTGGCAAAGGACAGGGATAAGGGAGACCGGTAAGATGGTTCGTAAGCACATAATATTTTATGGCTCGGTACAGGGGGTAGGCTTCAGATGGAGGGCAAGGAATGCTGATGAACATTTCTCTTGCACAGGCTGGGCAAAGAACGAATGGGACGGATCCGTTAGCATGGAGATCCAGGGTGAGGAAGAAAATATAGATAAGGTGATCATGGCTATTGAGAAGGGAACGTTTGTCCGGATTGACAACATGGATGTTAAAACGCTTCCGGCAGTGGAACGGGAGTATGGGTTTAGGACTGGATAAGTGAAGGAAAAAGTAGTTATGAAAGGCGAAACTGATAGTGGCTTTGCCTTTATTTTTTTTGGAGTCGAGAATAAGGGAGTAGTAGGATATAAAACTGATTATGGGTGCTGATTATGAGCGACAAAAAGGGTGCAGAAACTTGGTGTAAGTCCTGTTTTTTGGATACATAATATGCGATAATGGGGTTATGATGGAAAAACTGGCCTTTTGAAACAAGACCTAAAGAAGGAGGAATGAAGAAAAGTGTTAACAGGAGAAGGTGTAATTTCACAGATTGAAGTAACTGAAAATGAGTTGAATGATGGAAATAATATAGCTGCATCTGGCAGCGGTAAGTCTATCAGGAAGCACACAAGGAGTGTCAAGGATGACATGGTAATAGTGCAGGAGGCATGGTATGAGGTGCTGTACGCTGAAAGGAGAACGATATAAACACTTACGAATATGGCTCCCGGAAACTTTGAATTCCGGTTTACAGGGGGAAAATGGGCTTAAATTGAATAGATGGGCGTAAGGACACTTAGGGATAGATCCTTGGGTGTCCTTTTTTATTTCTTTCATTTTTTTGGGGACATTTGAACTTTTTTTGAGAATTTACTTTATGGAGGTGGAAATGATGAGGTTTTTATCAAGGGAGTATGTGAAAACGTGTACGGCAAATTATTAAAATTTTATTAAATGTGAAAAAACGACCATGTCCCATGATAGAAATCAATTTTTTTGGTCAGTTGTTATTAATGACAGGGTATTGCATCGGTGTTTGCGGATTGGAGAAAAACACCGATGGGAAAAAACAATAAGATTTATCCGATACAGATAGAGTTTGACACATATGTTAAGGCAGTACTGGAATATGTTGTTGGAACTATTCTTCGTGATTTGGCAAGAGGGAATGAACATAATCTCAGCATTGTTTACCTGGCAGACCTTTTAGAGGAACCCAGCTGTGATGATTTTTACTGTGACATGGATGCCACTATGGTTAGAAGTGGGAAAAACAGGATTTATCTGAAGGATGAGGGGCTGGCGAAGGCGTTAAAAAGGCTCAACAGGAAAAATCGAGAGATCATCGTTCTGTATTATTTCGTGGGGTTAAGGCCGGAAGAGATAGCGGATATTGTGGAACTGAATGTTGATGCAGTTTATAACCGCAAGTCAAGGTCAATCAAGAGGCTAAAAAAGTTCATTCTGGAGGATAGAAATGCAAAGGGATTATGACAATTATGATTTTATAAGCCGTGAAGTCATCAGACGTTTTACTGAAGGTGACAACAAGGCTTATGAAATAGTTATGAACAGATATGCAAACTATCTTCATAGGTGCTTTGTTGGAAAGGCGCTTGGGTTTAAGCTGAACCCTCAAAGGTTAGATATGGAAAACCTCAAGCAGGAAGCATGGGTACGATTTGCAGTGATCATGCAGCAGAAGTTTAAGACTAAAAAAAGGAAATAGTAACTGATTAACAGTATTACAATAGCAAACACTGTGTATTACTCTGTCATTTTTTGTGAGTCGTATAAAGCGTACAAAAGAGGCTCTAACAGTGCCTTGTGTTTGTGTGCTTTTAAGGCTGACAAAGCTCAGACAGGTTTATTCAAAAAACGGCTCATTCGTGAGCCAATCGCACATTGACAATTGAATATTATACCTTGCATAACGCAGGGGGCAGTGAGTCGTGATACGGGTACGCCATAATGACACCATTTATATAGGAAGAAAGCGGGTTCCTCTTATGGTGCCGGAGCGTCGGATATCCGTACAAAATAAGGCTGTGGAGCCTTAGGACTATGATGCTGCTCTTTATAATGATACTTCCCCTTTAGGGATGGGGGCCGTGGAGGCGGGTGGAACACCCATGTGGTACGAACCTGGTACCGGTGCAAGGTATTTTTTTATATTTTAGACAGCGTTATTCCTATTATATATGGGTACCCTGCTGATCAGTTTCTACCTATATGAATAGGATAGGTGGAAAGTGATGGGCAGATGTTTCTGTACCAAAAAAAAAATTCAGCGAGAGGAGCGTGACAGGATGAAGAGATCCGGTGATAGTGAGAAGAAGGTTGACTGCTATCTTGATAACGGAGTAATAGTCCAGGTACCCAGGCACATCTTTGATGATGTAGTATTGAGAATGCATTTCCCCGACAGGGAGTATGTGAGCTATAAGGAAGGTGCGATACTGTACAGCCTGAGTGAGAGAAAGTTTTTTGATCTGGCCAGGGATGCCAAGGCAAAGGTACAGTACGGTGGCAGGGTGTTGGTATCTATAAAGGATGTTAACGAGTTTCTGAAATATTGTAAAGTAGATTAGGACTAAGAGACTGCGGAATGGGTATTTCTTGATTGTAAAAAATTCATGATTTTTCCAAAAAAGGCTTGACTTTATGACGAACAAAAATTATACTTAAGAAAAGGTTGTTCCGAAGGGGGGGATGTGTATGGCTAGGACAGGTCGTCCAAAATCTGATAATCCAAAAGAATATAGAGTGGCTTTACGTCTCACCGAGAAAGAGTATTTTACTCTCAAAGATATGGCGGTTAAGGACAACCTTACAGTTGCACAAGTGTTCAGAAAAAGCATTGAAATGATGCTTGAAAGTACGTTGTAAGCCTTGTCAGTCTCTTTTCCCGATTTTATCAGGAAGGGAGTTAAAATGAAGAAAATTAGAAAAGATGGCAGGGGACGGGTGTTGCACCGTGGCGAATCCTATATTAAGAAAAAATCGCTTTTCTGCTTCTATTACACTGATCTTTGGGGCAAAAGGAAGTTTTTGTATGCAAAGGATCTGGCAGAGCTGAGAAAAAAGGAAGAAGAGCTTGTCAGGAACAGGCTTGACCGGCTCGAAACCTATCCTGTCGCAAATCCTGATCTGAATTATGTTTATGACAGGTATTTTGCCAATAAGCAGGGATTACGAAGCTCCACCAAGGGGAATTATACCTACACCTATGATCATTATGTGAGAAATGGTTTCGGAAAGAAAAAAATATCTGAAATCAGGTATTCTGATGTGCTTGCTTTTTATAATGGCTTATTGGAGAACGGCTTACAGATAGGAATGGTGGCATCGGTTCATCGGCTTATTCATCCTGCACTTGACCTTGCAGTGAGGGATAACGTTTTAAAGAGCAATCCTTCTAACGGTGTTATGACGGAAGTAAAAAAACACGCGGCTCCACCTAAACCCAGACATGCACTTACCTTGGAAGCTCAGAGGATATTCTTGAAGGAACTTGACAATCCGGAGTATGAAGGGTATAAAAATTTCTTCGTTGTCATGTTCGGTACAGGAGTGAGGGTAGGCGAGCTTATCGGACTTAGATGGTGTGATGTGGACTTTGACAAGTCGGTCATCAGCATTAACCATGCGATTTCATATTATCGCAGGGTTGAAAGTAATGGAAGGGCTGAGTTCAGAGTATCGCTTCCTAAAACAGTGGCCGGTATCCGCACTATTCCGATGCTTGACAAGGTAAAGGAAGCATTGCTTAAGGAGAAGCAGGATCAGGACAAGTCCGGACACTATCCGATTGTTGAGATTGATGGTATGAGTGGCTTTATTTTCTGCAATAAGTACAGGATGCTCCATAATCACAACAGTCTGGACCGCTTCATCAGGAAGGTTGTAGACCATTACAATCTGAAAGAGATTAAAGAAGCTGAGGAGGCCAACAGGGAGCCGGTAATCTTACCCAGATTCAGCTGCCATATTACAAGGCATAGTTTTTGCACGAGGCTTTGTGAAAACGACATAAATATCAAGGTAGTTCAGTCTACCATGGGACATAAGAGGATACAGACCACTTTGGATGTATACGCAGATGTCACCGAAAGCAAAAAAATGGAAGTTTTTGAGTTGCTTAATAACAATATAGTCTTCTAGGAAAAGGTTCTGACGGGATCTTGACCTATGAAAATTTTGGTACAACAAAATTGTCTGGTCATACATTTGTACTATAATTGTTCAAATATGACAGGCAAGAGATTTCAGTGATTTGCAAGACGAAAAGCCGATAAACAGGATGATATGCAATGATATGCTGGTATTTAGCAGGGGCTAAAATAAATATCATCGAATAATTGAGTGGGCGATAGCCCGCGATTCCGACGGAATGCGAAGCATTCTGGCGGATGGACTATATGAATATATGATAATTAAGGCTTTCGGAGATTTCTCCGGGAGCCTTTTTTGTCTTTGTACACATTTCTCAAACTATTCTTTTTGATAAAAAAGTTAACAATTATGACACATTTTTGACATAACTAGAATATATAATGCATACGTGATGAAATGTGATTTTATATCACAAAATAGGAGGTGCATTAGGATGTTTAGAAAAACATTATTGTTTATGTGTGCATTTATATTATGCCTGAGCTTATGTGTACTGACAGGTGGAGGATTTTCATCAAAAGCCGAGGCTGCTGTCAGGGGAACCGATAAAAGTTTCACTTTCGATATATCGGGATTAAGCGAGGAAATGCAGGTTGGTGCTGTATTTACCGGTATAGAGTATAAGGGGAATCTTTACTTTATCAGTGATACGAAGTTATATAAGTATACCGGCGAACAGGCAGAAACAGGTAAGGAACCGACAGTGATCGTCGATAATGCACAGCATTTCCGTATTGAGGATGATGCCATCTTTTATTCAAAAAGCTATAGCAATGCATTGTACCGTATTGGCTTGAACGGCGGTAAATCCGAACGGCTGATAAAGCATAAATACGGAGATTGTCTTACCGGACATCACACAGACGGATATTATTATTTGTGGGAAAAGAATAAGTTTTACAGTGTCTCGGAAAAGGACGGAAGCCGTACATTACTCGCCAAATACAGAGGGAACTATAACATGTACAGTCGTGAGCGATCGGTATGCTTTTACAAAGATAAATTCTTTTATTCATATGGATTCACAAGTGAAAACGGGTCATATGCTTCTTATCCCGGAAAGAACTGTGATTACAAGATATGCTCCAAAAACCTTGACGGAACAGGACGAAAAACCGTCTTGAATCCAAAGGGTGCCAATACGGAATTTCAGTTCTACGAGCTTGAAGGTAAACTATTTGCTGTTACGGGAACAGATGTGTATTTATATAATGAGAAAAAAGAGAAGTTTGCTAAAGTAAAAAATGTTGAATTCCCAACGTATTGGTATTCTGATGAAAATTACGAAGGAAAGATGGCTTATGATATTCTCGGAAGTGACGGAACCTATCTGTATCTGTACAGGATCACGACAGAGATCCCTCCGGAGCTTAAGGATAGTTCCGAGGTCCGCGTAGACCAGTGCGTTAA
>JAEEVK010000099.1 GCA_016287095.1 Lachnospiraceae bacterium
GTGTGAAAACGTCTATGTCAGCCTGGGCAACAAAGAAGAAAAAGCAAGAAACCCTATAATGGCAACGGTGGGCGATAAGATCCGGTCAGCTAACACATTGCTGAAAGAACTGGGCGTTAACTGTATTCTGGAGTGGAACGAAGGTAATCACTTCAGGGAGCCTGAAAGCAGAACAGCGAAAGGTTATTCCTGGTTATTGATGCGTTAGGACTGTAGAGCTGTATAGCAAGCTATTTCGTGAGGTATAACATTGGATAAGAAAAAAGTTAAGGAGTGGAGTATCAGAGTTATCATACTTATGGTTGGATTAACAATCGCGCACCTGGGAGTAACACTGTTTTTGCTGTCCAACCTGGGAGCAGATCCGTTTAATGTTTTTGTCCAGGGGGTCTATAGAAGAATAGATTCAGTGTTTTCCATGGGCTTTTTAACTCACGGAAGGACGCATGTGGCAATTTCTCTCATAATTATAATTATCCTGCTGTTTGTTGATAAGACGTACATAAAGATCGGAACAGTACTATGCATGGCCTGCGGAGGCCCGATAATAGACTTTTTCACTTGGCTTCTGGGTATAATATTTCCTGGGCAGATAAGTATAATCGGAAGAGTTCTTATGCTTGTATTGGGGTGTGTCATTCTGGCATTTGGAATGACAATAGTGATAAAGTCTGAGGCAGGAACAGGGCCAAATGATCTGGTGGCAGTTGTGATATCAGATAAGACCCATAGAAAATTCAGCATTGTAAGGCTATTGGTAGATGCTTTTTTCACACTGGCAGGTTTTTTGCTTGGAGGTCTTGTCGGAGTCGGAACGATCGTATGTGTTGCACTTGTCGGACCGGTTGCAGGATTTTTCCTGCCGATAAATGAGAAGGTCATCAAAAAGATCCTGAACCAGGAAGAGAAATTTTAGGCAACAACCAGTTGCGTGTGCTTTTGTTGTCTTCATAATACAATTGGATTATGAGGAGGTGACATGATGAGTACAAAAGAAATTCTATTAGAGCTTAGGACTAAGAACGGGTTATCACAGGATGAACTGGCTGAAAAGGTTTTTGTCACCAGGCAGGCGGTTTCTCGCTGGGAGAATGGCGATACTGTTCCAAATACAGAAACGCTGAAACTGTTGTCGAATCTCTACAATGTTTCAATCAATACATTGCTTGGATCACCGCATAAGATTATCTGTCAGTGCTGTGGAATGCCGCTTGAAGATGCTATAATCGGCAGAAATAAAGATGGCAGCATGAATGAGGATTACTGCAAATGGTGCTATGCTGACGGAACGTATACGTACAGCGATATGGATGACCTTATAGAAGTGTGCGTTCGAAACATGGTAAATGAGAATTTTTCTGAAGAAGAGGCACGTTCTTATCTGAAGATAGAACTTCCCAAGCTGAATTACTGGAAGAAATATGAAGAACTCAGTGACGGCGGACAATTTGAGGAATTTAAGAAGCAGCTGGTTGATGAGATCAACGCACTTCATATTGAAGGTATGCCCAAAGTGGAGAAGCTCAATGCCCTGGTTGGTAAGTATGTCAATCTTGAGTACAGGCTGCCAAGCGGGATGGGTGTAAAATTCCTTAGTGATGAAACTACATATCTGGGGACTCAGCTGGAGTCAGAAATAGTTGACGGACTTTGCTTTGGAGTACTGGCAAATATGGACTTTATATTGATCTGTACATATGAAGCTGAAGGAGCTAATCCTGAACTGGTTTTGTACAAAAAAAGATGAGTTGGAAGATTGAAACTAAGAGCTCGGCGATAGCCGGGCTCTTTTTGGATGTGCGCCTAGCGGCGCACGTTTCTAACGGGTTCAAGTCCCGAATCCGCCCGGTAGTGGGAAGGATATAGCCGAAGGCAAGGGTGTCCGCCGCGAGGCGGAATCTGAAGGAAGCTGGATGTGGGGAACATACTAACCCACGGGCAAATCTCTGGTCTGACGAACAGAAATCTCATATGAGGTTATGCATGAGGGTAAGGCTGCATCACAAGTCGAAGCCCAATAACTACACGGAATCATGCATGATAAATGAGGCAGATAGATGGAGAGGAAGAAACGTGTGGTACCTAGGGAGATCTGCATGAAATGCTCTGAAAGGAGTAACCACCGTACAAGGAAACGAGGCGATGCTGAACATGCAGAAGTCAGCAGAGGTCATAGTAGGGATATGGACATGGAAACATGGACATGCTGACCGAAGGACCGAATCAGTAGGAGTCTTAAGTATGACCGAGAAAGGGGGAATGACCGTTAATGGCAGAAAACATAGATAATAATGGCTGTTCGCAAAGAGATAGTGCGGAACATGAAGGGTATGCGAAAGCGCGTAGGTCATTCAATCGGATATGGAAAGAAAGAGACAGTGCACAGCCGAAGCTCTTGGAAGCGATACTGTACAAGGATAACTTTAACAGAGCGTATAAAAGAGTTAAGGCAAACAAGGGAGCACCAGGTATTGATGGAATGACTATCGAAGAGGCGCTTCCGTACCTTAAGGAACATCAACAGGAGTTTACTGACCGCATATATCGCGGAAAGTATACCCCATCGCCTGTCAGACGAGTTGAGATTCCAAAACCAGATGGTGGTGTGCGCAAGCTTGGCATACCCACCGTGATAGACCGAACACTCCAACAGGCTATAACTCAACAGCTGGTGCCAATCTATGAACCGTTGTTCGCGGAAGGCAGCTACGGCTACCGTCCGAACAGAAGCGCAAAGGATGCTATACGAAAGGTAGAGGAATACGCAGAACAAGGCTACACATTTGCGGTAGTTTTGGACTTATCAAAATATTTTGACACCTTGAACCATGAAATCCTTATCAATCTTCTCAGAAAGAATGTGAAGGATGAACGTGTAGTTCAACTCATAAAGCGTTATCTGAAAAGTGGAGTAATGGAAAACGGAGTAGTTATCGAGACAGAGGAAGGTTCACCGCAAGGTGGAAACTTATCGCCACTACTTGCTAATATCTACCTCAATGAGTTCGACCAAGAGTTCTTGAAGAGAGGTGTTCCATGCGTCAGATACGCAGATGATATCGTGCTCCTTGCTAAAAGCAAGAGGGCATCGGAGAGACTTTTGGAAAGCAGTGCGAGATATCTTGAAGGGAAATTGAAACTAACAGTAAACCGAGAGAAAAGTCGAACTGTCAGTGTGTTTGCAATCCGAAATTTTAAGTTCCTAGGCTTTGCATTGGGAAGGAACGGCAAGGGCATATTTGTCCGAGTTCACCCAAAGTCATGGGATAAGTTCAAGTCAAAACTGAAAGACTTATCTTCCCGTAAGTCTGTACAGTCAATCAAGCCAAAACTTGAGAAAATCAAGGTATACGCCAGAGGTTGGCTTAACTACTATGGGATAGCAAGCATGAAGAATAACATAGATGACATCAACGGATGGCTCTATCACAGAATACGCATGTGCATATGGAAACAATGGAAGAAACCTAAAACAAAGGTACGAAACTTGATTAAGATGGGTGTACCTGAGGATTTGGCATGGCAGGCTGGTAACAGCCGAAGAGGCTATTGGTTCACAACGCGCACAGTTGCAGTTAATCTGGCAATGACAAAAGAAAGACTGATAAACAGCGGCTTCTATGATTTAGCCTTAGCCTATCAGTCTGTGCATGTCAACTATTGAAAGCGCCGTATACCGAACGGTACGTACGGTGCTGTGAGAGGACGGCGGTTAGTCACCGCCTCCTACTCGATTAAAAGTGAACTTAACCCTTCATTATCAGGCATTTCTCACCTTCAAAGGCAAATCCATACTTAAGAATATTATCTTTACTTATGCCCCTTGCAATCAGGTCGGTATTGTACTTTTTGTCCTCTATCTGTTTTAAAGCGTTTGCAGCGGTATCTTCAAGAGTCTTTTCACCGTCTTCCTTGTCAAAAATCTTGTACTCCATGATTACAGCATTATAGTAAATACCTTGTGATTCAATAGCCTTAAATATCTCTTGCACAAATGATTAATAAGTGGTATACTTTATTCAAATAAATTTTAATAAAAACATTTTGAATAAAAATGAACTAAGTAAAATCAAAATGAACTGGGAGGAATGGCAGATGTTCGTAGGAAGAGAACGGGAGCTGAAGGCATTGAAAGATGTATATGATAAGAAGGGTTTTGGGATGACCATTATATATGGCAGGCGGAGGGTTGGCAAGTCAACTCTGATCAGGGAGTTTGTCAAAGGAAAGAAAGTGATTTTTTATACTGCCACAAAGGTGGGGGCCGAAAGAAACCTGGAATTATTTTCAAAGCAGGTATTGGATGTTCTGGATCCTACTATGAGTATGGCAATATTTTCTTCGATAGAAAATGTACTTGACATTATTACCAATAAGATACCGGATGATCATAAGACTATACTTGTGATTGATGAGTTGCCGTACTGGGCAGAGAAGGATGAATCACTTTTGTCAGTTCTGCAAAAATACATTGATACTCAGTGGAACCTCAAGAATATGATGGTAATACTCTGCGGCTCAGCCTTGAGTTTTATGGAGAAAGAGGTGCTTAGTAAAAAAAGCCCGATATTCGGAAGGCGTGATTCGCAGATAAAACTGGAAGCATTTAATTATAGAGATTCAGCTTTGTTTGTTCCGAAATATTCTGCAGAGGAAAAAGCAATCTGTTACGGAGTAACCGGAGGGGTGGCAAAGTACCTTTCGCTTTTTGATGCTGGAAAGAGTCTTGATGAAAACATAATAAGGCTGTTCTTTAATACTGATGGATATCTGTTTGATGAAACAAGAAATCTCCTTGTTCAGGAGTTCTCTGATGTGACACTGGTAAACAACATAATTGAACAGGTGGCTTCCGGTGAAAATTCATTAAATAATATAGCTTCAAAAGTACACGAAAAGGATAGCACTGTTTTGTATTCTCTTGAAAAGCTGATTGCTGTTGGACTGGTAGAGAAGAGGAATTGTATAACGGAGGAAAAAAATAAGAAGAAAACCCAATATGTGCTAAAGGACCATATGTTTAAATTCTGGTATCAGTTTATCCCCAAGGCGGTAAGCGTAATTGAATTAGGACAGGGAGAGGCATATTATAAAAAGGTTGTCAAACCGCAGATCCATTCATATATGGGGAGCGTTTTTGAAGAAATGTGCCGTTATTACACATTAGAGAAAGGGATACAGGGTGCATATGGATCATTCCTAACTCAGACGGGTACCTGGTGGGGCGTGGAGCAGATTATAGATGATGAAGGAAAGAGATATACACAATCGGCGGATATTGATGTGGTTGGTATCTCTTACATAGATAAGACTGCGGTTATAGGAGAATGTAAGTTTAAGAATGAAAGGATAGATAAGGGAATATATGAGACTCTTATGCGGAGATCAAAGCTGCTTTCCGGAAATTATCAGATTATAAGCTTCCTGCTTTTCTCGCTAGGTGGATTTACCAAGTGGTTTGAAAAAGAGAATATTCAAAATACAGTACAGATTACTGTAGAGGATCTATATATTTAAATGTAAAAGTTGCACAAAAAATCATTTGAAATTTTGTGCAACTTTTTATATCCCTTTTTCTGATTTATAGCAGGAGAAATAATAAGTTACACAGGGGATTCAGCTAATAAGATCATAGAAAAAAGAAAAACTGCCAAGGCTCTCCGGGGGGATCATCCGGAGAACCAAAACAGTTTTTGCTTTATAACGAGTGGTTGGAATGAAAATATTTTAGCAGATGAATAGAAAATGTGCAAGGGGGATTATTAAAAAATATGTGGCAAGATAATAACGGATGTGGTAAACTTATACAAAGGATATTGTTTTGAACGATGTAAAGTAAGGAGCAGTATATGAAGAAGTTTATTCTAATATTTGGAATCATGATTGCAGCCATAGGTTTTACAGCTTGCAATAGGGAACCGGACTTTCGAATGCTTGAAAATGCATCTCCGGAAACTAGTGCAATGGCATTGTACTGCTTTGATGGTGAAAATACAAATGTAAAATGGCTCTTTGATAAAGAGGAAGAGAAAAGGATTATTGCTGAAATCAATGAACTGAAAACAAAGTCTGTTCCAGAAAGTACAGCGGCAGATATAAAAATTCCGTGCTATGGCATAAATATCTGTGATAAAGAAGGGTATGAAATCTGGCTGACATACAGTGATGGATTATGGCTGCTCAAGGATGGCAGTATGTACAAAGCAGAATATGATCTTAAATCACTTTATGACGATGCACCTGAAACTCATACCAATTCATTTAAGGGTGGGATTTATATGCTGAATGCCGGAATCATGAAAGAATATGATATGGCTTATTATGAAAAAGCAGATGATTTTGTTAATATCAGGTCTGACATTACGATGACTGTAACAAAAGTTGAAGGAAATACCGTCTACTTAAAATTGGAGAATAATTCAGATGATGATTTCTCATATAGTGAATCATTTTCACTTCAAAAAGAAATTGATGGTAGCTGGTACAGGATGCCCGATAGGTTATCGAATTATGTTTTCAATAGTATCCTGATAAGACTTCCTGCCCATGAAAGTGTAGAACAGAAATGTGACATTACAAAGTTCGGTGAACTTGGAAAAGGGCACTATAGAATCGAGAAAGAAGGTTTGCTAGCTGATTTTTATATCAGATAATCATAAGAAAAGAGGCTGCCGCATAGTGCGACAGCCTCTTTAACAAATTTTGATTGTTTCTCTCATCTTAATCGTAAAACGGGCTGTAAAAGCAAATCATCTATCATAGGATAATAAAGTTTCATATTATCTGCTTTGGCTATAGTCGTTATCTTATTTCCTGCATCTTTGGATGAAGCCCCACAGTGGTAGATTTTTTCTGTTCGTGTTTTATAATCGACAACGATATACCTATCATGGAATTTACCGCCTGTTCTTTGAAAGGACAATCTTACATTTGGATATTCCGCTTGGAATGCTTGAAACTCTGATAAGCGAAGAATATTCATCAGATTGTCGCTGAAAATGATGATGTCTACGTTTACAGGAACACTTTTAAGCATCAGGAGCGTTTTGGGTCCAATATAGTTATCGACTATGTATAGTTTTTTCTTTGCCTTGCTATAAATATCTGCATATGCTACATCTGCCTCAAATGTTTGACCTGCATAAATTACATACTCGATTCCCTTATCCGGTAAAGAAAAACTCTGGATAACTTTTGTAAGATCTTCTTTAGTGATCATAGCTTCCTTTATTTCACTGATATCCCTTGTGTTTTCAGATATCTGCAAAGACAGCCTTTCAATATTAGATGATCCTGGCAGCAGTGGATCCTGAGTAATATAGTCCTTCATCTGCTTGAATGTACGGATCAAAGCTTTGCTCTGACGAATGGCAAGATCGCCTTTTAACACTGTCATGAGCATATAGACACCGCTCTCTGTAAAGCACCAGGGCAGATATCTTGTTCCACCTGACTGACCTTGAAACATTGATTCTTCCCGTGAGGTAAATTTTTTTGACCTCACCAAATCATCAAGTTCTTCTCTTGTTATCTGAAAGCGAAAGTCTTCGTCAAATTTCTCAATATTGTTTTTGACCTGCTGATTAAAGGCTTTCGAGAGAAACACAGACATGAAACCTTAAAATACAGTGTTTTAAGGCCACGTGAGGTAAAGCCCGGTACTACAGTCATACAAATGTACTACAAATAATCACGGCGGATGTACCGTCGTATGCCTTTTAGCAGGGAAAGCAGCTTGCATCATATGATGCAGGTCTAATAAAAACAAGACAACAGACACTTTCTAAAAAGATATTTTTAGAGGGTGTCTTTTTGTATGCCCAGATTCCGGTGATGGTGAGAAATGAAGGAAGGAGGTAAGAGGCTATGATGTATACGGCGGAGGAGCAGGATAAGATACACATAAGCTAACAGGACTCAGATCAAGTACATCGCCATAACGTCAATGCTCATTGACCATACGGCAGTGTTACTCCTTCCACCGGAAAAATATCCTACCTTGACAATCCTGTATGTAATCATGCGGACTATAGGCAGGATAGCAGCTCCGGTAATGTTTTACTTCCTTGTGGAAGGGTATATCCACACATCATCAAGGATGAAATATATCATAAGGTTATTGAGTTTCGGCATATTTTCACAGGTACCTTATTCCTTAGTGAGATATAGAGAAATGTCATGGGATAACCTTAATGTGATGTTTACCCTGTTTATGTCCTTCGTTATGATGGTGATTGTAGATAAGGTGGAAAACAAAGTTTTGAGGAGAATCGTGGTAGCCACCATAATGTTTCTTACAGTTTTCTCAGACTGGGGAGTGATGGGACCGTTTATGGTGTGGCTGTTCTATATATACCATGAAGACCGGAAGAAGCAGCTGATATCTTATATAAGCCTTAGTATTGCACAGATATTAATGTCAATTTTTATGATGATATCAGGAGCTTTGGTCTGGTATGAGTCAATCTGGCAGATAGGCATGATACTGCCGGTGATATTGATATACCCATACAATGGGGAAGCCGGAAGAAAGAACATCATCAACAAGTGGTCGTTTTACCTGTTTTATCCACTGCATTTTGTATTCTTGTGGCTTGTAATGCATAATAATGAATCACTGTTATGAAAATGAACTGATATTTATGAAAATTTAACTTGCACAAAAATAAGATATTATGATATGATTCTCACAAAGGTAAGTTGTAGCGAGCTACAATATTGGTCTGGGCGTAAGCTCTTTGGACCACCGTAGGCGGGAAGAATTTCCCGCCATTTCTTGTAATTGGAGTTAAATAATGAAGGAACTTAGTGTATTTATCGATGAATCTGGTGATTTTGGAGAATCAAAAGATAATTTAGCATATTATTTAGTTACATTTGTTTTTCATGACCAGAGTATACCAATAACGGAACAAGTTTCTAAATTGGAGAATAGTATAAAAAACTCGAGATTTGGTATAGAATATATTCATACCGGACCGCTTATTAGGCGTGAAGATGTTTTCGAGACATATACTATTGATGAGAGAAGAAAATTGCTTTTTAAAATACTGAACTTCATGAACAGTTGTCCTATTTCCCACTTTACTGTTTCTGTAAATAGGAAGGAAGCGTCTAACAAAGTAGAGTTATCTGGAAAATTGGCTAGGGCAATTAATAATGCAATCAGTTCTCACCAAGGTTTTTTTGAGCGATTTGAACATATTATTGTTTATTATGATAATGGACAGGCAGAGCTAAGCTCTCTTTTGAATGCTGTTTTGTCGATTTGTTTCTCAAGTGTAGAGTTTAGAAAAGCTGAACAGCAAAGGTATAGATTATTGCAGGTTGCTGACTTTATATGTTCTATGGAATTGCTTAGGATTAAAAATGAAGAGAAGCGTTTGAGCAAATCGGAGGAACAATTTTTTTATAAATCGCAAGAATTAAAAAAGACATTTTTAAAGAGTATAGATAAGAAAAAGTTGCTATAATTTCGAAAGTAAAAAACTCAGCTGTAAGGCATAGGTTTAAGATGTAGATTCTTAATCCTATGCCTTTTCTTTTTATAAACACAGGAGAATAAAGATGAAGGGAAAATATATCACAGAAAATCGTCCCGATGACAAAGCACCTCATATGGCAAGAGAGCCAACAGATTAATGGGAGACAATAAGACTTACAACTGAATATCTAACAGGGCATTGCAGGGGCAGTGAGCGGAAACATACAAAAACTATGCGGAATGACAGAGGTATGAAACAAAGCTCCCTGCCCTTATTTTATATTTCCGGCATTACTAAAAAGGAATGCATCATAAAAAATCGTTGATAAAACCTTAATAAATAGCCGGATAACAACATAAAGAATACTAATAAGGAGATGTACGGAAATGATAATGATATTACATGTGGTAGTAGCGGAACAGTTCATGCCTTTCTTCTTTGCCTTTGTAGGCATAGTAGGAAGATTCTTC
>JAEEVK010000100.1 GCA_016287095.1 Lachnospiraceae bacterium
AGAAGAAAAAGGACAAGCAGAATCAGGACAGGGATAAGATGATAGCTGCCCACGCAAGATCAAAAGGCTATACACTTGTAACGGATAATACAAAGGATTTCATTGATATTGATGGCCTTAAGTTGGATGACTGGCGAGAAGCAGGAGACATAGAGTAGCTTTTTTATTGAAAAATTTTCCTTGCAAAAACCCTGTACCTATATTATAATTTCAATGGGTAATTGTATATCAAAAGGGGATTATGAGAGTTGCCCAAAGAGGATATCAGTGTATTGGAGGTTAATTTTGATATGAGATTAATTACACGTTCGGATTTTGACGGTTTGGCATGTGGGGCACTGCTGAAGGAAGCCGGGATCATTGATTGCTGGAAATTTGCACATCCCAAGGATCTGCAGGACGGTATCGTTGAGGTAAATGACAATGACTGTCTGGCAAACGTACCTTTCGTACCCGGATGCGGACTTTGGTTTGACCATCATTCAAGCGAGTTCGAGAGAAACGAGCTTAAAGGAAAATATAAGGGTGAGAGCAGGATTGCTCCTTCATGTGCAAGAATTATATATGAGTACTACGGCGGTATGGAGAGATTCCCTCAGTTTACCGATATGATGGTAGCGGTTGACAAGGTAGATTCGGGTAATCTGACACGTGAAGAGGTATTAAACCCCAGTGGATGGATCCTTATCGGATTTTTGATGGATCCCAGAACCGGGCTCGGACGCTGGAGACAGTTTACCATTTCAAATTATCAGCTGATGGAGATGCTGATCGATGCCTGCCGTACCATGACTATAGATGAGATACTTAACCTGCCCGATGTTCAGGAGCGTGTTGAGGTATATAACGAGCAGACTGAAAAGTTCAAAGAAATGATCGTAAAGTATACCACCACCAGGGGCAATGTTATCATCAGCGACTTAAGAGGTGTTGATCCCATCTATACCGGTAACCGTTTCATGATCTACAGCCTGTATCCTGAGCAGAATGTTTCTGCATGGATAGTTTCAGGCCGTGGTGGTCAGGGATGTTCAGCTGCAGTAGGATACAGTATCCTCAACCGTACCTGTACATTAGATGTAGGTGCTTTGATGCTGAAATACAACGGTGGCGGCCATAAGGCTGTAGGTACCTGCCAGTTCTCAAATGAAAATATGGAGTCAGAGTTACCTAAGATGCTGAACGAGCTGTGCTCATTGGCAAATGAATAATATATCGATAGAATAAGGATAAAATAAAAGCAGATGGATTTAGGAGTCCACCTGCTTTTTTAATTATCGTATATCTGTTCTTTAGTGTATTTACGGGGATGATCAGGCATTGCCCTGCTTAGATTTGCCTTTTTTTATCTCTTCAAACATCCCGTAAAACTCTGAATGGATCTTGCTGTACTCCATATTGTAGTCCGCATCGTTACCCTGATGGAGGGACGAGATATAAGAGTGTGCCAGGGTGTCAACACCGGGAGTGGCACGGGCGATGGTAGCAACACCGATATTGGAACAGATATCCGATATTCTTTCAATGTTACCCAAGATATCCAGGAATACGATACCGGCGTTCACCTTACACTTACCGTCCTTAAGCCTTTCAATATGGTTATCATGGAGGGAATTAACCAGATCATCCACAACCTCCTCCATGGGCTCGATATGACGGGCTGCGACCACATCGCGCTTAACAAAAGCAAGATTCGCATTCTCTAAGATCCTGCCGATAAGCCTGCGCAGGATATCTATCTCGTCCAGAGCCTCGGGTGAGAGCTTTGAGTCTTCCTTTGCAAGTTCCCTGGCTGATTCCATAAGATTTACCGCATGGTCACCCAGGCGTTCAAACTCGGTGACATCCTTATAATACTGGTCGAGGATCTTGTTATGCATATCATCCTTCACATGGGGGCTCAGCTTCATCATGTAGCTCGAAGCAGCGTCTGTCATCTGGTCTATCGCATTTTCTTCCTTATCTATCTCGGCGGCGATACCGGGTTTATAATCATAGATCAGGTTCATAGCCTTGTCGATATTATTGGTAGCGCTCTCGAGCATTGTACGGAGTATATCATACACGGAACGGAGAGCCAGAGCGGGCGTACTGAAGAATACAGGGTTCAGGGCTGCCAGCTTGTCACCGTATTTTCCGCTTTCGGTAACCTCATCCTTAACAATCTTCCTGCTCAGCTTTTCGTAAACATTAACAAGCGGAAGCAGCAGAACAGCGCAGGCCAGGTTGAACACTGAGTTTGTATTTGCGATGCTGCCCGGAGTCATTGAAGTATTCCAGAGACTGTCCAGAGCACCCAGCTTGTGCAGGATGGTTACTGCTACGATGACCAGAACGGTTTTACTCAGGTTGTAGAGGATATTTATAATACCGACACGCTTAGCCTCAGGCTTCGCACCGATGGAGCAGACGATAGCGGTGGTGACGCAGTCGCCAAGGTAAACTCCGACCAATATGATATAGACCGTCATAAAAGGTATTTCGCCTGCCATAGAAAATGCCTGCAGTATACCGATGGTAGCTGAGGAGCTTTGCAGCACAAATGCCACGCCGGATCCGGCCAGATAGCCTAACAGGGGATTGTCTCCGAGACTGGAGAAAATCCTTTCTATCAATCCGCCCTCGGTAAGAGTGCTTACTGCAGCGGTCATGTTCATAAGACCTGTAAACAGGATACCGAAGCCCATGCAGACATTACCGATATTACTAGATTTACTGGACTTTAAAAACATGATCAGCATGATACCGATGATCAGAGCCAGCGGTGCAAGAGTCGAGGGAGTGAAAAACTTGAGAAATGAAGTCCCCTCTGCGTTTACATCCAGAAGCCTGATGATCTGTCCGGTAACAGTCGTACCAACGTTAGCTCCGATGATGATACCGAGTGACTGCCTTAAGGAGATGATGCCGCCGGCAACCAGACCCGAAGTGATAACGATGGTAGCTGTTGAAGACTGGATGACCGCAGTTACGATAACACCAAGGAAAAAGGCCTTCACGGGATTGTTGGTGACCTTTTCCATTATGACCTTCAAAGTACCGGATGAACCTTCCTTTAGGCTGTTTCCCATCAGCTTCATTCCGTAAAGGAACAGGGCAAGCCCGCCAAGCAGGGAAATAATATTAAAAATATTCATGCTGATAATCCTTATCTAATTATTGTCATTTTTAAAAGAAGTGAGGAATCATCAATGTCACTTCAAAAATACCCAGATAAAACAAAACCCAAATTCAAAACTATTATATCAGAAATATTGGAAAAATTCCACTAAAAAATTTGACCGTGTATGTTTGCAATTTGACAATATATATGTTATCATATTATACTAAGGTTAAAAGGCGCCAAGACCATTTAAGCGGACTTTTAAGTTGGGTCAAAAAGAATTTTTATTCCCAAACGAAGGAGAGAAGAGCAGTGGCAGTTATTGAAAAAGGCTTGATAACTGAATTTTATATGCAGTACCGGGCGAACCTCAACCGTGCCAGAGAGATAGAATCCGGCTTGGTTAAGGCCTCTGACAGGAGCATATGGGTGGAAAAACTGGCTGAGAAGTCGGATTTTCTAAGGTCGACCTATGCTTATAACGAGAAAAAGCTCGGGGACCTCATATACCCATTCCTTCGCGGAGAATTGCAGCTGGA
Source organism: Lachnospiraceae bacterium (assembly GCA_016287095.1). GTDB lineage: Bacteria > Bacillota > Clostridia > Lachnospirales > Lachnospiraceae > RUG11977. Next base: position 3,643 of record JAEEVK010000100.1, read on the forward strand.
TGTGGAAATAGCCGACGAGTTCTTTGAAAACATCAAGGCCATGACGAGTGATGTAGAGAACGATTCGCTGCTTACTACGGAAGTCCTTATCAGGCTCAGTGATTTTTATAAGAAGGAAGGCCTCGTGGAAAAGTGGATCCTTTCCATGTATATGCTCGGCATTTCCTATAATGATAAATCTAACGATATTTCCATAGAAAAAGCTCGTGACTGCTTTGAGCAGGTGGCGGGTATGAGTGATAAGTACTGTGAGTTCACCGAATGGGAAACCAGACGGCGTATCATCATGTCCAACAATTACAGTATCGAGGACAAGGAACTGAGAAACAACGAGGAGCGCCTGCTTCGTATCGTGCAGTATGAGAATTTCAAGAAATTCCTGACACGAGAGGATGTTAGGGCACTCGACGGCGACAAGATCGACCTTGATGAATTCCTGCAGGTAACAAAGGAAGTCCTCATGTGGGCATTGATCAGGTCTGATTCCGCACCTAACAGGGCTGTTCTTGAATACATGACTCGGGAGCTGCTCCCTGACGGGATAAACAGAGAAAACCTGAACGAGCAGACGGCGGTAAATGCCACAGCATATGTCTGGTGCAACCTGTACGCTCATAATTTCCCGGCGGATACCGCAGTTATCATGCTTTTCAGATATTATAAGGCTAACAATAAGGAAATTGATTACAAGGAAGTTTTGAACACCCATGTTTCAAATGACGCATATCAGAAGAAAATAACCTGTCTCCAGGAATGTTTCAGAATCCTGGCACTGCCGGACATCACTCTGGACAACAGGGAAAGTCTTTTCTACGATATGGCTGAGGCATTCAGGCAGATTTATACATCCGTGCCCCATCTTTCAAGTAACGGATTCGTAAATGACGACCTTTGCCGTACGGTGCGCCTGATGCTTAGGACGGCTTATGACGAGGAGGAATCACTGGAGTACATACAGGAGGTTATCCTGAACCGTAACTCCATGACTCTGATCCATTCTATGATGGTTGGTAAGATTGCGATCATTATCATGAATGCGCTGATAGATAAGAATCCTGAGATGTTCCTCGATGTACTGGGTACAAGGGACGTGCATCTGGTAAAGAGCAGGCGTCAGTATCTGCTGAATTACATAGACAGATGTGCGCACCTGCATGATATAGGAAAGGCCTATATTTCTGACGTTATCAACCAGCAGATGAGAAAACTGACCGACGAGGAGAGAGCTCTGATCAAGCAGCATCCTACATTCGGTTCGGAATTGCTGGCGGGTACGAAAATAGCCGAAAAGTATAATTCGGTAGTCGAAGGACATCATAAGAGCTTTGACGGCAGGGGCGGATATCCCGATGATTTCGACAATGTGCATGATAAGATGAAGATTTTTATAGATATCATCACGATTGCGGACTGTATTGATGCTGCTACCGATACGTTGGGCAGAAATTATACAAAGTCCAAAATGTGGCTTCCGGCACTTGCAGACGAGCTCGAGAGTGATGAGCAGATGAGGTACAATCAGGAGATTGTCAACATCATAAAGAATGACGATGAGACCTGCAAGAGCATCTCGTATATTACGGATGCCGGGCGTACCGATATTTACTACGATATTTATCGAAGGTATATTTCTGATAAGGAAGAGAATCCGGAGATACTTATAGAGCAGGTGTTGATCAAGTGATATATGACTTTAGTGACGGGCATCCGGAGCATCGGTACGGTCTAAAACCCGCAATCGCTGCGCAGGATATGCATATCGATCGTATATGCATTTTGTCTACGGACGCTCGCAATCGTGTGCCCGCTTGATACCGGGCCCACTAGTGCTTCGCTCAAAAATCGACTTGGTAAGTCGATTTTTGCCTTGCCTCAATACATATACGATCGAAGCATATCTACTGCTCGCTATAGGGTTTTATACCGTATCGGTGCTTCGGATGCCCTGTGCAAAGGTATGTTAATATGATTAGGATTATAAGTTGAGCAAAAAAATTGATGAAAAATGTAATAAAATATATAGAATCAGAGGGAGAAAATTTATATGGAAAAGATAATACTTACAGGTGACAGACCCACAGGAAGACTTCATTTGGGACATTATGTGGGTTCTTTAAAGAGGAGAGTGGAGTTACAGAACTCCGGAGAATATGACAAGATTTTTATTATGATAGCAGACGCTCAGGCTCTGACCGATAATGCGGATAATCCAGAGAAGGTACGCCAGAACATAGTTGAGGTGGCTCTTGACTATCTTTCAGTTGGTCTCGATCCTGAAAAATCCACACTTTTCATTCAGTCGATGGTGCCGGAGCTGACAGAGCTTACATTTTACTATGCAAACCTGGTTACAGTTTCCCGTCTGCAGAGAAATCCTACCGTTAAGTCAGAGATTCAGATGAGAAATTTTGAGACCAGCATTCCTGTTGGATTTTTCACATATCCTATAAGCCAGGCTGCTGATATTACGGCATTTAAGGCTACGACCGTGCCTGTAGGCGAGGATCAGATGCCCATGCTTGAGCAGTGCCAGGAGATCGTGCATAAGTTTAACTCTGTATACGGCGAGGCTCTGGTTGAGCCTAAGATCCTGCTTCCTGAAAACAGTGCATGTTTAAGACTTCCCGGTACGGACGGTAAGGCTAAGATGAGCAAGTCGCTTGGCAACTGCATCTATCTGTCGGACGATGAAAAAGAGGTTAAGACCAAGGTTATGTCGATGTATACCGATCCTAACCATATCAATGTTTCTGATCCCGGACAGGTTGAGGGAAATACTGTATTTACTTACCTTGATGCGTTCAGCAAGCCTGAGGATTTCGAGGAGTTTTTACCTGAGTACAAGAGCCTGGATGAACTGAAGGATCATTATAAGCGTGGCGGTCTCGGTGATGTTAAGGTTAAGAAGTTCCTGATCAAGGTGCTTGAGAAAGAGCTTGCCCCTATCAGAGAGCGCAGACATAAGTGGGAGCAGAACATCCCCGGAGTATACGAGATCCTGAAGAAGGGCAGCGAAGTGGCTGAGGCTGTAGCTGCAAAGACTCTTGCAGATGTAAAGGCTGCCATGAAGATAAACTACTTCGATGACGGAGCACTTATCAAGGAGCAGATGGAGAAGTATAAGTAAAACCGGGGTTTTGGGACGGCAATTCGTGACCATCTCAGTCTAAAACCCGAATCGCTTGCAGGGATGTTCTTATGGCTGCATCAGTATCGCTGCTACGGACGCTTGCAAGCGTGTGCCCGCTTGATACCGGGCACACTTGTGCTACGCTCAAAAATCGACTTGGTGAGTCGATTTTTGCCTTGCATCGATACATCTGCAACCATAGTACATCCACTGCTCGCTACAAGGTTTTATCCTGAGATGGCTACGGATTGCCTTGGCTATAACAGAATTCGGCAATATCATGTACTACTTGGTATAGGTGTAGTGGAAATAGTATTGATTTTGGTGGTGCTCATAGCTTTAATCATAATATTTAAAGAAATAATTAGTATAGAGAATGAATATAATAGCAAAAATTCACACAGACTTCCCTGAAAAGTTCGGAATTCCACGGCAACCGGGCCTTGTTTCGGAGCTCAAGGGCAAGATTGTATTTGTACCGGAGTACAGGAATCCTGATATGATCAGGGGACTTGAGGAGTTTTCCCATATATGGCTTATCTGGCAGTTTTCAAAGAATCTTGATGAGCAGGGAAATGCCCGTTGGTCACCGACAGTACGGCCGCCAAGGCTTGGAGGAAATACGAGGATGGGTGTATTTGCCACAAGATCGCCCTTTAGGCCTAATCCCTTAGGATTATCGGTGGTAGCTATAGACAGGATTGAAACAGATACGCCTGAAGGACCGGTAATCTATGTAAAAGGTGCCGATATGGTGGATGGAACGCCAATCTATGATATAAAGCCGTATGTGGCCTATGCGGACGCAATCCTTGAAGCAAAGGGTGGTTTTACAGAAAGCACTGAGTATAAAACTTTGAATGTTATATGGAGTGATGGGGTTTGTTCTAATATATCTGAGGAAAACCTTGCAAGCCTTGAAAAGATTTTGTCAAACGACCCACGCCCCCATTACCAGAATGATCCGGACAGGATATATGGGATGTCATTTGCGGGGTATGAAGTCAAATTCAAGGTAAACGGGGATGAACTGACTGTTATAAAGATAGATTAAAGAAAACATGTATGAATGAAAGCGGTGTTTGTAGAAAAGAGTTTATTTAAGCAGGAGAAACCGATTAATCGATTTCTCCTGCTTTTTTTAATGCTAACTTAGTTATTACAGGCCCTGTAAGTTCGTAAATAACGGTACCGCAAAGTATGATGGTACGGATCTTTGGACCGTAGTCGGGTACTATGGACATGGCGGTTGTCGCAAGACCGATAGCCACACCTGCCTGGGGTATCAGTGTAAATCCCAGGTATTTCTGCACATTCTTATTAGCCTTGGAAATTTTGGCACCAGCGAAGGAACCGAGCATTTTTCCGAGAACTCTGAATATGATGTATATGATACCGATCACGCCTACGGAAGGGATGATGGATATGTCAAGCGCAGCACCCGACAGGAAGAAGAACATCATGAAAACGGGAGGAGTCATCCTGTCTGTCTGCTCGAAAACCACATCGGCAAAATTTGAGGTATTTGCCAGGGTCGCCCCTAGAGCCATGCAAGCCAGAAGGGAAGATACATTGAGCATCTCTCCAAGCCCGATACATACAAACACAAGAGCATATGTGATGGCAAGTCTGTTGCCACGCCCTGTGAACCACTTTACTGCGAAACGGAATACAATGCCGAATATCACTCCGATTGCCAAAGCAGCGATGATCTCAAGTAGGGGCTTAAATATTGTCATCAGTATACTGTCGCCGACTCCGCCTTCAATTGTTTTTGCGATAGCTACCGATATACCGAAACACATGAGCGCCGTAGCGTCATCAAGTGCCACAACCGGCAGCAGGGTTTCAGTTACGGGACCATGAGCCTTGTACTGCTTAACTACCATAAGTGTTGCTGCAGGAGCTGTAGCAGCTGCGATGGCTCCGAGACAGATAGAAAAAGGCACATCGTTTCCGGTGATTATCAAAACGAAATCAACCACCAATACAGCACCCAATGACTCAAGACAGGCTATGATTATGGGAGCCTTGCCGACCTTTTTCAGGTAACTGAAACGGAATTCAGCACCTATGGAAAAGGCTATAAAGCCTAAAGCAACGGTTGGTATTATCCCCAGACTGTCAACCGTGCCCTGAGGGATAATATTCAGTACATAAGGCCCTGCCAGTAGGCCTACCAGCAGATAGCCGGTGACATTCGGTAGCTTTACTACCTTCATCAGCTTGCTCGAGAGCAGAGTGAAGGCAAGGGCTATTGATATATATATTAGAAGATTTAATTCCATGATTTCTTATTTGTTACTCCCTCATATGTTGCTTCTTATTTGTTATATTTGCTTTGTCGTTTAAATTATATCATTTTTCGCTCATGTCATCCTGAGCGAAGCAAAAGATCATTTATTGTTTAGGTTATATGTTTACTATATTACTTTCCAAGCCCCTCAACATAGGTGATGGGCACAACGAACATGATACCTGTATTGGGTTCCTTTAGGTTTACCATATCTTTGACAGTCTCTCTGGCTTCCACAACCTGTTCATCCCTGATAACAAACAGAGCCACATGCACGGATTCTCTTTCCTCGTCCTTCATGAGACGGCGCAAGGTAGAGAACATCGGGATATCCTCCATGTTCATGAGTTCCTCGCCCATGCCTTTGCCGGAAAGGATGGTGCCGCCTTTTACGCCTTCTTCGGCAAGCTTTTTCAAAATATCATCGAGGAGTTTCTCGTTTTTTAAAATCACAACTAATAATTGCATGATATATACCTTATCGTAGGCAAAAATACATTGATGTTATGCCTACTCCAACACCAATGGAAAGACAATAGTAATCATGTCTTTCAAAAACTGTAAATGATATGCCAAAAAGAACCGACTTCATTGACACATCTCAGCAAGCATTATAGTGCTAAAAGGGAAAAAGTCAAGTGATTTTTTTCGTTGCATTTTATTTATATATGGAGTATACTAAAATATTAGGTGTATACAGCACAAGATTAATCTTATGAATATGACAAACCAAAAGAGAATTTGTTGGTTTTTATATTTTATTAGTCAGGAGTATCAAGATGAACGAAACAAATTATGACGGAATCCCGTCAATGGACGATTTTAAAACAGAACTGGAGCATAGCTTCAAGAAGATAAATCCCGGAGATGTGGTAAACGGGACAGTG
>JAEEVK010000017.1 GCA_016287095.1 Lachnospiraceae bacterium
AATCCATTGTACTTGTCCCCTGACATCCCGGACTGGAAAAAAGAAGATGAGATCATTTCTGTCGCATCCCGCGTTTCAGATGTTGTGTTTAGCATATCCCGTTCCCTCGGAAAATCAGAGTTTTATTTTACTTCGATCATATATGATCTGCTTAAGGCAACAATAACATGCCTTATGGTGACTATGCCGATTATAAAGGATAGACAGGCAACATTGGAAGATGTGCAGGCCATAGTGACTGATTTTTCGTTAATCCATGATTATGCGGCTGAGCTCGAAAGAATATGCAGAAAGAGTAAACAAAAAGGATTTCAGAAGGTAGTCAATACTATTAACAGGACATTTTTGGGAAATGAGAAGGATAAGATCTATGAGCATTCTCGGGGACTTAGATTGCTTCTTGATCTTATCATCAACACAAACAAGGTAAGAGAAATTCTGTGTCCGTCTGACGACAAATCACTGGATCTCGACAAGGCACTGCGTGATGGAGAGGTGACAGTGATAAACTTTGGGCTTGAGATGGGTGATACTGACTCCAGGAGCCTCGGATTGATAATGCTTCTTTCTTTTATAGATGCGGTGCTTCGAAGACCTAGGGCTGAAGGTATCAGTATTTCACCTCATTTCCTGATTGTGGACGAGTTACCGGTAATTGTCTGTAAATCGTTTGAACGCGCATTGTCTTTATTTAGAAAATACCACGTAGGGATTGTCGGGTGTATACAGTCCCTTAGTCAGTTTGATAAGGACTCTTCAACTGCGTATCTCAAAACAGCTATCCTTAACGGCTGCGCACATCATACGATTTTCGGTAGGTGCACTGTAGAAGAAATGCGCATATACAGCGAACTTGCCGGGATTAAATGGGAAGAAGATGAGCTTGAGACTTTGACAGAGACAGACAAGGACACTGGCGAATATGTAGTCTCGTCATCAAAAAAAGAGTCATTGCAGAAGGTCAATGCGCTTGAAGGAACGGATATTCGAAACAGTATGTTTGGAGAGGTGACTCAGATAACCGTCCGTAACGGCAATCTGTATCCGCCTATCGCTGGTAAGGTAGATTTCTTATCGAAATGGAAGCGAAGAAAAATCAGACGACCTAAATATGACTGGTCAGATTATGTAACCATTGGTTCCGGTGTTAAAAATATGCTGAATAAAAAAGAAGAACCAGAACCTGACGGTGATAACTTTAAGGATCAGGAAGATTACAGAAAGTCAATCTTTGATTATTATGCACATCATCAGGATCCGGATAATGCAGAGGATATTAAAAAAATCTATAACGAAAACCCAAATTCCGGCTCGATAACCATATAGACAGTTATGGAGGACATGTGTGAATGAGATACTATATTGATAATAGCAGAGGGGATATAGAAGCATATGCTATCTTGTCATCTATTACCCCGATTGCGGATAGGTTTTCGGGCATAGGACACCATGTTGTTGAAAATGGTGAAATTAAACCGATGAATGTTGCTCCTGTAATTGCTCCCTCACCCAATGGCAAGCCTGCGATGTATGCAATGATGTGGGGTATTAAGACGAATGACAAGGCAGAAACAGTATATGAACTAAGTATTGATGATTTAGAGGGTACTTCAGAATTTAAGATTGATTTGGAGCGTCACAGATGCATTATACCGATATCATATTTCAGTGCTGCTTCGACAAGGGAAAATAGTTGCCGTGATTATTGTTACCCTAAACAAGACGATATTGTTTGGATGTGTGGAATATACAGAAACATAGGTAGTTTATCGTATTTTGCCGTTATTACTGCGAGATCTTGTGGTGGGGTTCGGTGTTACATCGACCGTATCCCGATGATGATCCATAAAGATATGATCGATACATGGATCTGTCCTTACGGAAATATGAATCAAGTTGTTGAAGAAAGAGTGCTTGATGTTCTGCTTGAAGGCAAACCCCGATGATTAAACGATAGAAATATGACTTAAAATCCCGGACTATGAGTATAGTCATAGTCCGGGGGAGGGCGTAGTAGATATAAATTTTATATAATAAAATATAATAGTGTATTATAAAATATAATAATAAATACAGTAAAGTGTTTATTGAGCAGTGTTTATTGAAATATTATCGAGATGATCTTGGAATAATTTCGTTTATATGATAAAGGGATTTATGATAATCGTCTGGCAAACCAAAAGCATACAAAATGAACTAAGAAAGCCAAAACCGGTTCAAAGCGTACGCTTTTCTATAATTAAGTCGAAATTTGTTTTGTCAGAGAGATCTATGCTAAGTACGAAGACAGAGAAAAATTATGAAGTAAATAATTATATTTCGAGATTCATGCGATGATGTTACATCAGTTAAAACCACTCCAGAAGGCACTGCTTATGACTTGTCGGATAGAAAACAGTTACGGAAGTTAATAATACGAGGGTATGAGAAATCAATTGAATTACTCAATCACTCAATTACTCAATTACTCAATACTCAATTCCTCAATTTTCAAAAAACAGATTGCGCATTGAGGTGGTTTTGTGCTATAATCAAATTGCGCGTTGAGGTATTTATGGCTTGGTGGCAAATTGCGTATAGCGGTATTCAGATATATCTTGCACCTTGCGCACAATGGTAATAGAGGAGATCTAGTTATGGAAATAAAGAGAAAGATATACGGAAAGATAAGTGACTGGAAAAGAGAATCCAAGGGTAAGAAAGCCCTGCTTATTGAAGGCGCCCGCCGTATCGGGAAATCTACTGTCGCGGAAGAGATAGGTAGGAACGAATACAAGTCCTATATACTGATAGATTTCAACAAAGCCGGCAAGGCTGTAAAGGCGGCCTTTGATCACATGGATTCCCTTGATGTGTTCTTCCAGACACTGATGCTGGAATATAATACCAGGCTTTATCCGAGGGAATCCCTCATCATATTTGACGAGGTGCAGAAATTCCCAAAGGCTAGGGAGTCGATAAAATACCTGGTGGCTGACGGGCGGTATGACTATATTGAGACAGGGTCTCTTATCTCGATAAAAGAGAATGTCGAAGACATAACCATTCCCTCCGAAGAGAGGAAGATGCAGATGTACCCCGTTGATTTCGGTGAGTTCATGACGTATATGGGGGAAGAGATCCTGCTGGAGCATATAGCGGATTGTTTACGACAGGGCAAGGCACTAGAACGGCAGATGCATGACAAGGCTATGCGCCTGTTCAAGGAATATATGCTTGTCGGGGGGATGCCGCAGGCCCTGGTGGCTTTCAAAGACAATGGAAGGGATTTTCATGCCGCTGATGTAGAGAAAAGGTACATACTTGAGCTTTATAAGGATGACATAAGGAAATCTGCGAAAAAATACAACTCTAAGGTTTCAGCTATATTTGATAATCTACCTGGTTTTCTCTCAACTCACGAGAAGAGAATAATTTTGAGTGACGTAGATAAGAGTAACGGCAAGTTCGATAAGTACGATGAGCCACTTTTCTGGCTCTCGGATTCGATGATATGTAACCTGTGCTATAAATGCAATGATCCTAACGTAGGACTTGCGCTGAACAGGAACGATTCATACGTAAAGTGTTATATGGGTGATACCGGACTTCTAGTGAGCCATGCTTTCAGCGAGAATGAGATCACGGAACAGCAGCTGTACAAGCAGATAATGGATGGAAAACTGCATCTCAACCAGGGGATGCTGTATGAGAATGTAATCGCTCAGATGATCACAAGCGCAGGCAGAAAGCTTTATTTCTATACAAGATATAACGAGGAGAAGCACAGGAACGACATCGAGATAGATTTCCTACTGTCAAACGAGAGCAAGACAAATTATAAAGTCAATCCGATAGAAGTTAAATCGTCGAAGAATTATTCGGCAACATCACTGGGGCGTTTCAAGGAATTGTTCGGAAAAAGGATCGACAAGCAGATAATCATCCATCCGAAGGATTATTCAGAAGAAGAAGGTTTGATTAAGATCCCGCCTTATATGCTGCATTCAATGATATGATGGATCAGCATATACAAGCGGAACGGTAAAGGAGAATTTATATGGGGAAATGAAGACTTGCATATTCCCTTATTATTTTGCAGAAATCGAAGCTCCCAGTTGGTTTGATGATTTATCTTATGTACCGGATAAGGATATCAATGATGCTGACTCATACTCAGAGGAAGACGCAGATGTTATATACATTACAATTGATATCATGGCTGACTGGGGCACATATACGGATGAGGGTATTTTCCCTTCTTGGTGGGATTAATCGGTTTGACAGGCTGTGCTTATATTGTACAGCCTGTCATCATTTTATATAGGAGATGAGTAAAAAATACCAATAATATAGCTCAATATTACACGTAAACGCAACACTTTGGATGAATAATAACGTACAGAAGTAATTGCAACAATCTTTTGGATCATAAGGTTTCTTATGGTCCATTTTTTTATGTTTAAGTGAGTATTTTAAATTTTTTTGCATGACAAACAGACGTCTTGCTAAAAAAATCCAACACTAAATGCAACACGCAGACCGATATTATATAAAGTGTTGCGTTTCGGAATGTACGAATACTTTGGGGGAAAATTTAACTGAATTTAAAGATAATTATTGAATTAATCATCCAAGTTTGTTACGTAGGAGAGTCGGCTTTAGAAGAACTTCATCAGGGGCTATTTCTTTTAAACCCATGATTTCATGGAGATGATTATCAATAATTATACGTGAAAGGGCATATGGTGTCTTGCCGTGAAATTTATCTCTGGCAAGGCTGTTGATATTATTGACCATCAGGGTGATATCATCCTGGTTACAGTGATCAAACGAGGTACTCTTGGGAATGACATAGCGGATAAACTCGTGATTCTTTTCTAAAGTTCCTTTCTGCCAGGAGCATTGGGGATCGCAGTAAAAGATTTTCGTTTTTATTTCACCGTTTTCATCGCATTCCATGGCTTCCGGGTATAGGAATTCGCTTCCTCTGTCGGTCAGAATCACCGGGAAAAGCTGCTGAAACAGTTCTATGCCAAGATCATTGCTAAGCTTGTTAAGAGCGTTTATAACGGCTTCCTGGGTCTTTTCCTCAAGCAGTATCACAAGCATAAGATTGCAGGAGCGGAAGAGAAGCGTAAGCATTGCTTTCTTTGAATAAACCGGTCCCAGAACGGTATCCATCTCTACGACATCGGTATCAGGATGCTTTTCCATATATTCCTTGAAACGCTCGTAACTGCGAGACAGTACGGACAAGCGTTCTTCCTGCGTCAGTTTTTTATAAGATTTGTCCTTTTTCCTTGGCTTATACCTGACTTTTCTGGGAAGATCTATATTCCTTGCCGTAAGGATAGATTTGTTAATGTACTTATAAAGTGTCGTGCGGCTGCAGTTGATTTCCTTGCTGTGGTTTGCGAACACATGAGCTATTGACTGGCCTTTTTTGATCAGCGGTGAAACCAGATTATCCATTTTCTGAAGGTCCTCAGGATCCTGGTCTATGCCTTCACGTGTTGAAATGAGCTTGTCATGATACTCATTATGGGCATAAGTAGCATAATAGAAAAAACGTTCATGAGTACAGGACAACTGTTTTGTACAGCCGTTGCATACATAAGGCGATTTGCAGAGCGTTTCGCAGTCCTGAGGTAAATATTGGCTGCATTTTGACCTGCACGCATTACAATTCCTGCATGGAGCATAACATCGTGTATCATGGCACAATCCGGTTATCTGGCAAGTATCACGCCTTGCACACGGAGGTATTGCATCAGGATACCGTTTCCCTTTGTTGCATCTGTGCTTATTGATTTCTCTTAGGATTGTTGATGGTGCTTTATCGACCATCTTGGCAATTGTTCTTAATGTGAGTCTTTGATCTAAACCTTCCTGTATAGTGACTCTGTTGTCTAATGACATATGGGACATATAGATTACCTGCCTTTCAAATATGTTCCCCATAGAGCATTTTAAACATTCCTAAATGCCTTTATATAATAACATAAAGGAGTAAACGCAACACTAACAATTTTTGTTGCGTTTACTCCTGGAATAGTGCATTTTCAACTTTATTTTATGAAATCCTGGGTGAAATAGGCTATTATTTCGTTAAACCTTGATTTAGCGAAATAATACATGTCGAAATCAGGGGTCTGTATAGGACCTAAATCCCTGCTCTCCCAAGTATTTTCGGGCGAATACTTTAATTTTGTTTAGGTGACTCTTCCTTATTTTTCTTAGAAGCTTTCATACTCCTAAGTTTTATCTTAAAGTAGATACCCTGGAATCTCTTTGTAAAGAAATTGATCAGCGGACCGCCCACAACCATAGTTATGACTGTAGGTACACCCAATGCACCGCCCAGTACAGCTCCGATGATAATTAACACTATATCAAAAGCAATCTTTACATATTTAAACTCAAAATGGGTGATATCAGAGAGATACAGCACTATACCGGTAAACGCATCCATACCTATATCTATGGCAATATAGATGGCAAGTCCGATATACAAAAGTATATATCCGATACATGAGAAAACAATGCTTGTAAACAGATTATTTTCAAAAACCAGAGCTCTGTATATGATGGAACCTACGGTAATAAAGCTTCCGTAAGCTATTATATAGATCAAAGTACCAAGACTCACATATTTTCTGGCTGCAAAAAACAGGAAAACCAGGATTACACCGCTTACAATAAAGCTGGTCACACCCAGCATATCAGAAGAAAAATTAAGAATATTTCTTATCCCGTCATAGAAAATACCGATAGAGTCAAGACCAAGTGCCGCACAGTTTGCAAACCCCACTCCTATACCGCACAAAGATACCCCAATCAATGCCAGTAAAATATCATAAATATTCGGAATCGTAAACTTTTTCTTGTCCTTCCCCATCTGCCGACCCCCTATTTAACTATCTCCATAAGCAAATTATAGTATATTTCTTACAATCTTGCAAGGAAAACATAGTCTATACTAAAATATTAGTAAAATATACTTGACAACAGTGCCGCAAACAGGTATGATTAAAGTTGGTGCATTAGGAATTGGGTTATAATTGGCGGATAAAATGGATATATTACAGTTTTACACTTTAATTGAATATTGCAGGAATAAGAGGACTTTTATACAGACTCATAACATTCCTGACCCCGATGCCATAGGCTCAGCTTATGGCCTTAAAAAGTTACTCAAGCATTACGGATTGAACACTACTATCTGTTATGACGGTGAACTTGACAGGATCAGTGCTGCGAAGATGCTGGATATGTTTGGTATTGAGATGTACGCTATCAGCGAGTTTGCAGACACGATGTCCGATGACGACTGTATCATATGTATCGATACCCAGAAAAAGGCCGGTAATGTCTCCGACCTTAACGGTAATGATGTAGCGGTCATTGATCATCACCCTGAAGTTGATTATTCAATGACATATAAATATTTATATAAAGACATAAGAAAAGTGGGCTCTTGCTGTTCACTCATTGCTCAGTATTTTCAAGAGCTTGAGATCGAGCCCAGTTCAGATACTGCTACTGTTCTGCTCCATGGTTTAAAGATGGACACGCTGCAGTTTACAAGAGGTGTTACAAGGACAGACATTGAGATGTTTGCATATCTTCATGATTATGCTGACGATGATAAATTAAAGAGTCTCGAAGTAAGCGGTATCATATTTAACGACTTAAAAACATACAGCGCAGCAATAAATAACATTCATGTATTTGATTATCTTGGGATTTCCTATATACCTTTCCCATGTCCCGACTCTCTGGTTTCCATGGTGGCAGACTTTATCATGTCATTAAAAGAGATCGAGGTTGCAGTTGTTTACAATGTAAGACCTGACGGTCTGAAGTTTTCCGTTCGTTCCGAGCGTAGAGAGGTTGATGCCGGAGTACTCGTCTCCGCTGCTCTTTCCGGACTAGGCAGTGGCGGCGGCCACGCAGCTATGGCCGGCGGCAGGATCAAATCCCAGAGGCTTTCGGAGTTAGGACCGTTCAGAGAGCACTTTATAAACGACAGATTTATGAAAATGCTCGGTATTTCCAACAAACGAAGCATCAGACAGTCATTGTTACCGACTACCAATACGACTTTTGATATTAAACCTTTAACATAAAAAAGATCCCAAATGAGGGATCTTTTTTCTATAATATGAAGTTATCCAAGACTCGTACCGAAGAAGTCTTCAAATGACATCTGGTCGGTCTTTGGCAGATTATCAAGTATACCCAGATCAGCCATGATCTCAATCATCGAATCTCCAACCTTAGCCTTTGATTTAAAGTCCTGACGTGATACAAACTTGTATCTGGACGAAGCATCTTCTATCTGCTCAGCAGCCTTTTCACCGAGACCATTGATGGTTGAGAGTGAAGGCATAAGCTTTCCGTCTATTATCTGGAAATGTCTGGCCTTGGCCTTATATATATCGATAGGCATAAACTCAAAGCCTCTCTCATAAAACTCGAGTACCAGACGCATATCATCGTACATACCCGATTCCTTAGCTGATAACTTCGAAGTCTTAGCTTTATCATTAAGCTTTTTCATCTCAGATTTTAGATGATCTCTGCCCTTACACATCAGTGCATAATCAAAGTCTGACGCTCTGATACTAAAGAAAGCACAATAATATGCCAGAGGATAATAAACCTTGAAATGTGCTATACGGAAAGCCATGATCATGTACGCACAGGCGTGAGCCTTAGGAAACATATACTTTATCCTCTTACATGACTCTATATACCATGCAGGCACATCATTAGCTATCATTTCCTCTTCCATCTCAGGAGTAAGTCCCTTACCTTTACGTACCGACTCCATGATCTTAAATGCATGTCCGGGCTCCAGACCCTTATTTATCAGATAGATCATGATATCATCACGTGTACAAATAGCCGTGGACAGTGTACAGTCACCGTTTTTGATGAAATACTGCGCATTGTTCAGCCATACATCGGTACCGTGTGACAGACCGGATATCTTAACCATGTCAGAGAATGACTGCGGTTTTGTATCCTTAAGCATCTGTATAACGAAATTCGTACCAAGCTCGGGAAGTCCTAAACTACCAAGTTCTACACCGTCAATCTGCTCGGGTTTAACCCCCAGTACATCACATGAATCAAACAGAGATATTACCTTCGGATCATCCATAGGTATCTTTTTAGCATCGATACCGGTCAGATCCTCCAGCATTCTGATCATGGTCGGATCATCGTGACCGAGGATATCGAGCTTTAACAGGTTATGATCGATACTGTGGTATTCAAAATGCGTTGTAACAGTCGGCGTAGTCATATCGTTTGCCGGATGCTGTATGGGAGTAAATGAATAAATATTTTCTCCCAAAGGAAGAACTACGATACCGCCGGGATGCTGACCTGTGGTACGTCTTACGCCTTCGCAGCCCTTAGCTATTCTTTCTTTCTCGGCATCTCTTAATACCATACCATGCTCTTCGCAGTATTTTGAAACCAAGCCGTAAGCTGTTTTTTCTGCCAAAGCACCCATGGTACCGGCTCTGTAGGTCTGACCTGCGCCAAAGATAACTTCGGTGTAGTCATGAGCCTTACTCTGGTATTCACCCGAGAAGTTAAGGTCGATATCAGGCTCCTTATCACCGTTAAATCCCAAGAAGGTTTCAAACGGGATATTCTGGCCCTCTCTTACCAGCCTGTGACCGCATACAGGGCAGTCCTTTTCAGGCAGGTCATATCCGGACTTTGAAACATATTCCTTACATATTTCAGAATCAAACTCACTGTAATGGCACTCCGGACAATAATAATGCGGAGGCAGCGGATTTACTTCCGTAATACCGGACATAGTAGCTACAAAGGACGAACCGACCGATCCACGGGAACCAACCAGGTATCCGTCCTCGTTAGATTTCCAAACAAGCTTCTGGGCTATGATGTACATTACTGCGAATCCGTTTTTGATAATGGAATCAAGTTCGTGCTCCAGACGGCTGCTAACCTGTACCGGCAGATCAGGACCGTAAATCTGATGAGCTCTTGTCTCACAGATATCACGTAGGGTTTTATCGGAATCAGGGATAACCGGCGGTGCCTTATCAGGTCTGACCGGAGTTATCCTTTCACACATATCAAAAATACGGTTAGGATTGGTAACAACTACCTCAAAAGCTTTATCCTTTCCGAGATAGCTGCATTCTTCAAGCATTTCTTCTGTAGTATGTAAATAAAGAGGCGCCTGCTTATCTGCATCTTCAAAGCCCTTGGAATGCATTATGATCCTACGGTATATTTCATCCTCAGGATTTAGAAAATGCACATCGTTTGTAGCGATACACATTTTCCCGTCAGCATCGGCCAGATCAACGATCCTCTTGTTTATCCTTCTTAAGTCGTTTTCATTCTGTACCTCAGGGAATTTTTCGCTTTCGATCATGTAAGCGTTATTTCCTATCTGCTGTATCTCATAATAATCATAAAAATCAGCAATACGCCTAATCTCACTCTCAGGCTTTTCATGTACGATAGCCCTGTAAAGCTCACCGGCCTCACAGGCAGATCCTACGATTATACCTTCGCGGTTTTCCTTAAGCAGACTCTTAGGGATTCTAGGCCATCTTCCGAAATAAGTCAGATGGGACTCTGAAACCAGTTTATACAGATTTATTCTTCCTGTATCATTTTTGCATAGCAGAATAATATGGTTAGAAGGCATTTTTCTTAAATCTTCTACGCTGTATTTACCGTCTTCCTGCTTATAAAATGTATGTCCTTTATCATTAGTAACACTGTCGGGTTCATCATCAACGATATATCCCTCACAGCCGTAAATGATCTTAAATTCCTTTGCACGTTTCTGCATCTCGGGATCCTTCATCTTTTTAGGCTCGAGAGCATGATTTGCTATAGGGAATGACTGTACAACACCATGATCGGTGATAGCGATACCTCTGTGTCCCCACTCAAATGCTTTCTTTACCAAAACATCTGCAGGTATAACACCGTCCATATCGCTCATCTGAGTATGTGCATGCAGCTCAACACGCTTTATTTCGGCGTTATCCATCCTCTTTACACGGAAATCAGAAATAGGCTTAACACCTCTGATCCTCTGGATGGTGGTCTCTTTGGTTATTTCAAAATTATCGTTTTCAGCGATACCACGGATAATAAAGAACTTGCCTTCCTTTATGTTCGAAGTGATAAGCTCCTTATCTTCTTCTGTCCTTAAGAAGAATTTACAAAGAATGGTATCGGTAAAGTCAGTTAGACTGAATTTAAACAGGAAAAATCCGCCCTTTGTCGTAATTAGGTCGTATACTCTAAGTACCATACCTTTTATTACAACGTCACCCATGTTATCGATGATATCTTTGATGGCAACAACATCACCCTCTACAGTAGTACCGTAAATAACATCGGGATCCTTAGGAGTAAGCTTTTTCTTGACAAACTTGGACTTATCAAAGCCTTCCTTGCCCTTTTTATCAGAGCTCTTGCTCTCTTTAGAATCTTCTTTTGATTCTTTACCGTCTGCTTTTTCTTTACCTGCTTCGTCATCAGTATTATCTGATGCTGCTTCTTCACTTTCAGCAGCATGAACAGATTTTGCAGAGATATAATTATCCATCGCTATAAGATAATCATCATGTTCATTCTCTGAATCATCCGACTTTTCTTCAGCCTTATATGTAAAGCTTAAAGTAACCTTAAGTCCAAAATAATCATCCAGGAATCTCGTGATTATCTCGCTAAGTCTTTTTTCTATTTCATGATTTATAAAATTATCATCAAGCTCGATATTTAATTCGTTTTCATTAACCGATATTACAGAATTACGATAGATGCTTTCAAGCAATCCGGAAGTATTTGTAAATTCATCCTCAACATATATTCCGTACTTTTTCCAGATATCAGGAAAACTCATATCTTCAAACTTATATCTGATATGAAGGTTTACATTCTTATTATCAGGCTCAAAAAACTGCTTAAAAAGATGTTCCTCCATTTTTCTTCTGTCATCGGCCTTGATAAACTTGTCAGAATCAACATAAACATCCATCCTGGCATGAGTATCACTGCTTGTGATGTTTGTAACACTTATATTTTCAAAGATCTTTTTTAATCGATCTTCGACCTTTAAATCTTCAAAAACCTCAAAGAAAAACATTCATATTCCCCATTTCTAATAAAACAATAACTTATAACAATCTTAAAAATTCTTCCTTAAAAGAAGGTAAAAGCTCCTCTTCTTTTACTTTCTTAATAATCTCACCCTTTTTGAAAATAAGACCTTCTCCTTTGCCGCCGGCGATACCCAGATCCGCGTCTCTTGCTTCACCGGGTCCGTTAACAACACAGCCCATAACTGCAATCTTTAAATTCTTATTATGAATATTAGCATTATTTTCATACTGTATCTCATCGATCATTTTTTGTACTTTTTCAGCGAGACCTATGAGATCTATATTGGTTCTGCCACATGTAGGACAGGATACAAGATTTATGCCGCTCTTCTTTAATCCAAGACTTGAAAGTATGGATTTACCGGCTTTAACCTCATATATCGGGTCTCCTGTAAGAGATACACGAATGGTATCTCCTATGCCCTCATAAAGTATTACTCCGATACCTACAGCTGATTTGATACTTCCGGTAGAAACAAGGCCTGTTTCGGTGATACCGACATGCAGCGGATACGGAGTCTTGTCTGCTATCAGCTCATGCGCTTTTATAGACATCATAACATCTGAAGATTTAATACTTATAACGATATTGTTAAAATCGAACTTTTCCAGTGCATCCACTTCTTTCAAAGCACTTTCAACCAGCGCCTCAGGGGTTGTCCCGCCATATTTAGCAACGAGTTCCTTTTCCAAAGAACCACCGTTAACACCAACTCTCAAAGGGATACCGTAGGCTTTGGCAGCCTCAACTACCTCGTGTACCTTATCCTGAGAGCCGATATTGCCGGGGTTGATCCTGACTTTATCTGCACCGTTTTTAATAGCTTCTATAGCCAGCTTATAATCGAAATGAATATCAGCAACGAGCGGGATATGGATACCCTTCTTTATTTCAGAAAAAGCCTTTGCAGCCTCCATATGAGGGACAGCACAGCGGATGATATCACAGCCCTCTCTCTCAAGGGCATTTATCTGGGCAACGGTAGCTGCCACATCCTCAGTTTTGGTATTACACATAGACTGGATGGCTATGGGATTGTTAGCGCCTATTGTGACATTACCGATTTTTACTTCTTTGCTATTTCGTCTATTTATATAGTTTTCCATTTTTTATTTTCTCCACTTGATTATTGAGAGCCACGGCATTTATAGTTCGCTTCGCGAAGCCGAGGCATACGTAGTGTAAAGTTTTCATAGAAAACTTTACACTACCTTTTACACCTTAGAAGAATACATACCTTATATCATTAAACAGTACAAGTACCATCAGTACCAGGAAAAATACCATACCGATTGCATGTACAAGGCCTTCTTTTTCCTTGGGTACAGGCTTGCCCCTTAATAATTCGATGATAATAAATATCAGTCTTCCACCATCAAGTGCAGGTAAAGGCAGCAGGTTCATAACACCTAAGTTTGCTGATAAAAGTATTGCAAAATTCAGAAGATTGAGGAATACATAGAGTATGCCGTCTTCCTTTGACTCCTGGATGGTATTATCAAGTTCTGATACAATACGAACAGGACCGCCAACATTATTTGCCAGATTCAGCTGGCCTGTAACGAGCTTTCCCAATGCCTTGATAGTGATACTAATCTGGAGCTTTACTTCATATAATGAATACTTGAAAATCTGAAGAGGATTAGCTGAAACTCTTGACTCATTATGATCAAAATAAACACCTACACTGTTATCATAATATCTCGGAGATACACAGCTCTCGGTATATTCGGGTATCAGATTGTATTCCTTAGGAGTACCCTTATGCTCTATAGTCATATTTATGACAGAGCCATCCATAGGATTATCAGCCAGGAACTGTGATAATGCATTTCCTGAAGCGATAGGTGTACCATTGATGGCAGTGATAACATCATCCATCCTGACACCTGCCTTCATCATGACACCGTCCTCTGATACTTCTGTAATCTTGCAGGGATCATCAGTTGCATTATAAGAAAAACCGAGCAGATATTTCTTAATGACAGTAGGCTCTATAGTACCCTTATATTTCTTACCGTCTCTTTCAAATACAATATCAAAGGGCTGTGTACCCATCTTATCAAGTACGAAATGATATGTCAGTTCTCTTGATAAAGAATAAGACTTTCCTTCATATTCATCAATGATGTCACCCACCTGCATACCGGTTACGGTATCGTTAGGATCATCTACATTGGTAAATACAGCTGTAGCGGCAGGAGTACCTTCTTTTACACCAACAACAGCCGGTGAATCATAACCAAGTATAGCGATTATGATGGCAGCAAATACAAATGCAAGAATGAAATTGAATATCGGGCCGGCAATTATAGTTGCAAATCTTGCCCAGGGACCTTTTGTATTAAATGCTCCCTCTTCCTTCGAATCGGTATCCTCACCAAGCATCTGACATGCACCGCCGATAAGGAAAAGCCTGAAAGCGTATACGGTCTCACCTTTTTTAAAACTGAAAATCTTAGGTCCCATACCCAGCATAAATTCAGTAACCTTTATGCCGTTTTTCTTGGCCACGATCATGTGCCCTAATTCATGGAATATAATTATCACACTGAATAAAACAATTCCAATCAAAATACTAACTACAGTGTTCATGTTTCTCTTTTCTTTCTATGTTTTACTTATTATAGTGTGTCAATGTGGACGGTTCTTTTTGACACATATTTCTCATATTTATAACGATAAGAATTTCATGGACATTTCTACAGCTTCCTGCTCTGCCCAAAGAATCTCATCCAATGTCGGTTCTGCAATATTTTTATGCTGAGACATACAGTACTCTATAATATCATAAATCTGAGTAAATCCTATCTCACCCTTTAAGAACCTGCCTACGGCATATTCGTTTGCAGCATTAAATACAGTACAAATACTTCCACCCTGCTTTGCGGCATCTATACCAAATTTCAGACCCTTGAAGGTATCATAATCAGGCTTTGCAAATTCAATCTTTGCAAGTTCAAACAGGTCAACTCTGCCACAGTCAAGAGGGAGTCTCTCAGGATAATACAAAGCATACTGTATGGGCAGTCTCATATCGGGTACACCTATCTGTGCCACTATAGAACCGTCAACAAACTGTACTGCGGAATGTATGATGCTCTTTGGCTGTATAACAACCTGTATCTTATCTACATCAACTGAAAACAGCCACTTTGCTTCCATTACCTCTAAAGCCTTGTTTACCAAAGTGGATGAATCGATAGTAATCTTAGCTCCCATATCCCAGTTGGGATGCTTTAATGCATCGGCAGCAGTTTTTCCTCTTAACTCATCATAGGAAAGTCCTCTGAAGGGCCCACCTGAGCATGTAAGCAGTATCTTTTCAACCACAGGACTGCCGTACCAGGATGTATAATCACCGTTAGGTCCGTATTTACCCTGTAAGCATTGAAAAATAGCCGAATGCTCACTGTCTATGGGCAGCAGCTTAACCTTATTCTCCTTTACCGCCTTCATTATGATATGTCCGGCAGTAACCAGGGTTTCTTTATTAGCCAGTGCCACATCACACCCTGCCTCTATAGCTGCCAGGGTAGGCTTTATGCCAATCATGCCAACGAGTGCGGTAACAGTCAGATCATTGTCTTTATCCCCTGCTATTTCAAGAAGTCCTTCCATTCCTGAAAGGACCTCCGTTGAGCTGTTTTTAAGTCGTCCGGCAAGTATACCGGCTTTTGTTTCATCATAAACACAAACCTTTTTTGGTTTAAACTCATCTATCTGCTGCTCCAGGTCGTCTATACGGCTTTTTGCAGAAAGAGAAGTTATTTTATATTCCCCATGTCGTTTGATAATGTCTATGGTCTGTTTTCCGATCGATCCTGTGGATCCGAGAAGGCACAAATTTTTCATATATAATTCCTTTTTTAGAATCTGTGACCGCCGCTGCTATGACTGTGTCCGCCGCCACCGCCGCCGCTTCTGCCGCCTGAACTGCCGGAACTACGAGGACAATATGTTTTGGTAGTACTTGTAATAGTATCGGTGGGATTTACAGCATTAAAGTTTACAGCTGCATATTTAAGAAGCTCGGTATCACTTGTTTTAGAAACAGATGATTTACCTACTGCTACTAGATACATAACTACAAATCCTATAACTAAAGAAATAAATACATTACTCACAACCTTCATAGGCTGTGCGATATGCATACCTGCGAGGACTTTTCCTATCTGGCTATAAGCCTCGGATGCACAGCGATAATATTCCTTATCTGATGCATAGCTGTAAACATTATCTGTAATGGTTGAACATTTTGATGCGGTAAGATTGTCTTCTACAACATCACCTGCAGAATATACAAGCAGATATCTGGTCTTCATATCGATAATGAAAATTACACAGTTATCTTTCTTGCTGTACTGCTGATAAAATGCTTCACAAAACTGATCTGTTGCACTCTCAGAATTACCGTAAGGATTTTCATTGGTGGTAAGGATTACCATATCGCCGTATTCGGTATACTGATAGATTTCATCAAGCAGAGTCTTGGCCTCTGTCTGAGCAAACAATCCGGCATTATCATAAAGGAAAGCAGTATAACCGGAAACATTGTTTGTCTTTGTCTCCTGATAAGCAACACCTGTGGTAGTAGTATTACCCGGATCTAAAGTATCCTGAAACTTATAAACTTCATCATCATAACCGTCTTCTGAATCTAAATAAGCATCTTCGTCATCATAATAATAATCATCGTCTTCATTCAGATCATCTATCAGATCCCACAGATCTAACAAATCTGCCTTAGCGGTTAATGGTGAAACGACAGCGCTAAATAAAGATACAGAAAGTAATAATGCTAATACAAAGCCAAATAATTTACGAAACTTTTGCACTGTCATCACCTCCTGTTCTGTTAAACTGTGGCAGTTTACGGGTTGTAAGTCTGTTATAGCGTGATACGATACGGATTACGCACCAAACTATATATGCCATAATAGCTATGGAACCAAGATAGAACCAAAGGTCAGATACGATACCGACTGTAAATTCTATAAGTAGAATAATACCTGCAATGCCAAGCGGTATCCAGAAAAAGCTCTTTTCTTTCATCTTATCCATCTGAGCTTTCTTTTCTTTCTCTTTCTTAGCAATGTTATCCGATGCTTTATCACCTGCAGCTCTATCTTTCTGACGTTTTACGGTTACAAGACCTTTATCATCTTCTCCAAACTCACGTTTAACTATCTGGTCCTCATGAGATGAGAAAATAGCTGCCATTATAAGTCCTACCACACCTGAGATCATAAGTGCATATTTAGGTACAATAGTAAAATTAAATACAAAATTAAGTAAGATAAATAATGCGACTGACAGAATAGAAGAAGCTAAAATGTATTTATTTACGGCTATCGGTATATCACCGGCAACCTTTCCTGTCTGACCGTTTACTACAGTATATGAAACACGTTCTTCGCCCTTTTTATCCTTGGAACGGATACTCATAAACCATACAGGGAACATGGTTAAAAACTTTCCGTCTACATTGGGCAGTAGCTTATTTATATTATTGTCACTTGCAGTCAGTCCGTATCTTCCAAAACCCGGGATCTGCTTATACTTATCAAATGCATCCTTTGCTATCAGTTTCTGTGCATCAATCTGGTATACATTATCATCCACATCATTTGTATCTGCATAGAAACCGCTAAGGAATGAAGGAGTAAAGGGCTGCTGCTGTGATGTATCAAAAGGAGCAATACCGTTACTTAAGTTGTCAGCAAAGCTGCTTGATGCATCAAAAGGTACATTATTGTACATCATATCAACATCAGCAGATAAAGCATGATTTTCGGTATATTTATAATCACCGCGATAGTAAACCCTTGAACCGCCGCAGGTTACATTTCCGTGCTTAGAAGTATTATAATTCCAGTAAGGCATATAAATACCACGGAAGGAATCAACACACTTCTCACTCTTCATCTCGTTAGGAGCAAAGAAAGCGCTCTTCATGAACTTGCCGTAGCTGTCCATACAGTCCTTCTTAGTCTTCTTGAAAGGAATGATATACTGCGGGCGCTTTGCTCTCGATATACGTCTGTCAAGTATGGTGGAAGCACCGCAGAAAGTACAGAATGCAGCCGCTTCGGTATCCTCTGTTATGATCTCGCCGCTGCACTGCGGACACCTGAAGGTTGATACCTCATAATAGTCTTCAAGATCCTTACCGGCTTCTTTGAGGACCTGCTCAGCAGGCTTTGCAAGACTTGTTCCGCAGAATCCGCATACAGTCTCATTTCCTTCTCTTTTACCGCCACAGCCCGGACATGTATCATAATATTCAACAGGACCTGCAGCACCTTCTTTGATATACTTATCGCCTTCTTCGGCATCTCTTTCCTTAACCACCGAATAAGGATCCACTACATTATTACAGAATTCACAATAAAGTGCCTGTTTTTCAATGTTAAATTTCAGATTACCTGAACAATTGGGACAAGCGTACATCTTTTTTCCTTTCTTAAAATATTTATGCTAATTAATCATTATATACTCAAATCAGATGAAAATAAATAACAACCAGTATACAATAGGAGCTATGAATATAACACTGTCGAATCTGTCAAGGATTCCGCCATGACCGGGGATCAAAGTACCATAGTCCTTTATACCTTTATTTCTCTTGATAGCTGACGCAGCCATATCACCGATCTGTGACACTACGGATCCGATAGCACCTGTAAGACCAAATACAAGTATGGGATTTGATATAGTACCTTCCAGCTTGCTCTTAAAGATGATAGCAAAGATAATACCGATAAGGGCGGCACCTACGATACCGCCGATAAGTCCTTCAAGAGACTTCTTTGGACTGAGCTTAGGTGCAATCTTTGTTTTACCGAGTTTCCTGCCCACTACATAAGCCATAGTGTCAGATCCCCATGAACCTATGAATATCAGCCATACGGTATATACTCCGCAGTCCATCTCGCGTACTCTTAAGATGTATGAAAGAGTTACAGCTACGTAGAAAAATCCGAAGAACACCATCGTGATCTGCTCTGAGTTAAACTTAGGAAATGTAAGTACATAAACCGCAAGTAAAACTACAATAAACAAAGCAATCAATATCGGGAAATACGATGCGATATAAACTGAAATATTTTTATCGAAAACAGTTAATGTCGAATTCGCTATATCCTCTTTAAAATATTCAGCAAAAAAGAAAATTGCAAAATAAATAACTGCAAATATATATCCGACTGCGCCGGCTTTTGATTTGTTCACTCCGACTACTCTGTATAACTCCATGAGTCCTATCATGGAAATCAGGAGTATTACTCCAAAAAGAACATAGCCGCCCAAAACCATCGAGGCTATAGCCACAGCCATCAGGATGACAGAGCTCCTGAATCTGATCATAAACGAATTATCGTTATTTATATCCTTACCCATTTGAAAGTCCTTTTAATTATGATTTTCTTCCACCATAACGTCTGTCACGGTTTGCATAGTATTCCAATGCCTTTTCCAACTCAGCCTTGTCAAAGTCAGGCCAGTAAACATCCGTAAAATACATCTCGGTGTATGCCAGCTGCCAGAGCATAAAGTTTGATATACGTAGTTCACCGCTGGTACGTATCAGCAGATCCGGATCCGGTATATCGGCAGTATCAAGATATCTCTTAAACAGATCTTCATTTATAGCTTTGGGATCAAGGCTGCCGTCCTTACATTCCTCTGCTATCTTTCTTGTGGCCCTGATTATCTCATCTCTGCCGCCATAATTTAATGCTACCTGAAACTGCAGACCGTCAAACTGCTTTGAATACTCCTCAAGGTCTGTTATAGTTTCCTGAAAATCCTGGGAGAGCCTGCTGATGTCACCGATTATACGCACACGCATATTGTTTCTGAGACATTTTTCCTTACAGCCTATAAGATACTGCTTAAGCAGCTTCATAAGCGTACTTACTTCATCATCTGACCTTGTCCAGTTTTCTGTTGAAAAAGCATAAACTGTAAGGTACTTTATACCAAGGTCCCATGCAGCCTTACAAGTCGGCTCAACATTGTTTGCTCCGGCCGAATGTCCCATAGCCCTGGGAAGCAGTCTCTTTTTAGCCCAACGGCCGTTACCGTCCATGATTATCCCTACATGAATCGGGATTTTCTTGATTTCTTCTTTTTTTGCCAATTTTAACTCCTATATTACAATACAAGACACAGAAGAGACGGACTCCTCTGTGTCCTAAAAATTTAATATGATATCCTTATTTTAAAGACTAAATGATTATACGGTCATGATTTCCTTAGTCTTCTCATCAGAAAGCTTATCGCACTTATCGCAGTATTTCTCAGTCATCTTGTTGATCTCGTCTTCAATCTGCTTCTGAACATCCTCAGAGATCTCACCTGACTTACCGATCTTCTTGATAGCTTCGTTTGCATCACGACGAACGTTTCTTACTGCTACCTTAGCATTCTCGCCCTTCTTCTTGATATCCTTAGCGAGCTCTTTACGTCTGTCCTCTGTAAGCTCAGGGAAAACAAGACGTATAACACGGCCGTCATCTGTAGGTGTGATACCCAGATCAGATGCAAGTATAGCCTTGCTGATCTCCTTTACCATCTTAGCTTCCCATGGCTGGATCTGGATAATACGAGCCTCAGGAACTGAGATATTGGCTACAGCATTAAGTCCTGAAGGAGTTCCATAATAATCGACCTTGATCTTATCTAAAAGATGGGGATTGGCACGACCTGCTCTTATCGAAGCATAATCTTCCTCAAGAAACTCGATAGTCTTTTGCATCTTTTCATCGAAAACTTTAATTCTTTCATCCATAATAAACCCTACCTCCTAATTATCATGTAAATATAATAACAAATTTAAATAAGTAATTCAATATATTTCTATTTATTTTGCGGTATAAATAATAAGATTGAACCAACAATATGTAAATAACAGAATATTGTCAGACTCCCGACAATTATAACTCCGATAAAGTTCACAGCCAGACATATAATACAAAGGGTAATGGCAATGTTTTTTAATCTGGTCATACCTTTAGAGATTAAAACAGAATATACAGCCAGACCCAAACAAAGTATTCCAAGAATTAACTGAGATATTTTAAGAATATCGGTAAACTCTTCAGAGTATTTTCTCAATCCCAAAGGAGAAGTTTCTACAAACATTGAAAGCTCTATAATACCATTTTCAACGAGAAAAACAAATGTAGTCAGAAGTGACATTATAAGATTAAGCACAAAGCATAATTTTTCCTTCATTATACATTTCTCCTGTATAACATTATAAATTCCATTTGTTTAATCAGATATCCGTATATCTGATTAAACAGTTACGATTGTTCCGGTACATTCTCCTGTTGCATTTTCATAGATGCCGTTAGGTCTGTTAAGCTTGAATATAAGCAAAGGCATCTTGTTTTCCATACATACTACTGTTGCACTGGTATCAATAACCTTTAATTTTTTCTGGAATACCTCTTCCAGAGAAATAGTATCATATTTAATTGCGGACGGGTCTTTTGCAGGATCTGCTGAGTAAACTCCTTCAATACCTTCACCCGTAAAGTTCTTGGCCATAAGAATTATATCACAGTTAAGCTCTACGGCTCTGAGAGCTGTTGCGGTATCTGTCGAGAAATACGGATGACCTGTACCGCCTGCAAGGAAGATAACCTTTCCTGCCTCAAGATCTGAAACTGCCTTATCCTTTGTAAAGAGCTGTGAAATATCTCCAAAAGTATAAGGAGTATAAATCTCTGTTTTCATGCCGACAAATCTGAATATCTCAGACACATAAACACAGTTCATAACCGTTGCCAGCATGCCTATCTGATCAGCCTTAAATCTGTCGATGGTCTCGCTGTCTCTGCCTCTCCAGAAGTTACCGCCACCGATAACAACTGCTACCTGTACGCCGTCATCAACGATTTTCTTTACCTGCTCTGCTACAGATATGCATGTAGCCTCATCAAAGCCCTGCTTTTTGTCACCTGCAAGAGCTTCACCACTGAATTTGAGAAGTATTCTCTTATACTTTGCCATATTTACCTCTTTCTGCAACTTTTATTGTAAATTCCTTTTAATGTGTCAAAAAGAACCGTCCTATGTCAATACTCCGTATGAGTGTTGACCGGTAACTATTGACACGTTTAATCTAATTAAAGATTGAGTCAACATCAGAATTAGCATATTCTAATGAACAGAAGCCCTCTAATACGGCTCCGTTTATTAACTGTACCGACTTAGCCTTGATATTACCCTTGATAACTGCTGTCGAATCAAGTATTACCGGTCCTTTTACATCCAATGTACCCTTTACTGCACCGGCTATTACTGCCGCACCGGCACTTATATCACCAATGATGACTGAGCCCTGGCCGATCTTAACCACACCGTTGCACTCTATGTTGCCCTCTACCCTGTGGGCATTGATCATAACCTCTGCAGCATGGGAATTTCCAATAACTTTACCTGATATAGAAAGCTTTCCGTCACAGAAAATGTCTCCGTTTACAGTGCCAAATACGTCCAATGAGCAGTCCGTAGTGATACTTCCGGTAATACTGGTACCTTCGGTGATCATCATGATCTGCTCGAAATCTTCGTCATCGAAGTCATCAAGGTTTTCGTCGTCTTCTATGTCATTTACATTTTCTGATATAGTTTCATCTGATGAAGCAATTTCAGAGTTTTCATTGACCTTATTTATATCTTGAATATCATTATCACCAGTATTTGATGTTACGGATGTTGAATCATTAGAAATCATACCATCATTAATAGTTTTATCTGCTACCGATACATCAGAAGAATCAGGAATATCCAGTTCATCTATAAGCCCGTCAATATCAGCATCCGTAACTTCTTCAGTATTTTCGTTTACGATATCACCTGCCTCATTAAGCAGATTGTCTATCTCACTGTCAGTAGCATCAGAGAAACCGTTTACGAAATCGAGACTGTTCACAAAGCTATCGTCCTGCACGAAATCGCCTTCTGAATCACTCTTATTATCTTTTTGTTCTTCTGAAGGTTCGATTATATCGAACAGATCATCGTTGTCCATAAACTTATCTCCTTAACCACAAAATTTTTAAACTGATGGAAGTCCCGGCTCTTTCTCAAGCCCTCTCTTTGCCAGTTTATCAGCCTGTTCATTATACTTTACATTACTGTGAGCCTCAACCTTGTAAAACCGTATGTCAAGCTTTTTTCTCTTATCGTTCATCCAGTCCCTGTAGCTCTTTGTCAGCTCATTTTTAGCTTTCCAGGCACCGGTGACCCAGCACTCTATGCCGGAATAATCATAGTAAATATCCAGGCTGTTAAATCCATTCTTTAATGCATACTGTACAGAAAGCATGGATGCAATCATTTCACCCGAGACATTTCTTTGCTTCAGAGCCTCGGGATCACATCCGGAACCACACAACTCCTCTATGACTTCATCCTCATATATCAGTACACATCCATAAGCATATCTGTTAACCGTCGGATTGAAACTTCCGTCAACATATGCAGTCAATTTCTTTTCACTCATCAGGACTTATTACCTTTATTGCTGTGACTGCTGTTTAGGTCTCTCAGTCTTTTCAACCTTCTTGCATACATAAATATCCTGCTCGTTAGAAAGTTTAAAACTGCCCTGCTTGATATATACGTTAGCCTCAGTAGCAGTACTAACACTCTTGAGCTCGGATCTTAAAGCACTTGTCCCAATAAAAGCTATGATCAATGCGATAACTATCGCGATACCAATTGCCTCTGCTATAACCATTATATATCACCTCTCAATCCATCAGTAACAGGTAAGCGCCGATAAATGCAATAACAAACGAAATAAAGAAGTAAATAAAGAAGTATTTCCAGTATTTACCCTTGTCCATAGGCAGATTACCTACGAACTTACCGGTCTGACCGTTCATACCGAATACAAACTTCTGTCCATTCCAGTTAGTGTTAAGTATCCACATAGGAAGCAAAACATACTTATATGAACCGTCACGGAGTCTAATGTTTGAATTCTCGGTCTGTACAGAGTCATAACCCTTTACGGTGCTTAAAAACTGTTGTGCTGTACTGTTCTTGATACGGAGATTTGCTCTCTCTACGCTCTCATCTGCCGAAACATCGTATTTATCAGCAAGATAACCCGAAAGATAAGCAGTAATAAACTCCTTCTGTTCTTCAAACTTGAAGGGCTCAAGTGAATCCATCAGATCATCATCCATTTTCTTAGAAGCATCAACCGGAATATTCTCAAAAGTAAGAGATCCTGAACGGACTATAGTATAATACTTAGTCTCTTTGTAATTGTAATCATTGTCACTCCAGCGTCTAACCTTGGTAGCCTTGTATCGCATATCTGCATCAGCACCTGAATTAAACAGCCAGAACGGAACATATACACCGTTTACCTCATCAATATGATTCTCCGAAGAAAATGCAGAAGGAAGAAGCTTCTTGCCCTGGAAATGCTTGGATAGTGCTTCTTTAGCGGCATTCTTATCGAGTTTGAACGGTATGATAAAGTCAGGCTTTAACTGACCGGCAAAATTCTGCATCATAACGATCGGATTACCGCAGAAAGGACATGAAGAAGCACCTGTAGTCTCAGCTGTAACGATCTCAGCACCACATGACTTACAATGGTAGCTGGCCATGCCGTTCATATCTTCTCCGCCCCAGCTCTGGCCTTCATAGCCTTCCCATTTCATGGACTCAGGCTCTTCGTTCTCCAAAGCCTGGTCTAACTCTTTTAAGGCATCCATCTCAAACTCAGTATCGCAGAAAGGACACTTCATCTTTCCGACAGTACTGTTAAACTCTATAGAACCGCCGCAACACGGGCATCTGTACTCTTGTAATGCCATTTTCCTTCTCCTTTATGACAAATTTACCACATTTAGGCACTATAAACATTTTACATTTATAGTGCCTAAAAGTCAATAATTCTCAAAGATTTTTCTCTTAAAAATAGCCTCAAGAATTATCCTGAGGCTATATAATTATTTTACTTAATTAGGGACGGGGCTTTCCACACTTTGTACAGAAGTTTCCGTCATTCTCAGCGCCACAAGCGCAAACCCAAGTGGTTGAAGCAGGTACTTCAGGCTTCGGCTTTCCACACTTAGGACAGAAGTTACCGGTGTTTTCAGCACCGCATTCGCACTTCCAAACACCTGCGGGAGCGGGCTTCGGCTTTCCACATGCTGTACAGAAGTTTCCGTCATTGTCCTTACCGCACTCACACTTCCACATATTAGCTGCTGCAGCGGCTGCCTGCTGCTGAGCTGCTACCTGCTGTGCTGCAGCCTGCTCCTGACCTGCCTGAGCATAAAGAGCATTGATAGTGTTGCCGATGCCGCCGTTCATACCGCCGCCGATCATGCCTACACCGAACATAGCGTTAGCTGCGCCGTTAGGATTCTTAGCTGCATCCTTAAGAGCCTGAGCCTGAGCTGCTGTAAGAGCTGCTGCACCAAGACCTGCATGCTGATATCTAGCCTCAGCCTGAGCGTCACGGATGAGCTTCTCGTTCTCTTCGGTAGTATTAGCTGAGTTAACATCAAAGCTTACAAGCTCGATACCTTTCTCAACAACCCACTTCTGATGGAGCTGCTCCTTAAGAGCCTCGCTCATTTCCTCTGTATGAAGAGGAAGCTCGTTATATCTGATCTCCATAGCTGAAAGCTTACCGAGAGCGGTATTGAGCTTTCCGCTGATTTCTGACTTAAGCTGCTGCTCGATATCTGCAGCCTTGAATGTATCGTTTACGTTACCTGCGATCTTTGTATAGAAAAGAAGCGGATCAACCAGACGATATGAGTAAATAGCGTTAAGTCTGATAGTAATATCAAGATCAAGGAAGATCTTGCTGTCTACAAGTCTGAAAGGTACAGGTGCGGGTGTGCCGTACTTGTTGCCCATGATAACTTTAGTATTGAAGTAGTAAACTCTCTGGTCATTACCAGCCTGTCCACCGTAAGTGAACTGCTGTCCTAACATCTTGAAAGAATCAATAAGGCTCTGACCGAAGCTGCCGGCAAAAATACTGGGAGCAAGAGAAGTATCGTATGTGAACTTACCGGGCTCTGCACAAACCTCAACTACCTTTCCGTTTTCTACGATGATCATGCACTGACCATCATTAACTACGATACCGCTACCGTTAGTGATGACATTGTCCTCACCCTTGGTGTTAGATGACTTGCCTGAAACCTGCTTTCTACCCTTAACCATAAGAGTGTCATCCGGAATAGAATCACAGTAAATAAATTCCTTCCACTGATTTGCCAGCACATTTCCTGCTGCACCAAGTCCTGCGTTAAGTGCACCACCTGCAATACTGCCAACTGCACCAACGACTGTTGAAATAAGTCCCATATACTTTGTTCTCCTTTCAATTTTGAAATCCTCTGGATTTCCATCCGAGGAACATTATAACACAATGAAATCCTTTGCACAATATTAAAATTAATAAATATTTTGCTCTAAAACCATATTAATTGGAAAATATAGCCGTTCAAATCGCAAAATCAACACTTTGTAACAAGGATGTCATCAACATAATAATCCGAGTTACCGTCTGTCTCGATAAAGAACTCGGCCGACTGAAGATCCTCAGGCAGCTGTGTGGTAGCAGAAACAAATGTCCATCCGCCCTTATTTGAAGGAGTCTCTGATATCCTGCCCTCTTTACTGCCGTCTATACCCATATAGATAAAGTTATCATCAGTCTTTACATAAGCTGTGATCGTAACCTTCTGTCCGATATAAGCAGAAATATTAAACTTAACTGTAGCCTCTTTCTCAGCACGTGTAACCTGAAGTGAATGACCTGCTCCGTCCCTGGACTCCTTATCGGTAACCTGAAGCATGGGTAGATGTCCGACACCTCTGACTCCGGCGATATTCTTCTTGCCTTCAAAGCCTTCAACCAGACCTATGAGTTTGATGCTCACATCATCTACATAAAGAGCGCTGAACTTACCGTCTTCCTCCTCAAGAGTTCCAAAATAGAGGAACATTGAATGAGTATCACCGGGTACAGTATAGATGCCTTTAACTTCAACAAACTCTTCTTTTCCGCACTCAGCCTCAGCAATCACAGGGAATCCCTCAATATCTGCCCTTATGCAGGCTTTCTTTGCAGGAGTCCTAACCCATGCGCTAACCTCTATCGTCTGGCCGATAAAGTCAGATACATCAAAGCTTATGCTGCTCCACTCATCAAATCTGATCTCCTGAGCAATGGCTGTTGTACCGCTGTGTACATATTTATTCTGGAATGATATATGAGCAAATCCTCTGGTCTTAAATCCGTAATCTTCAAGCTTCTGAGGTTCATTGCCCTTAGGCTCAAAGTCGGCAAACCTGTCCGAAAGATTGATATGTATAACCTCAGGCTCACCGAGTGATTCACCTGTAAGAGCACATTTAAGAGCCAGATATGATTTCTTGGGTGAAAGGTCACCGTTAAACAGCAACGGATCGGCTCCTCCCCTGATCCAGGAGTTATCATCGGTAAGGCCCCAGAAGGTAACGCACTTAAGCCTTGCACCCTCAGAATTTGCCTTAACCAGAGCTTCAAACAGATTCTTATAGAACATAGCCTGGTAATAATACTTATTAATATTTAAACAGGTACATTTAACATCCAGCTCGGTAATGTGTACAACATCTACCAGTTTACTGTAATCCTTGAGTGCCTTTACATACTCTTCAATATTGTTATTATCACTAAGATGTCCCTGCATACCGATACCATCGATAAGATTCTCTCCAAGGATGCTGCCGTGTTCATCGGTACGTCTCTCGAGAGCTGCTATGATAGCCTCCTTCTTATCGGGATGGAACTCGTTATAATCATTATAGAAAAGCAAGGGCTTGATCTTCTTTAATTCACTGTGAGAATCAGTTGTAATGCCATAATCCGGAGCATATTTTAAAGCGTATTCGTCAATAGCCTCTTTTGCAAACTTAAAAGCCCAGTAAATAAAGTCTTCGCCAATGATCTGATACCAATAGCTGTTACGGAGGCCTGTAGGTGTCTTATCCATAAGCTCTATGGCCTCGTTTACAACATCCCATGCATAAATGGTGGACGCATAGCCGTTTTTATACATATACTCCATACAGGAACCGATATAGCTCTTAAGACGCTTGAGCATGGTATCTCTGTCAACAAAACAAACAGGATCAAGCTTCTCAAAGCGCTTCATAAATGGTCTGACCTTTAAGATCTCGGGATCCGTAGGCACTGTAACTGGCTTATAACCCTTGCAGAAGGCCTCATTAGCACACTGGCTGTGCCAAACAAGAACATGACCTCTTACCTTCATACCGTTATCACGGGCAAAATCAAGCATACGCTTGGCATTATCATTGATAACGAAAGGAAGATAATCCTCGGTAGCCTCGGCACTGTTCCAGCCCATATTATAAGCAGGCTTAAGCTCGTTGGCGAAAGTCATGCTGTTAAACTCCTGAAGAATAAGCTTTTCCTTTTCAGGATTACCTATCTCATTGTTGGTAAAGTTATCATGTATGCTTTCACAAGCTACACCTATGGTAAAATAATTACTATAGAGCTCTTTTAAGCTGTTCATTCGTTCTCTCCTCTGTAAAAGACATAAATAACCAATACATCTATTCTATTTTACACATTTCTATACTAAATGTCTATATTTTTTTTCTAATATTTTTATCCCTCATATGAAGAAATCTTCAAATAATACTCCTCAAGCCTGGGTCTAGCACTCACATAACAGGGCTCAAGTCTCTTATCAAAGTGTTTACCGAAGCTCTCCATGATGATCTCATCGGCCTTTTCAAAGCTCATGCTTTCCTTATATACACGTTTGCTTACCAGAGCATCATATACATCGGCTATAGCCATGATCCTGGCCTCGAGAGGTATCTTTTCTCCCTTTAAACCACTGGGATAGCCTGAACCGTCCCATCTTTCATGATGATAATGAGCCACATTTTCTGCAATGATCTTAAAATCGGCATCATCTGTGCTTTTAAGTATCTCATGAACGATCCTGGCACCTTCGGCAGCGTGCTTCTTCATCTCTTCAAACTCTTCGGGAGTAAACTTACCCGGTTTTCTGAGCACCTGGTCATCTACGGCTATTTTCCCAAGGTCATGCATGGGTGCGGCCTTTATCAGATTCTTACAGAACGCTTCACTTAAGTTGAATACCTTCTGCTTCGTGATCTCATCCACCAGAATACGTATACAGTCACTTGTCCTCTTGATATGCCCACCGGTAGAATTGTCTCGGCTTTCAACCATGGTCGCCATACCCATTATCAGGTTGTTGTGCATTTCTATGATATGTGCAGTTTTACGGTTAACCTGATCCTTAAGTGAGGTATTAAACTTGCTGAGCAGTGAAATATACTTCTGATCCTTTGTATCATCAGTTATAACGAGCTGATAACCTCTCTTTGTCTTACCGTCAAACAGATAGTTAACATCTATATTATAAACCTTATCCCTGGTCTTATACAGGTGTTTATCCTTGTTCTCATCCTTTTTAAACTCATCAAGCCAAGGAATAACATACTTTTTCATGGACTCCTTGCTGTTTATCGGACTGTCTACGACTATATCCTCCAGTTCACCGAAAATCTTCCTGGCTGTATAGTTACTTCCGAGATAATTGTACTTAAAATCAATAGAAACAAATCCGGTAGTGCCTTTTTCAAGTATAGAATCTATACCCGACTCTGTAATATCATACAGACATATCCTATGTATGATCATCAGGAATATGGTCTCAGCCAAAACATAGGTTAAAGGCAGAAAATCCAACCTGTCAGTGATCATCCTGCCGCCAAAAAACCCTATAACCGATAAGCTTTCTGCTAGTACAAGAAGTTTGACTATCTTCCTTGATACAACCTTTTTCTTCTTGATGCAGTAAATAAGAGCTGCAAAATCAAGTATAAAATAAGCTATGATCATGATGTAGAACAAGGTATGTCCCCATCCATAATCCTTATTGGTGAGATATCCTGTACCATCCTTTATGACAAAGTCCACGGATTTATAGAAAATTGAATATTTGCCCACAGTCAGGGAAAGTGCATAAATACCTACCGAAACGCCAAACATTATGAGTCTCAACCAATTAGGTATTGTAATATGACAAAGCACGAATATTGCCAGGGTAATAAACAGCATATTAAAGCATCCGCCGATATACGCTATCTTATTAGCCAATAAAGCCTCTCTCAAGCTGTGTGAATTTGCCATCCATACATATGCAAGATTGTTTAAGGGGACTATAAAGAAAATAAGATTAAAATAAACGCTGAAGTGTTTATGCCATTTAAAAACATAGACTCCGGACAGGATAAGAGAAGCTACAAAATAAAAGATATAAAAAATTCTTGCATCAAGCATTACACTTCTCTCCTTTCCATCGTCATATTTTAAATTTTAACACAGTTTATGCAATAATTCCATAATTTTATACTTATTATATTTGAAAATTTATAAAAATTTAATAATCGACTTGACATATAACGATTTATCTGTTTTAATTAAAGATAATTTGACTTAAGGAGTATTCCTATGGGTAGAGATGAAATCCTTAACAAAATATCCAAAGGTGCCAGAGCATCGGTAATACTTGGCTTTATATTTGCTATCGGAGGACTGATAGTCAGTATACTCATGTTTATCATGGGTACAAACAGCGATAATGTTGTATTTCTTATCATCATGCTTGCACTGTTCGCTGTGGGTGTAGTCATCTTGATCTTCAATATACCACAGATGCTGGATCCAATGAAATCAAGATTTATCAAGAAAAACCCTGATATCTTAAAAATGGCTGATGAGTTATACAGTAATATCGTATATCAGGACAAAACTTTAATGTTCTCTCCTCGTATCATAGCAAATGCTTGCGATATAAGGCAGATGGCATATACCGATGAAGTCTTTCTTATTTATGTATATATACACAAAACTAACGGTGTTACAGACTTAAAGCAGCTTCGCCTTGAAACAGCCAGAGAAACCATCAATCTTCCAATCATCTACAAAAAAGATGATGAAATTAACGGCCTTATCGGTCAGATACTTCAGCATTGCCGGTATGCACGTGTCGGCTATAATGATGACGGTATGGCTTATCTTCGCCAGATGCGTGAGCTCTGGAAACAGGATCAGGAAAGAAAGCACATGAGGCTGAACTAATTTGATATCATTTTATTCCAATTAGGATAAAATTAGATATAATAAAACCTATAATTTTTAAGGAGAATGAAAATGAACTTTAACTGGAAACTAAAATTCGCATTAATTGCTCTTGTTATCGCAGTAATGTTAGTAGTAACTGGTGGTAAAGATGCATTCAATTTTATGAAAGATCCCATTCAATTAAAAACTTCTGATCAGGTTAAAAATCTTAAAAATGGAGATCATGTTACTTTTGATATAACAATGGTATATGATTGCATAATTAGCCAAACAACAACTACTACCAAAAATGGAGTTACACAAAGTTCTAAAGAAAGCGCTCGATACTATGTTATTCCTTTTTTAGATATTAACGAAGCTGGATATGAGACAGTTGGTGCATTATTAACAATCAAAGTAAATTCTGAATATTTTTCTAAATTTCAAAAAGCTGGTGAAGATTTCTGGAATTATTGGGAAGATTATACACTTCCAACACCTAGTACTGTTATTTATTCTGTTGATGGAATTATCAAAGACATGTCTTCAGAAGAACAAAAATATGCTTCTGATTATGTAAAAACCGGCAATATGAAAAATATATATGTTAATACACCTAGCAAGTCAGCTTCATACATTATGTTAGGTTGCAGTGGCGTTGCTCTTCTGTTAGGCGCATTGTTCATTGTTCTTTTCGTCTTAGGAAAGAAGAAGGAACAGGCAAGACTTGAAGAAATGAGAGCTAACAACCCTACTTACTACCAGGCTCCTGCAGGCGTTACATTCAACAACAATGTAAACGATCCTACCGCTCAGAATCCTTACGCATTCGATCCCAGTACCGATCCCAGATTCAACGGTATGGCCCAGGGCAATCCTGTAGCACCCAATAACCAGTATAGCGCACAGCCTATGAATGGCAACTTCAACGAAGTAGCTCCCACAAACGGTCAGTATGGTGCATCTGCTGATAATTCAGGTAATTTCAATGAGATACCTAATAACGATCCGTTCAATAATCAGCAGTAAGTTCAACTAATGTATATGATAATATTTTAATAAAATTCAAGCAGGAGCCACAAATGACTCCTGCTTATTTTTTATGTATTTTCTTGATATTCAAAAAAACTAACACACAATATGTTATGCATCCGCTTTCTCATTAAATACCGAGAACAGTGAAAGCAACGCAAGACTGATAAGCATGCCTCCTATGATATCAGAGAACCAGTGAACACCGCAGATAACTCTGCCCAAAATAGCTGCGATAATGATTAACAGTAAAGCAAACTGTATACAAAGTCTGGCTGATGATTTTTTAATATAGGTTTTAGCCATAAGCATTGCGCTTCCGAGAACTATGATGATCAGCATAGTATGTGATGAAGGGAAGGATGCTTCAAGATGTTGATAACCCGGCATTATTATCGGCCTGTAATTAATGACAACCTTTTCAAACAAAAGATACAGACCACCGGTGACGATATACAGTACACCTACAGCCAATATGCACTTATCAACTTTCCATAGGCTTTTTCTTGTAATAAGCTGGAATAGTCCTAATAGACCGTGTATACCGACAACTGCCAATGAAAACAAACCAATATACCATGATAAGTCATACCAGAACTCGTTATAGCCGCATTCATCATAATGCCATAGATCATGGAACGAACTGTTTATAAGCGAAAGACCTACTTCAGAACCTCTGGGACCAACTTTTCCGACATCCACAGTCTTTACAATCACGATCCAGGCAATTGAAAGGATCAAGGCTACAATAAAAATGATTATTTTTGTTCTTTTTTTCATTAAAAATTTCCCTCTTTACATCTTTATAAATATTATGATATCTCATTAACAATCAGGATAAAATATCTCTATATAGATTATATAAATAGTCTCGGGAAGAAGCTGTGAATACATCTTCTCCATACGCTCCAGTCATGATGTCCGGGGAAAAGTTCTCTTATGATATTAAGTCCTTTACCCTCCAGCATCTTGTCATCATGCTCAAAGCTGTTAAAGTAGTTGTCCTCTGTACCCATAGCTCTGTAGAATACCTTAAAGCTGCTGTTAAACTTCTCCTTATCCTCTAAGAGATCAAGATGAGGCTCTTTTGCTCCGTCAGGTCTGGGGAAGCTCATGAAACCGCTGAACACTCCTACATAACTGAACATATCCGGATGTGTCATGGTAACGATACTAGTCTGGTAGCTGCCCATGGACAGACCTGCCATAGCACGATGCCACTTATCCGTGAGAACATTATACTTACCCTCGATATAAGGGATAAGATCCTGAAGCAAAACATCAACAAATGCATGGAATACCATCTTGGGCTCTTTAAACTGAGTCATGCCGCAAGCCATAACGATAAGACACTCTTCCATCTTGCCTTCATACATCAGCTTATCAGCTATACGTGCAGCATGTCCTTGATAAACCCAGCCACTCTCATTCTCTCCGTATCCATGTTGTAAGTAAAGTACAGGATATTTCTTATTGGGATCATAATTTGCAGGAGTATAGACCATGCAGATCTCA
This sequence comes from Lachnospiraceae bacterium, assembly GCA_016287095.1. Classification (GTDB taxonomy): domain Bacteria; phylum Bacillota; class Clostridia; order Lachnospirales; family Lachnospiraceae; genus RUG11977. The sequence goes on from JAEEVK010000017.1 coordinate 33,893, forward strand.
AGTTTACCGGTAACTGAAGAAGGGAAATACTGACGTGTAACACCGCCGTGAGGTATACCCTCCAAAGTATCCCAGTCCTCTTCACCCGGTACGGGTATATCAAGGAAATTCATTGGACGGCAGCAGCCGTAACCTATAGGCAGGTAAGGATTAAGCACCTCATTGCCGTCAATCTTTATAAAGAAATACTTGAAACCTCTGCCCAGGTCAACCGTAGCTTCCCATATCTCGTCATTTATCTTGTCAAACTTAAAAATAGTGCCAAACTGATCGATCACTACCTCTTTGGCATTAGGCGCTTTAATATGTATAAGCACTCTGCCGTCATCAAGTAACTCATATCCCTGATCTCCATCCCTGCCGGGCTCCCCAAAATAAGGATCAAAAGATAATGCTGTGTCAAGTGGCCATTGTTTCTTCATCTTTGTAAACCTCCATTTTCAAAGTAAAAATATTTACCAAACATGAATATTATAGCACATTTGAACCTAAAATAATAGTATAAATTTGCTTTAAAACAGTCATTTAAGTAGCAATTTTGTTTTTTCCGTATTTTTTACGCCAGTCTTTATATGCTCCTGTCTTAACTCTTCTGTCTAATGTGGGCTTTTCAGCATCTGCAGGTATGGCATAAGCACCTGCAAACATAGTTACTCCCGGGATCCTTTCGTCCTGACAAAGTTTATTCACCCATCTTGAGCTAAGTCCCCACTTAGCGCTTGCATCCTTTACAGTCATATAGCCTTGCATAAAACACCCCCATGTTACAATTTATTACTTACTCTAAATATCTTGCCTTCAGAGTTTTTATCTCCATGTCACCGACTCCGAGCTCCTCAAACAGATATTCCTTAACGCTTCCATAGTTATTTTCCAAAGTTTCAATAGCATTGGTCAAATATCTTTCAATTACGCCACCGGAACAGAACAGCAAAGCATCCATTTTTCTCTGCGGCATATTGGCAGCCAATGCTTTTGATTTAACAAATTCGAGAGTTTTGGCATTATACTCATTTGTAAGCATATAATCATCTATAATGGTCTTCTTGTCAGCACCGAGAGCATAAAGCAAAAGCATTGCTGCGAGACCAGTACGGTCCTTTCCGTCAGTACAGTGCCAAAGGACTGCACAATTATCGTCTTTAAGCTCAAGTAATATCTTAAAAAATTCTTTATATGCCTTTTTACCTCTTTCATCAAGTACAAAACCTATATAAGTATCAGGACCTAACATACCATACTCATATGCCTGTTCAAATATAGCCGTTCTGTCTGTGGTTTTCCACATAAGCTGCTTGTCAACTTCCCTGATATCCTTTACCTTCGAGAAATAGTCCTCCATCTCCACTACAGAAAGACCAACAATCTTAATGCCGGATATTTCAGGATCGGGCACATGCTTTCTCTCTTCGTTCATACGGAAGTCAATGATAGTATTAATTTTATATTTGTCCTTTATCAAAGACTTTGCTTCATCCGTAGCGTTATTAAGACTGCCGGCCCTTATGAGTTTTCCTTTAACTATAGTCTTATCACCTATTTTGTATCCACCAAGTTCCCTGGCATTATTAACCCCGGGTAATACTATTTCATTTTTAAACATAACCTATACCTCTTTTTCATAAACTTTTTTAGGAGCAAATAGTATTGTCTATAACTATGGGATCGGATGAAGTGTATCTATCATCTTAAAAAACTTCTTCTTTGTGAAGAAAACAACCGGTTTTCTCAGATAATTCGGTACATTTGGAGAAGTTGCAACACCCTTTATAAAACTGATCATCGAGTAGCCTTTAATTATTCGGTCAATCTCTGCTATCTCTTTATCATCATTTGTATTAAAATATCTCTTTAATATAGTTTTCCAAACAAAAGCATATTGATCCTTTGTTAATCCGTTTTGAGTTACTTTATAATTTGATTTGGCAGCAGATACATATACCAGATACATCGCCGCCAGATCGATGATCGGATGACCTACACCGGAATCATCAACATCTATCAGCATTATCTCACCATTCTGATACATAAGATTGCCCGGATGGAAGTCCTGATGTATAAAGGTATTCCTTTTAGGTATTGTATCTATAAGTTTAAGGACTCTTTCAGCCTCATTGGGCTTATAAAAACCCGCATCCAATGTCATTTTCACTTCATTCTTAAGCCTGTCTCTTGAATCCGGTAATATACCGTCCTCAAACTCAGTCTGATGCAGCTTCTTTAAAGTATCCGCAATCATATTTGAAAAGAATTCCAATTTATCAGGATTCTCATACATCTCCTGACCGAAAGACTTTGCATTGATCATCTCATATATAACGCCGTAATCATTACCTACTTTGACCATTTCAAATGCAATCATAGAAGGAATCCCATGAACAAATGCTGTTTTGGTTATTTCTCTGTTACGCTTTATCTTTTCAAAATCTGCTCTGTTACTGAAGTAAATCTTGACAATTCTTTCATCATCCAGCTTATAAACAGCACCGTTTCCACCTTTACCAAGCAGCTCACAGCCATCTATAGATATTTCTTTTAAGGTTTTACCGTTAAAATTATCATTACCCATTTACAACACTCCTGATTATAAATATATGTTATTTATTCTATAACTTTCTTAAAAGCCCAGTTTCCAAGCCAGAAACCCATGCTTTTCACTCTTCCCCTGTGAAAGCATGTAAATCCGCATTTATTATAAAATCCTGCATTTTCTTTAGAATTAGTTATCAGGGCAAGCGTTCCTCCGCCCTTTTCTTTTATATAACCGGATAAATATTCCATTAAAGCATTTGATCCATATCCTTTTCTTTGATAATCCTTCCTTACGGAAAAATTATGAAGATAGTAAAAATCAGGTGTTTTCTCTCTGAGTTTTCTTATTGGTTCCTCACATGCATTGTCCATCATAGAAAAAGCCAGAACCTTAAAAAAATTACATCCTCTGAATACAGATTTAAAACCTAATAAAGTATATTCCAGATCACCTGCCTGTTTACTTCCGGGTTCATGCAGTGCAATCACTATAACTATTTTATTATTTTCTTCTCCGACAATCAGCTGATTTCTTCTAAAATTAACTAATAGACATATTTTTTCCATTTCATAAACAAACTGCCATCGTCTATTATAATTTTTTTCATAATTACCGAAAAAATCATAATCAAAGAAGGCTTCCCCAGCCACCTGAAATACTTCTTCCAAATCTTCTTTTCTTGCTCTTCTAAAATTGATCATTTCTTGATCTCCTGATTTAACTTTTTTAAATTTTCTTAATTATCATCTCGTATACGTTTTAATCCCGGTTGCTGATATGTTCTAAATAAAAAGCACCGTAACCAAAGAGCTACGATGCTTTATATCACACAATTTTAAGTTGCAACTGGCTGACATATGAAAACATCCTTGTAATCCTTTAGTCCCTTTAGCTTTGCAGTCCCATCCTTTCGAGTGGTTTGCCGAATCAATTACATGTTCTATTTTAATCATTATTGTGCACAATGTCAAGCCTAAATATTTATTTAATTATTTTTTTATATTTTGGTATATTCCGGAATATTCAAACGATAATACCTCCACCGATAACATAACCGTTTTCATCATAAAAGACAGCAGACTGTCCCGGTGTAGCAGACTTAACAGGCTTATCAAATGTTAATAAGAGCCTGTCATCAGACACTTTTTTTATTTCAGCATACTCTCCGGCATGGTGATAACGTATCTTTACTATACCATTAATACTCTCGCCGACTTCAAGATCAGGAATACTTAGGAAGTTATAATCTCGGATATCTGCCTTTTCTGACATCAGGTCCTCCTCTTCTCCTATAACCACCTGGTTTAGATCAGGATTAAGTTTACAAACATAAACCGGATGGCCCAAAGCTATGCCTAAACCCTTACGCTGTCCTATGGTATAGTGTATCAGGCCATTATGTTTACCCAAAGATTTACCGTCTTTATCAACGAAATCACCGGCTTTAAACGGGTCTATTGAATCATCCGCTGTCTCCGTTAACATTTTGTAATTTTTTTGTATGAATCCGGCATAGTCGTCGTCAGGTATGAAGCATATCTCCTGAGAGTCCTTTTTCTCAGCCACAGGTATGCCTGCTTCCTTTGCTATCTCTCTTATCTGAGACTTATCATACTCTCCCAGTGGGAATAAAACTCTCTCAAGCTGTTCCTGGGTCAGCTTATACAGCATATATGTTTGATCCTTTTTTGCAGCATCTGACTTTTGTACGGTATACCTTCCATTTGGTAACTTTACCTTTTTGGCATAATGCCCGGTGGCTATATAATCAGCTCCCAAGACATTAGCAAAGTATAAAAGCTTCTCAAATTTAACATACCTATTGCATTCCACACATGGATTCGGAGTCCTGGCACACATATATTCGCAAACAAAAGGCTTAACCACCTTGTTTTTGAATTCACTTACTCCGTTAAACGCATGAAACTCTATACCCAGCATATCTGCAGTATCTTTTGCATCATCTATCTCACAGCATTTGTTTTGGACAACTTCATAAACATTCTTGTAATCCTGATTTGATTCTTCACTGTTTATCAATATAGGCTGTACTGATGTATTAGTCATGCCTTCAAAGTAATTAAATCCAACATGTTCCCATGTACGTATCATAACACCTATTACTTCATAACCGGCCTTTTTTAATAAATATGCTGCTACAGCGCTGTCAACACCACCTGACATACCAACAATAACTTTCGCCATATTATAAATCCTTATTTATTTTCAGACTTTAAACCAGCTAAAACCTTCTTGATTATTGTTACTGCTTTCCCTTTCAGGTTTTATAACTACTTTATTCTGAAATATCCTTAAATCCGATCTTTCTAATGCAACTTCACGACAATAGTCAAGATTATCCTGTATCTTTTGACTAAGATTCCATATCATCTGTATATATTCCGATGATTTAGGCCTGCTGTATAAAACTATCATATCCCCATATATTTCAACTTTTTGAATTGATTCATGGATGCCAAAAATCTTATCCTGGTTTTCATTACCTGAAACTTCAGATTTAAAAAGCAGTTCAGGATTTCTTGAAGATGCGACATCGATTTCATCAGCAAGTCTAAGAACAGCAGAAAGATATGCAGTCCTGATAGTCCCATTTGGAACATTTATATCTCCATATTCTGCCTTATCGAATAAATCCGTTTTCCTATGTCCTCTTGATATCTGTATGATAGCTTTTTTATAAGATTCATCCGGGATATCGTAAAGATCAAAATACTTCTCAATAAAAAGCGCACTGTACTCATGATGAAAGATTCGTACTTTATCGGCCTCATCATGACTATCTTCGATAAATCCGTTAACTGTTTTTTCAAGGATCTTTGAAAAATTAATGTAATCCTCATTATTGATCCCCATACCGATGTCATGCATATAACTTGCCATCATCAAAACGTAGCATTCATCAGGAGATAATTTAGCTACCTGATCAATACCTATGATATCATTACAGTATTCAATTATATCCAGGCTATGAAACATTGAATGATCTGTATATCCAGGAAATCTCACAGTATATTTCTTTAGCATGTTATTAAAAACTAAGATACTGTCTTTCATTCTCCTATGGAGCTCTGGATTACCATCTCTAAGTCTTTTTTCTAAACAAAATCCACTTACATCATTTTCTTGAATTATATTCATAGATTAATTCAATTTCTCCTATTTTATATCAAGCAAATCTCTTCTTCTTTCGCCCTTCATCTGGCGCTTATTCTTGTACATCTCTCTATCAGCTCTTCTGTATGCATCGTCAAACTTTTCACCCTCGTTCATCTTTGCATATCCTATGGCAAACTTATAAGCGGATCCCATAATATCAAATTCTATGTCTTTCTTCATCTTTAGCAAACGCTCATAGTCAGCACCAATGCATACGATTACAAACTCATCTCCACCAATCCTGTACAAATGACATCCCTTAAAAAGATGTCTTTTTATAAGCTTAGTTACAGACCTTATTGCATTATCTCCTGCCAGATGTCCCTGGGTATCATTGATTATCTTAAGATCATTTAAGTCAATAGAAAATATGACCACATTATCAGAGCTGTCAAGGTTTCTTGTATCCGCATAAAAGCTTATACGATTATTAGCTCCTGTAAGAGTATCAAGCTTAAAGTGCTCTACATGCATATACATATAGAAAAAAGCAACATCAAGTGAAACAACTCCGATCAATATACCTCTCAATTGGAATATTGTCTCAACAGCAGTACCTGCTAAAGAAAGAAATGTAGCCAGACATACAACTATACATTCTCTCCATCTGTCATACCTTAATATATAAACAGCATAATAAAACAGTACAATTGAAAGTCCTAATGATATAACATGAGGTGTGTATGCCAAAGGCCCTCTCATTATCTCACCATCTTCACCGTACCAGAAAACAAGATGAGTAAAGAATGCCAAAGAAGTAATCACCAGATTTACCATCAAAGGTATAGCAAGAATCTTTTTATAGATATTTCTCTCATCCCTGATCTCAATCAGTATAAGGGATACCATAAGCAGTAATCTTACATTATACCCAAGAAAAGCCGATAATGTATGTATATAGCCGGTATTCCTGCCTTCCAGCAGATAATAATCTATGTTATCTATGATAATCAGAACTATAAGTAAAAACATCGGTCTCACAAACATCTGTGTTACTTCATGTTCATATACATCATTGAAAGTTATAAATATTATAAGAAATATTATTAAACATAACGGTAAAAAATTTATCTGTACAAGTTCCTGTAAAAATGAATCGTACATTGCCAAACCTCTTTGAATCAGTTATTATATTCTTTCTTATTTAAGTCATACACAGCCTGATCGATGGATTTATAGATACCATAACCTTTGATCAGTTTTTTTACATTATTTAAAGTGGTTTCATTAGGTTTATTTCCGTTTTCTATTTCCTGAAGCAAAAGATCGATATGCACTTTAAATGTCAGCATGGTTTCTGTAGTGTTCCTAAGCATATTGAGTACCACCTGATGATTTGTCTTAACAAACTCTCCAAAGGATTCCTCAGGTATCTTCATTACCAGCACATCAGAAAAAGCAACGACAGTATATATGGATGGTTTGTGAAGCAGCATGCCAAGTTCTCCAAAACATGACTGTTCACCCAGAATCTTTATCAAGGCCTCGTGATCGGTCCGATATCCGATATACACTTCAGCATGACCATTTATGATCTTAAACAAATATTCATTTATCTCGTCTTCCTTTAGGATTATGTCACCTTCAGAATACTTTACCATTTGTATACCGGCCATACATTTATCTCCCAGATCAAAAATATACCATTTGAAACAAAATTCAATGCATATTGTTCTTTTAATCTATATATTTTACCATATTTCAGACAATTCTTCAATATTTTTTTGAACAATGAAAAAACGAAGACAAAACTCACATGATATGAGATTGTCTTCGAATAAAAACTGTAATATTTATATGTAATTTTTGTTTTTCCAGTATATTACATATTGTTTATTGTATAGTATTCATATAGCCATAATAGTAATTTGGCTCCGAATCTCCCTTACGGAATGTATCAGGATGAGCCTTAAGATATGCCTTTACCTGTTCAAATAGTTTACCTTCGGGTTTTATATAGTACTCTCTGTACATAGATTCATTTTTAATATAGTATGTAAAATATACTACACAGGATCTGACAGGCTTTACATTCCTTGAATATTCCTCAAAGTCATAGTCACCATATATGCTGTTATAATATGATTCGTCAATGTTTTTATAACTTTCTATTACTTCGTCCATATTATCGATTATCATCTGATGAAGACCAATAATAACTTCCTTATTTTCATCAGACATGCTGGTCGGGTAGATATAATCATCGTTATAATAATCATATTGTACATATGAATAAACCGACTCAGACATAAACTGGCCACTGGTTACACCGACAGTATCCACCTCATTTTCTTCAGGTACATACTTCTCTATGCCGAATGCATCATGCATATAGAGTATCATGAATACAACCATTATAGCAGTAAATATTGATGCCTTAAGGATATTCTTCTTGAATACCCTGAACTTCTTTTCGATGATCATGCTCGCAATCATATATCCAAGTATACCCAGCACAATCACTAAAGCTATGATTAATATCCTATATGATGCATAATGAGCTAACCCTTCCTGTTCATATACGGTGATACCAATTATGAAGAAAGTACCTTCAATAGTAAACATCAGAGTGAAAACACATGCACATATAGTTTTCATCAGAGGGAATACAATATTGTCACCTGTTCTCTCAGTCAGACGCTTTTTATACAGATGCGCCGAGAATACTAATAATATTACAAATGCTACAAATACAATTAAAAGCTTAATAATATCGAAATACTGATTAAACCAGCTCCCGCTTCCATGCAAAACACCTTCATCATATATAAACTCAAGCGGTGAAAATATACCGATGTTTATAAGATCTATATTTGATACTCTGCCAAGGCTGGAGAATCCAATATACATAAAGGAATTGAATAAAGCCAATGTATATACCAGTATCACACCTACAAATGTAAATGCCACATAACATATACCAGCCATGATCTTACTGCCGCACAGCACCATAAACAACGTTGCAAAGGCAAGCCAGAACAGATTTGAGATACAGTTTATGAGCAGCCAGGCTGACAGATCTGCGATAAGGAAATAACCTGTCTGAATAGTAGCCTGTAACAGTTCAACCAGATATATGACTAAGCTAGGTATCATCATAATGATGAAGCCCAACATAAACCGGGTAGCAAACATACTCATTCTGCTCATGGGCAGAAAATCATAGAAATGATGCTTTTTCTTACTGCTTAGATAACTAAACACGTATACACCGACAATCAGGCCAAGTATAGGTGATATATATCCGGATACAGGGAGCATAAAACGTCGTACCAGATCACCGGCAATCCTGTCTTTGTCAGCATCCATATAGGACATTAAACTAAACACTCCGGTAACTAAAAGCAGATAAAAGCATGAAGTAATTACCCAT